>CAXTCI010000072.1:0-24307 GCA_964242325.1 uncultured Acetobacteraceae bacterium
CCGCCCCGGCGACACCCTGCCAAAAGACCCGGCCGAAGCCGTAGCCTTCGTCCTGCGCCAAGCCGCCCGCACGGACGTCCGATGGCGCCCGCCGCCCGGCGACTAACCAAAATCCCGCCCTCCCGCCCAAAACCAAGCCCCAACCAGGCCCGCACGCCCCGGCAAAGGCGCACACACCGGCCCGCACACCCCCGCCAACCACCCAAGATCCACCGCTCCGGCGCCCCTAGCCCGCGGCGCCGCGACTCACGACCAAACCGCCACCCCCCAAAAACCACACCACCAACCACCCCCCAATCACCGCAACCCCCGAAAAAACCTCCGCAACACCCCCCCGCACTCCACCTCCTGACCCCCCCCAATAACCTCCGGCACATGCAAGCACCCCGGCGCCGCAAAAACCCGAGCCCCATGCTCCACCCCGCCCCCCTTCGGGTCATAAGCCCCAAAAACCACCCGCCCCACCCGGAACCAAACCGCCGCCCCCGCGCACATCGCGCAAGGTTCCAGCGTCACGAACAGCACGCACCCCACCAGCCGAGGCCCCCCCAACACCCGGGCCCCCGCCCGCATCACCAGCAGCTCCGCATGCGCGCTAGCATCCCGGTCCGCCTCAACCCGGTTCCCCGCCCGAGCCAGCACCGCCCCATCCGGCCCAACCAGCACCGCCCCCACCGGCACCTCGCCCCGTGCCCCGGCGGCCCGAGCCTCGGCCAGCGCCATCTCCATCATGCCGCCGCTTGCCCCCGCCGCCCCGGCAGGTTTAACCAACACCGCATGACCGCACGCATCCCACCCCTGATCGGCATCACCTTGGATGCGGAGCCGCCGGGCGGCTACTCCAAGTATCCCTGGTATGCCCTGCGCGCCAACTACGCCACCGCCATCGCCGAGCACGGCGGCCTGCCCATGGCCCTGCCGCACGACCCCGCCCTGACCGCCGCCTACCTCGACCGTATCGACGCCCTCGTCGTCACCGGAGGCGCCTTCGACGTGGACCCCGCCCTGTATGGCGAGGGCGAGCGCCACGCCACCATCAGCCTCAAGGAAGACCGCACCGCCGCCGAGCTGGCCCTGGTCCGCGGTGCCCTGGCCCGCGACATGCCGGTCCTGGGCATCTGCGGCGGCGAACAACTGCTGGTCGTCGCCCTGGGCGGCACCCTGCTCCAGCACATCCCCGACAGCATCCCCGACGCCCTCGAACACGAGCAGCCCAACCCCCGCGACCAGCCCAGCCACCCCGTCACCGTGTCGCCGGGCAGCATGCTGCACCGGATCACCGGCCAGGGCACGATGCAGGTCAACAGCGCCCACCACCAGGCCATACGCGGCGTCGGCCGCTTCGCCCGGGTCAACGCCGTGGCGCCCGACGGCGTGATCGAGGGGATCGAGGACCCGCGCTACGGCTTCTGCCTCGGCGTGCAGTGGCACCCCGAGTTCCTGATCGACCCCGGCGACCGCCAGATCTTCAAGGCCCTCATCGAAGCCGCCGGCGGATGACCGGCGACGCGCCCGCCCCAACCTCGGGCGCCCCGGCCGCCGAGCGCGGCGAGCGCATCGCCAAGTGGCTGGCGCGCGCCGGCGTCGCCAGCCGCCGCGACGCCGAAAAGCTGCTGACCGAGGGCGTGGTCCGCCTGAACGGCGAGCCCGTCACCCACCCCGCGACCTTCATCGCCCCTGGCGACATCGTGCAGGTCCGCGGCGCCGTGGTGGACGCCCCCGACCGCACCCGCCTGTGGCGCTACCATAAGCCCGAGGGCCTGGTGACCACCCACAAGGACCCGCAGGACCGCCCGACCGTCTTCCAGAAGCTGCCCCCCACACTCCCCCGCGTCGTCAGCGTCGGCCGCCTGGACCTGAACAGCGAGGGCTTGCTGCTGCTCACCAACGACGGCGCCCTGGCCCGGCGCCTGGAACTCCCCGCCAACGGCTGGATTCGCCGCTACCGCGTCCGCGTCTATGGCGGAGTGGACCCCGCCGCCCTGTCCCGCCTGTCCCAAGGCGTCACCGTCGAGGGCGTCCGCTACGGCCCGATCGAGGCCGCGCTCGAAGCCCGGGCCACCGCCAACTCCTGGCTCAGCGTCTCGCTGAAGGAGGGCCGCAACCGCGAAGTCCGCAAAGTGATGACCCACCTGGGCCTGCAGGTCACCCGCCTGATCCGCGTAGCCTACGGCCCCTTCCAGCTCGGCAACCTAGAACGCGGCGCCACAGACGAGATCACCGGCAAAGTCCTACGCGAACAACTATCTTCTCCCTCTCCCTCCGGGAGAGGGCAGGGGTGAGGGGGTCTCGCTGCGGAGCGGGGCGCCCACAGGCCGCAAGAACACACCCCTGCCAAAGCCAACGCCCCAAGACCCCCTCACCCCAACCCTCTCCCGGAGGGAGAGGGAGCAGCATCCCCCCATCACCCTAACCCATGCGCATCATCGCCGGCGCCTGGCGAGGCCGGGCTCTGCTGGCCCCGCCCGGCGCCACCACCCGCCCCACCGCCGACCGCGTCCGCCAAGCCTTGTTCGACCGCCTGATGCACGCTCCCTGGGCCGGCCGCGCCGCCATCGAGGGCGCCCGTGTCCTCGACGCCTTCGCCGGCACCGGCGCCCTAGGCCTGGAAGCGCTCTCCCGCGGCGCTGCCCACGCCACCTTCATCGAGAACAACCGCGCCGCCCTCGCCACCCTGCGCGCCAACATAGCCGCCTGCCGCGCCGAGGACCGCTGCACCGTCCTACCCGCCGACGCCCTGCACCCACCGCCCGGCGCCGGATGCAGGCTGCTGTTCCTCGACCCCCCATACGGCGCCAACCTAGTAACGCAGGCCGTAACGGCCCTGGCAGCCGCGGGTTGGATAGGGCAGGGGACGCTCGTCGTCGCGGAACTCGGGCGCGACGATCCGGCGCCCGTCGCCACACCCCTCGATGACCGGACCCAGGGCGCAGCCCGGGTCATAGCCTGGCAGTTGTAGCCGTCAAGGGAGCCCGCTCCACCCAAGTATGGGCAAACCCGGCGCGACGCCCTCGACGCACCGGCTCGAACGCCGCCGAGGAGCCTCCGTGTCCCACTCCAGCACTCCTGGCGCCGTCCAGCCCTACCGCGGGGCGATCCAGCACCCTATACCAACCTCCACCATGCACCCGTTCATAAAAATGCACGGCGCCGGCAACGACTTCGTGGTCGTGGACGAGCGCCGGCGCCCCCTGGACCTGTCCGCCGCCGCGGTCGCCGCCCTTAGCGACCGCCGCACCGGCATCGGCTGCGACCAGTTCATCACCCTGCACCCTCCACCGCCCGGCACCGACGCCGACCTTTGCATGCGCATCCGCAACCCCGACGGCTCCGAGGCCGGCGCCTGCGGCAACGCCACCCGCTGCGTCGCCGAACTGCTGTTCGAGGAGAACGGCCGCCCCTACCAGGTCATCCGCACTCTGGCCGGCGACCTGCCCGCCGAACGCCTGCGGGATGGTCGCCAGCGCGTGGACATGGGACCGCCGCGCCTGGACTGGCAGAACATCCCCCTAGCCCGTGCCACCGACACCCTGCACTTGCCGCTCCCCGGCGACCCCGCCGCATGCAGCATGGGCAACCCCCACGCCACCCTGTTCGTCGCCGACCCCTCGGTCGCCGAGGCGCAAGGCCCCGCCCTGGAAACCGACCCGCTGTTCCCCCAGCGCGCCAACATTGGCTTCGCCAGGGTCCTTGCCCCCGACCGCATCCGCCTCCGCGTATGGGAACGTGGCGCCGGGCTGACCCTGGCCTGCGGCTCCGGCGCCTGCGCCACGCTGGTCAACGCCCACCGCCGAGGCCTAACCGGCCGCCGGGCCACCATCGAGATGGACGGCGGCACCCTAGAGATCGAGTGGGCGCCCAACGGCCGCGTCCTCATGTCCGGCCCCGCCGCCACCAGCTTCCGCGGCACGTTCACCGTGCCGCCAGACCCGGTGCATGCCGCCGCCCAGCAGGCCGCACACCCGTGACCGCCGAGGTCCAAACCTTCGGCTGCCGCCTGAACGCCTACGAGTCCGAGGTCATCCGCAGCCTCGCCGCCGGGCAGTCCGACCTGGTCGTCATCAACACCTGCGCCGTCACGGCGGAGGCCGAGCGCCAGTGCCGCGCCGCCGTCCGCCGTGCCCACCGGGACCGCCCGGAGGCCCGCATCGTCGTCACCGGCTGCGCCGCGCAGATCAACCCCGCCGCCTGGGCCGCTTTGCCCGGCGTCCACCGCGTGCTCGGCAACCCCGACAAGCTGCGCCCCGCATCCTGGCAGCCCGGCGCCGGCAGCGCCGTATCCGACCTCCGCGTACCCCGGCCAGACGCGCCGCACCCCGTCACCGGCCTGGAGGGCCGCGCCCGGGCCTTCGTCGAGGTCCAGTCCGGCTGCGACCACGCCTGCACCTTCTGCGTGATCCCGCAGGGCCGCGGCCCCAACCGCAGCGTCCCACCAGACGGCATCGTGCAGCAGGTCAGGACACTGGTGGACGCGGGCTATCAGGAAGTCGTGCTGACCGGCGTGGATATCTGCTCCTATGGCCTGGACCTGCCGGGCCGCCCCACCCTCGGCAGCATGGCCCGGCACCTGCTGACCCTGGCGCCGGATCTACCGCGCATGCGCCTATCTTCCCTGGACCCCGCCGCCCTCGATGAGGACCTCTGGCGCCTGCTGGCCGAGGAGCCGCGGCTGATGCCCCACCTTCACCTGTCCCTACAGGCCGGCTCCGACCTCGTACTGAAGCGGATGCGCCGCCGCCACGCCCGCGCCGGCGCCTTGGCCGCCATTGCCCGCGCCCGCTCGCTGCGTCCGGGCCTGGCGGTCGGAGCGGACCTGATTGCCGGCTTCCCCACGGAAACGGATGCGCTGTTCGCCGAAACCCTGGCCTTCGTGAACGAGGCCGCGCTGCCCTACCTCCACGTCTTCCCCTACAGCGAACGCCCAGGCACCCCCGCCGCACGGATGCCAGCGGTATCCCCGCCCATTCGTCGCGAACGCGCGGCCCGGCTGCGTGCCGCTGCCTCGGTCCATGCCGCCGCCTTCCATGCCGGCATGGTGGGGCGGACGGTGCAGGTGGTGGTGGAGCGGGGAGGGCGCGGCCATACCGAGCACTACGCCCCGGTGCGGCTCACCACGGCGGACCCGGTCGGCAGCTTGGCGACGGCACTCATTGTGGGGGCGGACGCCGCCGGGCTGGACGCGATCGGACTGGATGTGATCGGGCTGGACGCGGCCGGGCCACCAGGCGGCTGAGGCAGCCGGGTGATGCACTCGCTGCCAGGAGCGCCCATGTGTTGGGATGCGGACTGCGGTTGGGGAGCGTAATGGCCAAAATGGATTGTGAGTGGCCGCAGGGCTTGCCGCTCGGTGCCTGGTATGAACAGGTCGGGATCGGAAACCATATGAGTCGCCTGACGCGCCGCAGATTGCAGACCGAGGCCCGCCTCGCATCCCTCGCGCCGCACGCGACCTGATGGCCCTCGGCTTTCTCTCCCGCCTCAAGGAAGGCCTGTCCCGCAGCACCCAGAAGCTGACGGGCGGCATCACCGCCGTCCTCACCAAGCGCAAGCTGGACGACGCCGGACTGGAGGAACTGGAAGACATGCTGATCGGCGCCGACCTCGGCCCGGAGGTCGCAGCCCGCATCATCGCCAGCTTCCGCAGCACCCGCTTCGGCCGCGAGATCACGGAGCATGAGATCAAGGCGTCCCTCGCCGACGAGATCGCCGCCATCCTGGCGCCGGTCGCCCATCCCCTGCAGATCGACCGCACCCTGCGCCCGCACGTCATCCTGGTCGTCGGCGTGAACGGCACCGGCAAGACCACCACCATCGGCAAGCTCGCGCTGCAGTACAAGCACGAGGGCCTGCGCCCGATCCTGGTTGCCGGCGACACCTTCCGCGCCGCCGCCGTCGAGCAGTTGCAGGTCTGGGGAACCCGCACCGGCGCTCCCGTGGTCAGCGGCCCGCCGAACGCGGACGCCGCCGGCCTCGCCTTCGACGCCCTGACCCGCGCCAAGGCGGAAGGCGCCGATGTCCTGCTGATCGACACCGCCGGACGCCTCCACAACAAGGGCGCCCTGATGGAGGAGCTGGCAAAGATCATCCGGGTCCTGCGCAAGCAGGACCCCACGGCGCCACATTCCGTGCTGCTGGTGCTGGACGCCACCACCGGGCAGAATGCGGTCGAGCAGGTTCGGGTGTTCCAGGACCTGGTCGCCGTGACCGGCCTGGTCGTCACCAAGCTGGACGGCAGCGCCCGCGGCGGCATCGTGGTCGCGCTGGCGGAGGCGTTCGGCCTGCCGGTCCATGCCGTCGGCGTCGGCGAGCAGGCCGGCGACCTCCGCCCCTTCGACGCCGGGGACTTCGCACGCGGTTTGGTAGGGGTGGACGCAGCGTAGGCAACTTTCCCGCCGCCCCGGCGCTGCCCGGCCATGAACAATTTAGATACAGCCCCGTCCGACCGCGCCTCCCCCGGCGCGGAGCCGTCCAACGCCGCATCCCAGGCCGACCGCCGCTTTATCGGCCGCGCCCTGGAGCTGGCCCGCAAGGCGGCTGGCATGCCCGGCGCTTCGCCCATCGGCTGCGTGATCGTCATGAACGGCCAGATCGTGGCGGAGGGCCATAACGAGGTCGGCATGCGCCATGACCCGACAGCCCATGCGGAGATGGTCGCCATCCGCTGGGCCAGCGCCAAGCTGCAACGCGACGACCTGCGCGGCGCCACGCTCTACTCCACCCTGCAGCCCTGCGGCATGTGCACGATGGCCAGCATCTGGAGCCGCATAGACCGCGTCGTCTATGGCGCCGGGCGCGAGGACGTCCATAAGATGTACTTCGAGGATCGGCACCTCGACACCATGAACTTCATCCATGATGCCTACCGTGACGACATGGAGATCGTGGCCGGCGTCATGGCGGCAGAATGCGCCGCACTCTACTATGGACCCAATGACGACCCGCCGTTGGAAGAACAGGCTAATCTCTAGGCGACAGGGCCGGTGGAGCCGCACCGATGCGGATTGACGCCCGGCTTCCGTTGCGGTTTGGCACGCCCGCAGATGCCCGGGATGGCGACGCGGTGCTGCTGTCCCCTGGCGCACCAGCGCCGCCCGGCCTGCCTGCAGCATGGCTGCAGGAGAGGATCGACACAGCCGCCGCACATCCGGTGGGATGCGTTTGCTGTATCCCCCGCAATGCCGCGGCACAGGCTTTGAGCCTGCTTTTCCTTCGGCGCGGCCGGGGTGAAGTGACGGCGTTCAGGACTGTCCTGGCCGCAGTCGGTACGGCTGATGCGGACCTGGTCCGGGCCGCCCTGCGATCCGACCCGCTCGTGTCCGGCAGGTTCCGCCTGGCCCAGGACGCTTGACGGCAAACCCGGCTCCAAACCAGGGAAGTCCCATGCTGGCCGCCACCGCTGGACGCACCTGCGCCCGTCGCGGCCGGTCGGCTACTCGCCTTTTTCGGCCTCGGCCAGCATGTCGGAGATGCTGGTCGTCTTGGCCTCGCCGCAAACCGCGTCCTTGTTGCTTCCGATCTGGGCGCCCGCTGTCTTCATCGCCTCGGTGAACTGGTCTTTCGAGATGTCCTTCTGCTGGTCGGCATACTTGGACATCGCATCCATCATCTGCTTGTTCTCGCTGTCCGTGATCGGCAGGCCGCACGATTTCACCACGACAGCGACCGTCCCATAGGCCAGCAAGCGCTTGGCGTCGGGCGAAAGGTCCTGGGCAAGCGCGGGCGTGAAGGCGGAAAGCATACATGCTGCCGCAAGGACAATTGGCTTCATGGCGGTCATCCCTTGGAGATCGAAAGCTTCGGCAGGCACGGCACGGCGGGGCGCACCCCATTGAGCAACGGCAGCAAACGCAGCCGGTTTCCCGGAAGAAAGCCGGCTGCCGCGGCCATGCGACGCCCGCCCGGCAAACCTTGGGGCGGGCTGTCCACGCCTTATCGGCCCCGGGGCGGATATCACGCTTTGGTTGCATGCGCATCAGTCTAGTCGCGTCCTGCAAATCCATTCAGCGCGTCTGCAAGGGACAGACGGTCAGCCCGGCCCGGCCCCGTCCGGCAGGTCGGTGTCGCCGCGCCCCAGCGCCCGCTGCATGTAGACGGTGTCCACCCACCGCCCGAACTTCAATCCCGAAGCCCGCAACACGCCGACCTGCTTGAAGCCCAGCGACGCATGCACGCCGATCGAGCCGATGTTCTCCGAATCGCCGATCACCGCGATCATCTGCCGGAACCCGGCTGCCTCGGCCTCATGCAGCACCCGTGCGACCAGCGCCTTGCCGACGCCCTGTCCGCGTACGTCATCCCGGACATAGATGCTGTCCTCCGCCGTGTAACGATAAGCCGAGCGCTCGCGCAGCTGCGAGAAATAGGCGTAGCCAAGCACCCCCGTCTCATCCACTGCCGCCAGCGCCGACCAGCCGCGCCCGGTGATGGCGGCAAAACGCTGTTGTATTTCCTCGACCGACGGCGGCACCTCCTCGAAAGTGCCGCTGCCATGCAGGACGTGGTGCGCGTAGATGGCTTGTATCTCCGGAATGTACGCTGCCTCGACCGGTCGTATGTCCATGCTGTGTCCTCCTGTATCCCGCATAGACCGCAGCCCGCTGCCTGACCAGTTTGCTCGAACGTTGTTAACATTTACCTACCATCTAGCGTGGTGCAGCACCGGACGCATTCGGTTAGACTGTCGCGGTCCGCTTCAGTCTTGGCAAATTGCTAAGAAACTCATGCTAACCCGCTTCCGCCGCCTACTCGCGACGCAGCGGCCCGGCCTCCCTGGCACAAGGAACGATCCGTGGATCAACCAGGCTCCCCCCAAATGGTTCCACCTGGCAACCGGCCCCGTGCCGCTGCCGCGCCGAACGATGCGGCCCCGCGCATTGACGTCGGCACCATCGGCGTCGCCCGCGCGGCGATGGAGGGGGAGTCGCGATTGCTCGCCGTCGTCGCCGTCGCACGGTTCAACGGCGTGGACCTGTCCGCGGCCGACTTCCGCCCGACGCTGAACGAGCTGATCCCGTCCCCGGCATCCCTGGTCAACTGGGCGCGCGACCAGGGCCTGTCCGCAAAGGCGGAACGGCTGCGATGGAAGCAGCTCTTTAAGGTGCAGGGCGCCGGCAACCCGGCCCCGCCGGTCGTGCTGCTGTTCAAGGACGGCACTGCCGGGCTGATGATCGCCGCCGACGCCACGCGCAACGTCGTCTGGGTCCGCGATCCCCGCATGGAGGGCGACGCGTCCGCCGTTGCGGTGGACGAGCTGCGGCTGGCCCAGGCTTGGGCCGGGGAGGCATTGCTGATCCGCCGCCGCCGGGGCGAGGCGGAGGCAGACCGCCCATTTAACCTGTCCTGGCTGATGGGCCTGGTCCTGCAGGAGCGCCGGTCGCTCCGCGACATCAGCATCGGCTCCATCACGCTCAGCGCGCTCACCATCGTGCCGCCGCTGCTGGTGATGACGGTGGTGGACCGCGTGGTGACCCACCACAGCATTTCCACCCTCGTGCTGCTCAGCGCCATCCTGGGCATCACCACGCTGTATGAGACCCTGCTCGGCTATGCCCGGCGCGAGATCGTCCAGGTCGTCTCCACCCGTGTGGACACCAAGCTGAACCTGCACGTCTTCAACCGTTTGCTCGGCCTGCCGCTCGACTACTTCGAGAAGACGCCGGCCGGCGAGACGACCTACCGCATCTCCCAGGTTTGGAAGATCCGCGAGTTCCTGACCGGGAAGCTCATGGGCACCTTCCTGGACATGTTCACCCTGGTCTTCCTGCTGCCGCTGCTGTTCTGGATGGAGCCGACGCTGGCCTGGATCGTCCTGGTCTGCGCCGTGGTGATCGCCGGCATCATCCTGCTGTTCCTGCCGGCGCTGCGCGCCATCATCGGCAGGCTGACCCAGGCCGAGGCGATCAAAGGCAGCGCCCTCGTCGAGACGGTGCAAGGCATACGCACCGTGAAATCCCTGGCGCTGGAGCCGCAGCGCAAGGCGGAATGGGACCAGCGCGTGGCCGCCGCCGGCAAGCTGAAGCTGCAGGCGGGCCGCCTGGCCAACTGGCCGCAGACGATCATCACCCCAATCGAGTCGTTCATCCAGCGCGGCATCATCATGATCGGCGCCTACATCGCCATGCAGGACAACACCGGCGTCGCCGTCGGCGGCCTGGTGGCCTTCATGATGCTGGGCGGCCGTGTCACCCAGCCGCTGGTCGGCTTGGCCAAGCTGATCGAGGACTTCGAGGACGTGCGCGCCAGCATCGCCCAGGTGGCGATGGTGCTGAACAACCCGAGCGAAAGCGCCGCCATGCAGGGTGGCCTGCGCCCGAAGTTCGCCGGCGCCGTGTCGTTCGAGGACCTGACCTTCCGCTACCCCGGCAGCAAGCAGCCGGCGCTGGACAAGGTGTCGTTCAGCATCCCCGCCGGCACCATGCTGGGCGTCGTCGGCCGCAGCGGCTCGGGCAAGAGCACCGTCACCCGGCTGCTGCAGGGCATCAACCGGGAGTACAACGGCTTCCTCAAGATCGACGGAGTGGAACTGCGGGAGATCAACCTGACCCACCTGCGCCGCAGCTTCGGCGTCGTGCTGCAGGACAACTTCCTGTTCCGCGGAACCGTGCGGGACAACATCACCGCGGGACGCCCAGGCCTGACGCTGGAGGACGTGATCCGCGCCGCCCGGCTGGCCGGCGCCGAGGAGTTCATCGAGCGGCTGCCGGCCGGCTACGACACCCACATCGAGGAAGGCTCGGCCAACCTGTCCGGCGGACAGCGGCAGCGCCTGGCCATCGCCCGGGCGGTGATCGCCGATCCTCGCCTGATGATCCTGGACGAGGCGACCAGCGCCCTGGACCCGGAAAGCGAGGCCCTGGTCAACGCCAACCTGACCCGGTTGGCCAAGGGGCGCACGATGGTGATCGTGTCGCACCGGCTGTCCTCGCTATTGGACTGCGACCTCATCATGGTCATGGACCGCGGCACGGTCGTGGACATCGCGCCGCACAAGGTGCTGGTGGAGCGCTGCGCGATATACAAGATCCTATGGTCCCAGCAGAACCGGCACATGGAAGGCAACATGGGCCGCCAAGTGCCCGCCCCGCGCCTCGCCCAGGGAGACTGAGGTATTGCCAGCTTCCCTTCTCCCTCTCCCTCTGGGAGAGGGTCGGGGTGAGGGGGTCTTGGCTGCGGAGCGGCAAACTCGACGTGCTGCCAGCACCCAGTCCCGCGTCGGCGAGGGCAGTGGCTTTCCCCGCCTCCTCACCCCAACCCTCTCCCGGAGGGAGAGGGGGCAGAAAACCCTCCCGGCGCTTGCCGCGCCCATCGCCGGGCACAACATGCACGCCGCAAAATGCGGCACGTTTGACGGAGACGGCCCATGGCTGAACTGACCATACGCAAGGCATCGGCGGCAAACACCGTGACGCTGCCATCCCTGCTGGAATTCCACTCGCCGTCCCTGGCGCTGACCCATACGCCGATCGTCGGCGCCGCCCGCAGCACCACCTGGGTGGTCGTAACCCTGGTGGCTGCCTGCGCCGCGGCGGCGGGGCTGATCCCCATAGACAAGGTCGTCACCAGCACCGGCAAGATCGTGGCGCAGTCAGCCACCAGCGTGGTGCAGCCGCTGGAAACCGCGATCGTCCGCCAGATCAACGTCCGGGAAGGGCAGGTGGTCCACAAGGGCGACCTGCTGGCCCGGCTGGATCCGACCTTCGCCACATCCGACGCCGGCGCCCTGCAATCCTCGGTGGGCAGTCTGGAGGCGGAGGTCGCCCGACTGCAGGCCGAGGCGAGCGGCACGGCCTACAGCCCGGTGGACAGCAGCCCCATCGCCCTCCTGCAGGGCGCCATCTTCCTGCAGCGCCAGTCCGAGCGCGGCTTCAAGATGGAGAACTACGCGCAGAAGATCAGCAGCCTGCAGGCGCAGGTGCAGCGCGCCATGTCGGACCAGCTTGCATACTCCGAGCGGCTGAAGGTGGCCGAGATCGTCGAGCGGAAGCGGGCCGAGCTGGAGAAGCTGCAGGTCGGCAGCCAGCTCAACCTGCTGCAAGCCACCGACAGCCGGCTGGAAACCAAGCGCGGCCTGGACAACGCCATCGGCCAGGCGTCGCAGGCCGCCCGCGACCTGCAGGCCATGGTGGCGGAGCGTGACGGCTACAACCAGCAATGGCGCAGCCAGGTCAGCCAGGACCTGACGGAAGCCAGCCGCAAGCTGTCCGACGCCCACGGCAACCTGGAAAAGGCGGTGCTGCGCCGGCAGTTGGTGGAACTGCGCGCCGACCAGGACGCCACCGTGCAGACCGTCGCCAAGGTGTCGCCGGGGTCGGTGATGCAGTCCGGCGAGCAACTTATCACCCTCGTGCCGCTGGACGCCAAACTTGAGGCGGAGGTGAACATCGCCGGGCTGGACGCCGGCTTCGTTCACACGGACAACGCGGCGACCATCAAGTTCGACACCTTCCCGGCCACCCAGTACGGCACGGTCGAGGGTAGGGTCGAGTATGTCAGCCCCGACAGCTTCACCAGCAACCCCGACCAGCCCGTGCGCGGCACGACGCCCAGCAACCAGCAGCAGCAGCAGGCGGCGTTCTACCGGAGTCATATTTCGCTGGACAATATCAAGCTGCATAACACGCCGGACGGCTTCCGCATGGTGCCCGGCATGCCGGTGACGGTGGACATCAAGGTCGGCAAGCGCACGGTCGCCAGCTACCTGTTCAGCCGCGTGCTGCCCGTGGCGATGGACGGGATGCGCGAGCCTTGAGGACCCGGCAGCGCGCCGGGCACGCCGCATGACAGGCGTGTTCAGCAGGGTCCGCGCCGCGGTCAGCCCCGCCGCAAGGCTGCGTCAGGCCATCGCCCGGGCCGATGCCGGCGAGATGGCGCATGTCTTCCCCGTGCTCGCCCGCGCCGCGCAGAAGGGCGATGCGGAGGCGCAGTTCCGCCTCGGCCGCGCCTACCTGCAAGGGAACGGCGTCCCGCCCAGCCGGATCATGGCCGCGCAATGGCTGGAATGCGCGGCCTCGACCGGCAAGGTCGAGGCGCAGATGATGTTGGCGACGCTCTATCTGACCGGCGCCGTGTCAATGGAGGCCGGCACGTCGGTCCTGTTCGGCGGCACGGAGGCGGGACAGCCGGATTTTGCCAAGGCCGCCGAATGGGCCAGCCTCGCCGCAGCGCAGGGATCGGGTGACGCCCTGGCCCTGCTCGGCTACGTCGCGACCTCCGGCCCGGAGCACATGCGCGACCTGGCGGCGGCGGATGCGGCTTACGCCCGCTCGGCCGAGCTAGGGTGCCCGCAGGGGTCCTTGGGCCACGGCATGGCGCTGCTCCGCACCGCCACGGACGACAAGCAGCGGGCTGCGGCAGCCCGGCATATCTCCAAGGCGGCGGGGGCAAACCTGCCGTTGGGGCTGTATCTCCTCGGCGTCATGGCGGAGTCCGGCACCGGGGTTGCCGTCAACATCACCGCCGCAGCGGACATGTATCGCCGCGCCGCGGAGCGTGGGGCGCGGTCCGGCATGGCGCGCTGGGGCCTCGCGCTGCTGGAGGGACGCGGCGTCCCGCGCGACCTGGTGACGGGCGAATCCTGGCTGCGCCGCGCCGCCCTGGCCGGCGATCCCGAGGCTGCGGCGATGGTCGGCGACCTGTATGCCAAGGGCGGCGACCTGCCGCCCAACTATGCCGAGGCCGCAACCTGGTTCACCCGTGCGGCAGAGGGCGGCCACGGCGCCGCCGCCCGCGCCTTGGGCATGCTGCACCTGACCGGCGCCGGCGTTTCCCGCAACCCGGACGAGGCTGCCCGCTGGTTCCGCCTGTCTGCGGACCTGGGCGTGCAATCCTCCAAGGCCGACCTCGCCAACCTGGTGCTGCGCGGCGCCGGCAACCCCGAGGATCGCTTGCGGACGCGCGAATGGTTCGAGGCCGCCGCGGACGCCGGCGACCTCGTCGCCGCCTTCAACTTCGGCGTCTGCCTGGCCGAGGGCGTCGGCGTGGAAAAGGATGACCGCCGGGCCGCCTTCTGGCTCCGCCGTGCGGCGGAGGGCGTGGTGAATGCCCAATACTGGTATGGCCGCATATTGGCGGAAGGCCGCGGCGTGGACGCCGACCCGGTGGAGGGCCGCGACTGGATACGCCGGGCCGCCGAGGCCGGGATGCCCGACGCCCAGACCGCCTTCGCCGAGATGCTGGTCAACGGCCGCGGCGGACCACGCGACCCGGCGCTCGCGCAGCAGATGTTCCAGTCCGCCGCCGAAAAGGGCAACACCGGCGCCGAGTTCGCCATGGGCGCCCTGCTGGGTGGCGGTCACGACGTGACGCCGGATCGCCCGGCGGCGCAGGAATGGTTCCGTCGCGCCGCGGAGAAGGGTCATCCCTATGGCCTGCTGATGCTGGGCCGCTATCTCGCCCGCGGCCTGGCCGGCGTGACCGACCTGGCGCAGGCCCGCCGATGCCTGGAGCAGGCCCGTGCCGCCGGCGCGGCAGAGGCAGCAGATGAGCTGGCCCGCCTGCCGCCGATGGGGGTCCCCGCCGCCCCCGTGCGGGAGGCGAACGTCGCGGCCCGGTAACCCAGACGGGACGCCGCGGCGCTCGGCCGCAGTCCTGTCCGATGCCCATGCCAGGGCGGAGGCGCGCCGCACCCGCACCCGCGCCGAAATGTGGCAGGGGCTGGTAGAGGACGCCTGGCGGCGCAGCCTGGCCGCCTCGGCTGCCGGGCAGCCAGCCGAGGCGCTGCAATGGTTGGAGCGGGCGCATCGCATGATGCCTGCCGACGCAACCGTCGCTTCTGCCCTGGCCGGGGCGTTGCTGCAGGCCGGGGAGGCCGTCCGCGCGGCAAGCTTGTTCGCGCCACTGGCCCGGGATGCCGGGATGCCGGAAGCCTGGGCGGGACTGGCCGCCTGCCGCCGCATGCTCGGTGACACGCAGGGGGCGGTGGACGCCGTAGCGGCGGGCCTGCGGTGCAGCGTGCCGACCCCAACCCTGCGCGCCCTGGCAGAGGCCATCGCCCGCGACGCCGGCCTGCCGGGCTGGTGCGGCCTGGACGGCGACGGTTGGCTGCATGTCGGCCCGGTCCGGCCCGGCGCGGTGTTGCTGGACGGTGAATTCACAAGCCTCACCTGGACCGGCCTGCGCGGGCGCTTGCCGCCGTCCTGGCGAAAGATGCGGTTGGTTCAGGTGGAAGGCTCCCTCGGCAGTCCCATCCCTGTTGCGGCGGTTACGCGGGTGGAGGGCTTCGTCGAAGCGGCAGATGGCGGGCTGCAGGGCTGGGCCTGGCATCCCGCGGACCCCGCCAAGCCTGCGGTGCTGACCCTGGAAGGCCGGGGCTTGCGGACCTGCATCACCGCCCGGTCCCCGGCGGCCGACATACGCCTTGACCATCCGTTGGCCCGGCCTTGGGCCTTCCAGGTGCCAGCGTCGTCCCTGGCGGACGCCGCTGGGCTGGTGGCGGTGCGCGGCGCCGATGGACGCCACTTGCTGGGAAGCCCGCTCGACCCGGGGCAGGATCGGCGGGCCGCGGCCGCCTTAGCCCTGGCCGTACGGGACGGCGGGCCGGGCATGCCGGCCTGGGCCGACGCGCCGGCCCCGGCGCGCGCTGCCGGCAAGCCTGCTCCCGTAGATGTGGTGGTCCCGGTTTACCGCGGCCTGCGGGACACCCTGGCCTGCCTGGACTCCGTCCTGGCCAGCGTGCCCCGAGGCACGCGCGTCGTGGTGGTGGACGACGCCTCCCCAGAGCCGGAGTTATCGGCGGCACTGGACACCCTGCACCGGCGTCGTCGCATCCGGCTGATCCGCCATGCCGAAAACCAGGGTTTCCCCACCGCGGCCAACGCCGGGCTGCGGGCCTGCGCCGGGCGGGACGTGGTGTTGCTGAACAGCGACACGCTGGTGCCGCCGGGCTGGCTCGACCGTCTGCGCGCCGCCGCTTACAGCGCGCCGGACATCGGCACCGCGACGCCGCTGTCCAACGACGCCACCATCGTCAGCTATCCCGACCGGGACGGCGGCAACCCGGTGCCGGACCTCACCGCCGTCATCGCCGGAGATGCCCTGGCGCAGCAGGCCAACGGCGCCGCCATCCAGGACCTGCCGACCGGCGTTGGCTTCTGCCTGTATCTCCGGCGCGACTGCCTGGACGCGGTGGGCCTGCTGCGGGAGGACGTGTTCGCCCAGGGCTACGGCGAGGAAAACGACCTATGCCTGCGCGCCCGCCATCTCGGCTGGCGTAGCGTCGCGGCGCCCGGCGTCTTCGTCGGCCATGCCGGCGGCACGTCGTTCGGCGCCGCCCGGCGCCACCTTCTCGCCCGCAACATGGCGGTGCTGAACCGGCTGCACCCAGGCTACGACGCCCTGATCCATGTGCACGAGCAGGCGGACCCGCTGCACCAGGCGCGGCGAGCGATGGATGAGCTGCGCTGGGCCGCCGGGCGCCGGCTCGCAGCCGTGGTCGCCATCACCCATGCCGGCGCCGGCGGCGTGGAGCGCGTGGTGCAGGAGCGCGCCGCCGCCTGGTCCGCCACCGGCCACCGCGCCATCCTGCTGCGGCCGGCGCCGGGTGGCTGCCGCGTGGAGTCGCCGGGCACCGCCTATCCAAACCTCCGCTACGACCTGCCGGACGAGCTACCCCTGTTGGCCCGCCTGCTGCGGCCGGACCGGGTGCGCCGGGTCGAGCTGCACCACCAACTCGGCCACCATCCCGCCATCACCGGCCTGGCCCGGCTGCTGCGCGCGCCACTGGATGCCGTCATCCACGACTATGCCGGCTTCTGCCCGCGCATCGCGCTGGTCAGCACCAACCGGCGCTACTGCGGAGAGCCGGACCTGGACGGCTGCGAATCCTGCATCGCCGACCTCGGCACCAACCTGGAGGAGGATCTGCCAGTCCCGGCCCTGGTCGCCCGGACCGCCGGCGTGCTGGCCGGCGCGGAGCGGGTAATCACCCCCTCCAACGACGCCGCCGCCCGGATCGGCCGCCATTTCCCCGGGATACGGCCCATGGTCGAGCCCTGGGAGGATGACGGCACGCTGCCGCCCTTAGACCCCGCGCCTCTTGGCCCGGTGCGCCGGGTGTGCATCATCGGCGCGCTGGGGCTGGAAAAGGGCTATGAAGTGCTGCTGGGCTGTGTCCGCGATGCCCGACGGCGTGGCTTGCCGCTGCACTTCACCGTCGTTGGCTACACCACTGACGATGAACGGTTGCTGGATGCCGGCCCGGTGTTCATCACCGGGGAGTATCGGGATGCCGACGCCGTACCGCTGATACGCGCGCAGGGGGCGCACCTGTCCTTCCTACCGTCGGTCTGGCCGGAAACCTGGTGTTTCGCCCTCAGCCGCGCCTGGCAGGCCGGGCTGGCGGTGGCGGCCTTCGACCTCGGCGCCCCTGCCGAGCGCATCAGGGCGACGGGCCGGGGCTGGCTGCTGCCGCTGGGCTGGCAGTCTGGCGCCGTGAACGACGCCTTGATGCAGGTGCGCCTGCCCGAGTCTTGCGCCGCTGCGCGCCCCATCGCTATGGTTCCGCCCCCGGCCCCGACGTCCCGCCGAGCGCAAAAGAGAACCTGATGTCCGACCCCAAGATGCAGGCCTCCACCAACCCGATCACCGAGTTGAAGGCCACCGCGCACCTGATGACCATGGAGGACGGGCTGTTCTGCGTCTTCAACACGCCCGGCTCGGTCCCGCCGGATGCGGCGACCGGCCTGCCCGGCGTGCGGATCACCGCGGCGCCGGGGCAGGGCGGATTTCCCGGAACCGTCGGGATCAGCGGCTTCAACGCGGAGGGTTGGCTGGGCGGGGACGCCGGCGCGGCGCTGGTCCGCATCACCGGCGGTCCGGCCCAGGTGCTCGTCACGGTTTACCAGTCCGCCGAGGGTGGCCACGACGCACCGAAGCTGCAGGTCATCCGCCTGTCCGACCAGCCCGCCGCCGCTCCGGAAACCGAGCCTCCTGCGCCCGTCCAGGAGCCGCCGGCAGCGCAGTCTGGTGCCGCGCAGCCCGACGCCGGCCAGCCCATCGAGGTCGCCGCCCACATCTATGGCCGCGGCGACGTCGGCGGACGGCTGGGCGACTGGATGGGGGAGCCGGGCAGCAAACGCTGGATCGAGGGCTTCGGCCTCGCGCCAAGCAGCGGCATCGACTCTGCCGACATCGAATACCAGGCGGTGCTGGGCCGCGGCTGGCTGTCCCCTTGGGCGGAGGGCGGGCAGTTCTGCGGCAGCCGCGGCATGTCGCTGCCGATCCTGGGCCTGCGCGTGCGCCTGCGTGGGGAGGCTGCATCGGCCCACACCGCGGTCGTGTCCGCGACTTTCGTGGACGGGACCCAAATCGGCCCAGTCAGCGACGGCAGCGCGGTGGAGGCGCCGAGCCTGTCGCCGCTGGAAGCATTCCAAATCATGCTGGTGCCGACTGGCGCAGCGCCGGCCGAAACTCGGCAGCCCGTCCGCGCCGCCAAGCCCGGCAAGAAGCCGGCCGGGTCCGCCGCCCCCGTTCCGACGCCGGTGCCGGTGCCGGCAGTGTCGGCTGCGAAGCCGCGGCGTATCAAGGCCGCGGCCTCCGCGACCGCGCCCGCACCGGTACGGTCCCAACGCAAGGCCAAGCCAGCCGCGGAGCCGGAACAGCCTGATGCAACGCCCCCGGCGAAACCCGGCCCGAAGGCCCCGGCGAAGCGCAAGCCGGCCACCACGCGGCGGCGCTGACCCACTCGCGGCGGCAAGGCGCGCCGTGCGATTCCTGTTCGTCCACCAGAACTTCCCAGGCCAGTTCCTCCATCTGGTCCGGCATCTGGTGGACCAGCACGCCCATGACGTCATCTTCATCACGGAGGAGAACGGCAACCTGATCCCAGGCATCCGCAAGGCGATCTACCGGATGCCCGCACCCCTGCCCGACACCCACCGGGATGCGCAGGAGTTCGAGGCCGGGATGATCCGTGCCGGACTGGTTGCCGGGGTCGCCGCGAGCCTTCGCGCACTCGGATTCCAGCCGGACATCATCATCGGCCACCAAGGCTGGGGTGAGATGCTGAACCTCCAGGACGTCTTTCCCGGCGTGCCGTTGCTGGGATACTTCGAGTTCTTCTACAACCTGCGCGGCTATGACGTAAATTTCGATCCAGAATTTCCGTCCCTGGTCGAGAGCCTGTCCCGCATCCGCGCCAAGAACGCGATCAACCTGCTGGCCCTGACCAACCCTGGCCATGGCCAAACGCCGACGCGGTTCCAGCACGCCTCCTACCCCACCTGGGCGCAGCCGGGCATCACCGTCCTGCCGGAAGGCGTGAACCTCGACACCTGCCGTCCCGACCCGGCCGTCCGCGCCGCGCCGTTCACGCTGCCCAGCTTCGAAGTACTGCCGGGCGAGAGGCTCGTCACCTACGTTGCCCGCGACTTAGAACCGTATCGCGGCTTCCACATCCTGATGCGCGCCTTGCCGGCGCTGCTGCGGGAGCGGCCGGACGTGAAGGCGGTGCTGGTGGGCGCGGACGGCGTCAGCTACGGCGCCAGGGTGTTGAACAGCACCTACCGCGAATGGCTGATGGCCGAAGTCGGCCCGGCGCTGGATGCCGGCCGCGTCCACTTCCCTGGCAGGCTGGATTACGAAACCTACGTCAGGCTGCTGCAGCGCTCGGACGCCCATGTTTACCTGACCTATCCATTCGTGGCGTCCTGGTCCCTGCGCGAAGCGCTGGCCTGCGGCTGCGCCATCGTCGCCAGCGACACGGCTCCCGTGCAGGAGTTCGTGCGGCACGGGGAAACCGGGTTGCTGACCCCGTTCCTGGACCCGGCGGCACTGGCGGGCGCAATACTCGGCCTATTGGCGGATGACGCCCGTACGGCATGGCTGGGTGCCGGCGCCCGCGCCTATGCCGTGGCAAACCTGCGGATGCGGGACCACATCGCCTCCTATTACGTCCTCATCAACCGCATGACCGGGAACCAGCTCGGCGCGGCTTTCAGCTAAGCCGTGCCGATGCGCACCGGGGACCATCCGAGCAACAACAGGGGCCACCCATGATCGAGAACATCCGTCCGACCCAGGCATGGGAAGCATTGCAGTCCGACCCGCAAGCGCAACTGGTGGATGTGCGCACCGACGCCGAGTGGAACTTCGTCGGCCTGCCCGACTTGGGGGAGGCCGGCAAGCAGCCGGTGCTGATCCCGTGGCAGGTTTATCCGTCGATGCAGCCGCATCCAGACTTCGTCGGCGCGCTGCGCCAGGCCGGGCTGACGCCGGAGCACCGCGTCCTGTTCCTGTGCCGCAGCGGCGCCCGCAGCATGGCGGCTGCCAATGCGGCGCAGGCAGCCGGCTTCACGAAGGTGGCCAACGTCGCCGAGGGCTTCGAGGGCAACCCCGACGGCGAAGGCCACCGCGGCACCGTGTCAGGCTGGAAGGCTGAAGGCCTGCCCTGGCACCAACGGTAGCCTCCGGCTCCCTCTCCCTTCGGGAGAGGGTTGGGGTGAGGGGGTCTTGCTGCGGAGCGGCGCACATACGGCGCAGGTGACAGGTATCCTTTGGGGGAATGGCGCGGCGCTTGCCCTCCCCCTCACCCCGACCCTCTCCCGGAGAGAGAGGGAGAAGAAGCGCCTTGCCCGCAAGTTGGGCCGCTACACCGTCCCGTCGTAGAGCACCCGCACCACGACGAACCACGGATACCGAGAGTCATAGGTCTGTCCCCCAGGTTCCGCCAGCAATCCGGTTGGTCCCGCAGGCACGTGCTTCATCGTGACGCTCGCGTCCACGTTGCCGCCGATCACCACGAGTTGCCCCGGCGCTGCCTCCGTCACCAGGTCGCAATGGCCATAGAAGCTCGGTGCCGGCAGACTTTCGAAGCGGATGCTGCGCGACGGGCCACGGCCGACGCAGATCAGGTCGCCAGGCTGCGGCGGATAGCTGTCCGGGCGTTCCACCCGCAGCGCGCCTTCACCCCGGGCGGCGGCATTGATGTAGTCGGCATGGAGCGGCGAGTAGGTAAAACGGTCCGCCGCCCCGGCCGAGCGCATGATGTAGGAGATGAACGCCGCCGACCAGGCCGGCGCGTCCCCCCCATAGGGCGTACCGTATTCGTTGTATTTGCTGGTCCAATCCTCCTCTTTGGTGCCGGCATTCTGGCCCAGCCACCAATACTCGCCGACGCGCTGCCACATGCCGGGCTGGTGGTCCGGGCGCTGGTCGCGCGGGCGGTTCTGCTGCTCCGGCGGGTCATCGTTGACGTTCATGCCGAATGCCCGCCATTCCCGCAGCGCGATGGCAATGGTGTTCTCGCGGGAGAACGGCTCTGGCGGATGCCTGGCAAAGCCAGGTGCATGGGCGTCGGTCGCAAGGCCGGCAGGCTGCACAGCGACGGCGTTGACGGGCTGCGGCCGCCCTGCACAGGCGCCCAGCAACGGCAGCAGCAGGAGCGCACGCAGGTTCATCGAATTTGGGATGACATGGTTGCTAGACCGACTCAACTGCCTGGTCAACAACGGGGCAATCACATTCGCGCGGATCGTTGATGGAACGACCACCGTAACGCGGCTGCAACAGGCCTGGAATGGGAGAACCAACCCATCAGCCGCGACAGGAACCCGGTCCACTTCACGCACGCGTCGCAACGGATGCCGGGAGCAGGTTGCCGCCGGGTCCAGGCAGGTTATGGCCAGTCCCGGCTGCAACCCGGGCAGTGAGCGTCAGCCAAGGCCGTCTGCACCGGCCCACGTCCTTGCAACCGCCGCACCTTGCCGTTTTCACAACGGAAAGAAGATACGCCCTCCGATCGCTGGCAGAACCTAAACGCGCTCCGGGAACATCCCGGCCAACCCGGCCCTGGTGGAATCGCAGCGCCCGCGCTCGGTGATCAGGCCGGTCACCAGCCGGGCCGGCGTCACGTCGAAGGCCGGGTTGGCGGCGGGGCTGCTGGTGGGGGTCACACGCACGGTCGTGACCTTGCCGTCTAGGCCGCGCCCGGTCACGGTCGTGACCTCCGAGGCGTCCCGCTCCTCGATGGGTATCTCCGCCACCCCGTCCGACACGGTCCAGTCTATGGTGCTGCTGGGGGAGGCCACCCAAAACGGCACCTTGTTGTCCCAGGCCGCCAGGGCCTTCAGGTAGGTGCCGATCTTGTTGGCCACGTCCCCCGTACGCGTCACCCGGTCCGTGCCGACGATGGCGAGGTCCACCCGGCCGTGCTGCATCAGGTGCCCGCCGGCATTGTCCGAGATGACGGTGTGCGGCACGCCGTGCTTGCCCAGCTCCCAAGCGGTCAGCGCCGCACCCTGGTTGCGCGGCCGGGTCTCGTCTACCCAGACGTGCAGGGGGATGCCGGCCTCATGGGCGGCATAGACCGGCGCCAGGGCGGTGCCCCAGTCCACCGTCGCCAGCCAGCCGGCGTTGCAGTGGGTCAGCACGTTCACCCGCTCGCCCGGCTTGGCCTTGGCAGCCGCCGCCTGCTGGATCAGCGGCATCCCGTGCCGCCCGATGGCGGCGTTGGTCGCGACATCCTCGTCGGCGATGGCGGCGGCCTCGGCATAGGCGGCGGCGGCGCGGGCGGGGACGGCGGTGTTGCGCAGCCGGGTCAGCATCCGGTCCAGCGCCCAGCGCAGGTTGATCGCGGTCGGGCGCGTGGCGGCAAGCTGCTCCGCCGCACGCTCCATCGCCTCCGACCCGGGGTCCGCCCGCAGCGCCAATGCGATGCCATAAGCCGCCGTCGCGCCGATCAGCGGCGCCCCGCGCACCTGCATGCTGCGTATCGCGTGCGCGACCGCCCCCACGTTCTGCAAGCGCAGGAAGTCCAGCGACCAGGGCAGCTTGGTCTGGTCAATGATGCGGACCGACCAGCCGTCGTCGTCCACCCAGATCGTGCGGAACGGGGTGCCGTCAATTTTCATCTGGCATGGGCTCCATGGCGTGGCCGTCCTAGATGCGCTGGTGCAGCACGCAGACCAGCGTGAACAGCCGCCGCGCCGTTTCATGGTCGATGCTGGCCTTGTTGGTCAGGCGCTCCTGCAGCAGCGCCGCACCCTCGTTGTGCAGTCCGCGGCGGCCCATGTCGATCGCCTGGATGCGCTCGCCGCGCCCTTCCTCGACGGCCAGCATGTGGCTGTCCACCAGCATCTGGTAGTCCTTGATCAGGCCGCGGAACGGACTGAGCGACAGCACCAGCATCTGCAACGGCGCGTCGCCGGCGTCGCGGACGTCGAACACCAGGCGGCCTTCCTGGACCGACAGGTGCAGCACGTAGGGGCCGGGCACGGCAGGCCGCTCCGGGGTGCCGCATAGGGCGAAGTGGTTCTCCACCTCCAGGTCGGCGACGGCCTGGGCGCGGTCGGCCTCCAGGATCGGCGACAGCCGGGTCAATGCCTCCCCGGCGAGCACGACCCGTTGCAGGCCCGGGGGCTGCAAGCCGGACAGCGCGGCGGGGGTGGCGGGGGTGGTCAATCGTCGTCCGGCTTCGCCAGGCCGAGCTTCAGCATCAGGCCCAGCACGCCGCCCTTGACCGGGCGCAGCAACGCCATCGTCAGCACCAGGCTGATCGGCAGCCAAAGCGCCGCCTGCACCCAGAAGTCCGGGCGATAGGCATGTTCGACCCATACCATCAGGCCGATGATGATATGACCGACGATGAAGATGGTCAGATAAGGCGGCAGGTCATCGGCCCGCAGGCTCCCGAGCGGCGCGGTGCAGGCGACGCAGACCGGTACGACGCGCAGGTAACCGCTGAAGCAGCGCGTCTGCCCACAGGCGGGGCAGCGACCCAGGATGCCCCGGCCGATAGCGGTCAGCATGGGCGGCATCGGCCAGGCTGGCAGCGCCGGGGACCGGTCGGGCTGCCACCGAACGGGCGGTGTCTGGTCGGGCAAGGGTCACGCCTCCTTCACCGGGATTGAGGGCTGGCCGGGTCGTGGCGCCATAGTAACGCATGCGGCGCCGGGATGAGCATCCACATTAGGCCAAGCATGGCGATCATCAACCCAGGGCCGGGCCATGGCAGCCCCGCCGCTACGAGCCCTGTTGGCCGCGCATCGGTCGGAAGCCCATCAAGGGGACGCTGTTCTTGGGGGTGACGGTGCGGGTGGCAGGCTCTGACGGGGCAGGAGCTGCGGGGGTGTCGCTTGTATTGCCGGTTCCGCTGTCCGCCTTTGGCAGCAGGAACGCCCCGTCGTCCGCGTCTGCCGGTGGGGACGGTGCCGAAGGTTCGACGGTGGCCGGGGAAGATGGTTCCGCCGGCCGGGTGTCATAGGTGGTTTCGGGGGGCAGAGGGGCAGGCTGAGGATATGCCGGGCTGGAATATCCCGGAGGCGGATACTGGGGCGATCCGTATTGCGGCTGCCCGTATGGTGGCTGCCCATAT
>CAXTCI010000073.1:0-14533 GCA_964242325.1 uncultured Acetobacteraceae bacterium
TTGGGAGAGGAGTGGGGTGAGGGGGTCTTTCAAGCGTAGTCCTTGGCCTTGCTGGGGTGTGGGCCGGTTGCACTGACGGCGCCCGGCTCCGCAGCAAAGACCCCCTCACCCCGACCCTCTCCCGGAGGGAGAGGGAGGAGGAGACTACTTTGCTGGTGTCCTGCCGCCTCCCGAGTTTAGGATCACGTCGCGCACGCCGCTGGCTGCCTCCGTTGCCACCACGACCGCCACGTCGCCCCAATAGCTGTCGAGGCTGCCTGACGGCACCTCGTTCAGTTGGACCACGCGTCCGCGTTCCGCTGCCGTCTCGTCGCCGTTCGTTACCACCCATTGCAGCTCGATCCGCAGGGCACCCTTGGTGCCCTCTGCGGTCTTAACGTCGCCGCGCACGGCGAAGTCGGCGCCGTGCGGGGTGTCCTGCACCACCAGGCCCAGCCCGGTGAGCTTCGTCTGCATCTGCGTAGCCAGGCTGGTGTTGCCGTCGCCCGGGGCACCGGTGACGCCGGCGAAGTAAACCCGGGACGGCCGGTTCATCAGGCTGTTGGGGTCGCTGAGCTGCCGTGCGGCCTCGATCTTCTGCAGCAGGGACGCGACGCCCGGCGCGGCTTGCACGGCGGCGGCCTTCAGCACCGCCGGGTTGCCGCCGCCCCAATCGGCGGCAGGCACCGGCGCGCCCTCGGAGAAGCCCTGCGCCACTCCGGCCGGGTTCTTCACGGTGTAGGTCGGCACGACGTCGCGCCCGCGCATTTCGGCGGACAGGGTCAGCGACCAGTCGCCGCGGCGGCCGTTGGGGCTGGCCGCGGCGGGTATTTCCTCGGAGACCAGCGCCTCTGCGATGGCTCCTGCCCAGGCGTTGGCGCCGGCGTCCGGCAGCAGGGATTCCGTGGGCGTCGGGATGGACAAGCGGGAGGGCGGCGGCTGCGACAAGCGGGTCGCCAGGGCGCCGGGCCGTCCCAGGAAGGGCTGCGGCAGGTCGCCGCAGCCCGGCAGCGCCAGCAGGACCGCCAGGACGAGCGATGGCAGGATGCGGCAGCGCGTCCGCCCGGCCATCCGGCGCGGCGGCGGCGGCAATGGCTGCGGCCTAGAATGAGCCAATGCAGCTCACCAGGCCGACCAGTGCGAACATGACGAAAAACAGGAAAACATACGGCCCCATGCCGCCTCCTTACACGATGGATCGTTTGCTCCGACCCTTACGCCATCATGACGCCATTGCGAGGCGTGAAGCGACAGCGGCGCCCGGGTCCGCAGGCCTGGGCTGGCAGACGTGGATCGCCATGCCGCGGGCGGCTCGCGTGACGGTGCAGAATGGTCGGAGCAAATGACCGTTGATACTACAGGGTGACGGCGGACATCTGGTGCCCGATTGGGCCGCCGCCTGCCAGGGTGCGGCGGCGATGGCTGAAGAAGCGGTCGGGATCGGCGGCGGTGTCGGCCGGCAGCAGGTCCACCCGGCCCAGCCCGGTCAGGCGCATGGCGCAGTAGCCTGCGAGGTCGAACTGCCAATGGCCCGGCCTGGTTCCGTCCGCGAAGAACCGGGCGGCGTCCGGGCGCTCCGCCAGCACGGCGTCGCGCAGGTCGGCGCCGACCTCGTAGGAGGGCTGGCGGATGCAGGGGCCGATTGCCGCGGCGATGCGTGCGGGGTTGGCTCCGAGGGTGGTCATGGCGGCGATGGTTGCCTCCAGCACGCCGGCGACGGCGCCGCGCCAGCCGGCGTGGACTGCGCCGATCACGCCGGTCGCCGGGTCCGCCAGCAGCACGGGCGCGCAGTCCGCGGTGATGATGCCCAGCGCGATGCCGGGCTGCCGGGTGACCATTGCATCGCCGCGCGGCCCGGCGCCGGCCGCCCAGGGCTGGTCCACCGTGATGACGATGGGTCCGTGGACTTGCTGTAGCCCTACCATAGCCGAGGCGCCGAGGCTGTGCATCACCAGGTCCCGGTTGGCCTGCACGACGGCCCGGTCGTCGCCGCCGTTCATGCTGCCGTTCAGGCTGGCGTAGGGACCCGTGCTGACGCCGCCGCGCCGGGTGAAGAAGCCGTGGCGGATCGGTAGGGCGGCGCTGATTAGGGATTCCGGGCTGGTCATGGCTCGAACCCGGGGGGCGTGGGCAGGTCCGGGTGGGCGATGCACAGCGCCTTGAACAGGCGGCCCATCCGGTCCGGCTCCGCCAGGCGCTGGGCCGCCTGCATCAGCGATGCCGCCTTGGCTGGGGGCTGGGTGCGGGCCAGCCGGCCGCTGCGCTGGAATAGGCCGAGGCGGGCCAGGAACAGGCCCTGCGGCACCGGGCCGTGCACCCTTGCGCCTGATGCCGCCCGGGCGAGTGCGGCGAAGTCCACGTGGGCGGTCAGGTCCGCGTCTCCTGGTGCTGCCAAGGGGTTCGCTGGTTTGCCGTTTTGCAGGGCTTGCAGGCTGTCGCCGGCTGCGCTCCGTTCTGGGCCGTAGTCGAGGAATAACGCGGCGCCTCCGTCATGGGTTATCCGGGTGGCGATTTCTGCGGCGATGTTCCGCGCGGGTTCGCAGAGTTCTAGCACTTCTCCTTCTCCCTCTGGGAGAGGGTCGGGGTGAGGGGGTGGGTCAGTGCAGGCTTGGGTGGATAGGGGCTGTGCGCTGGTGGCGCCGGTCGTTCCCCGCTCCGCAGCCAAGACCCCCTCACCCCGGCCCTCTCCCGGAGGGAGAGGGGGCAGGGAAGCGCTGGCCTTGATCGGGGTTTCCACGAAGGAGCCGCCCTCGACGAACCGCTCCATCCACGCTCCGTCCCGACGCACGAATTGGCGGATCGGCAGGGCGTCCAGGAACTCGTTGGCCAGCAGCAGCATCGGGCCGGCTGGCACGGATGCCAGGTCGTCGTGCCAGGCTGTGCCCTCCGGCAGCGCTGTTGCCTGTGCGGCGCGTAGGCGTGGCGAGGTTTCCACCAGGTGCACCCGCAGCGCCGCCCGGAATCCCGGGGCCGCCTGGGCCACCGCGCGCAGGGCGTCGGCCATCAGGGTGCCGCGGCCGGGTCCGCACTCCACCAGCAGCACCGGGTCGGGGCGTCCCATTGCCTCCCAGGTCACCGCTGCCCACAGGCCCAGCACCTCGCCGAACACCTGGGTGATCTCCGGCGACGTGGTGAAGTCGGCGAACGGGTCGTGATTGGCATAGTAGGCCGCGTTGGCACGCGCCATGAAGGCGTCCAGCCGCTCCACCCTACGCGGCCACTGTCGCTACGGGCCGGGCGCGGCCGATCAGCCAGATGCCGGCGGCGATCATCGGCAGCGACAGCAACTGGCCCATGGTGGCGCCGGCTATGAGGAAGCCGAGGAACTCGTCGGGCTGCCGGAAGGTTTCGCCGATGATGCGGGCGATGCCGTAGCCCACCAGGAAGGCGCCGGTCAGGGTGCCGAACCGTGCCCGAATCGCGGGCTTGCTGCACAGGAACGACAGCACGAGCAGCAGCAGCAGCCCCTCCATCCCGGCCTGGTAGAGCTGGCTGGGATGGCGCGGCTCCGGCCCGGCGTTGGGGAATACCATCGCCCAGGGCAGGCTCTCGGGCGCCACCCGGCCCCATAGCTCGCCGTTGATGAAGTTGGCGATCCGTCCCAGCCCCAGCCCGATCGGCACCACGACCGCCAGCCGGTCGGCGAAGCCGAGCAACGGGATGCGCTGCTGCCGGCAATACAGCACCAGCGCGACGATGACGCCCACCGTGCCGCCATGGAAGCTCATGCCGCCGTTCCAAACGGCGAACAGGTTGTCCTCGCTGTTCCAGTACGCCCACGGGTCCCGGAACAGCAGCGGGAGTGCCCCTAGGTAGCTCAGGGGCTTGTAGAACAGTATGTAGCCCAGCCGGCCTCCCAGCACGACGCCTAGGGTGGCCCAGGTCAGGAAGTCGTCGGTTTGCAGCTCGGTCGCAACCGGCGGGGACAGCCGCACCAGGCGGCGCATGATCCGCCAGCCCAGCAGGAGGCTGCCGATGTAGGCCAGGGCATACCAGCGTATCTTGAGCGGCCCCCACTCGAACAGGATGGGGTGCAGGCCGAGGTCGGTGAAGTGCAGGACGTGGGTCATGCGGGCCGGGCCGCCTGGTGCGACCGTTCCCATCGTGGTTGGGTCGCCAAACGAATCGAGGCTGGGATGGCGGAGGCTACGCGGCGTTGGCTCGGTTTGGTCGGGGGACGCCGGTTTGTAGGTCGGGGGCTTGTGCGTGCGGCTTCCCTCACCCCGACCCTCTCCCGGAGGGAAAGGGAGCGGTCGTGGGCGACCATGCCGCAGTACTGGTCAGGAACCCGCATCATACGTATCGCTCCGTCCCCGCGAGGTGGTCGCGCACGTAGCGGCGCACCCCCTCCTCCAGCGGCGTGAATTGCCCGGCGTAACCTGCCTGGCGCAGCCGGTCCATCCGCGCCTCGGTGAAAGACTGATACTGGCCGTGCAGCGCCTCGGGCATTTGGATGAACTCGACCCGGCGCGGCTGGCCCGCTGCGTCGCACACGGCATGGGCCAGGTCCAGGTAGCTCCGCGCCGTTCCGGTGCCCAGGTTGTAGATGCCGGACACGTCCTGCCGGTCCAGCAGCCATAGGATCACGTCCGTCACGTCCCCCACCCAGATGAAGTCCCGCCGCTGCGCTCCGTCCGGAAGGCCGGGGTGGACGCTTTGGAACAGCCGGGCGGGCTGGCCGGCGGCCACCTCGTCCCATTTCACCTTTACGACCGAGATCATGCTGCCCTTGTGATACTCGTTCGGGCCATAGACGTTGAAGAACTTGAGCCCTGCCCAGCCCGGCGGCGACGGCTCGCCGCGCGCCACGGCGGCCATCACCCGCAGGTCGAAGGCGTGCTTGGTCCAGCCGTACAGGTTCAGCGGGCGCAGGGTGGGCAGCAGGGCGGGATCGTCGTCGAAGCCCTGGGCGCCGTCGCCGTAGGTGCTGGCGGAGGAGGCGTAGATGAACCGCGCCCTGTGCCGCGCGCACCAGGTCCATAGGCGCCAGGATAGCTCGACGTTGGTTTCCCACGTCAGGTCGGCATCGGTGGCGGTGGTTTCGCTGATGGCGCCGAGGTGGATGACTGCCTCCAGCGCCGGGTTGGTGCCGAGATAGGCGTCGAGCGCGTCAGGCCGGATCACCTGCGCCGGTGGGTGGCGGGCGAGGTTGCGCCACTTGCCGTCGGTGCCGAGCCAGTCCGCGACGGCAGCCGGGCGGCCCTGGGCAGCGAGGGCGGCATGCAGATAGGAGCCGATGAAGCCGGCGCCGCCGGTAACGAGGATCATGGAAGCGCGTTATAGGCGCGCGGCACGGGCTGACATAGCCCTGGGCCGTGCGCATGTATGAGGCGTTCACTCCGAGGAGACCATCATGGCCGAACGACCGCGTTTCATGGATGACCTCGCTGGCGTTGCCGGCGGCGCTTTCTCCGCCCTGGCCGGCATACGCGAGGAAGCGGAAAGCCTGGTCCGCGCCCGCGTTGAGGAGGCGATCCGCAAGCTGGACCTGGTCCGGCGGGAGGACCTGGACGCGGTGATGGAGATGGCCGCCAACGCCCGGGCCGGGCAAGAGGCGGCGGAGGCCCGTTTGGCGGCGCTGGAGGCCAGGCTTGACGCGCATATGGCCAGCGTGTCGGGCGGCGCGGCGACGGAGAAGGGGGCGGGTGCGTCCGAGGCGGACCCTGCATCGCTGCCGCCGGCTCCGCACGGGCAGCCGCACGGCGGCGGCACGTCGGAGGTCGCCCCTGGCGCCATGCCTCCTGGCAGCAACGCCCCCGGTTCCCCGGACGGCACGCCGTAACCGGGGACGCCGCCGATCTTTCCACTCAGGGGGTGGCCAGGGGGGGTGGACGGGGCAGGGATGACGGTTGCCGGCGCCCTGCGCCATGGGGCGGAGATGCTGTCTGCTGCCGGGGTGGAGTCGCCGCGGCTGGAGGCTCGTTTGCTGCTGGCCCATGCCGCCGGGCTGCGGCAGGACGCGTTGCTGCGGGACCGCGATGCTCCCGTTGAGATGGCGCCGTATGCGGTCCTACTTGCCCGGCGCGCGGCGCGGGAACCGCTTGCGTTGATCACCGGGCGGCAGGAGTTCTGGAGCCTATCGCTTGCCGTGTCCGGCGACACCCTGATCCCGCGGCCTGACAGCGAGACCCTGATTGAGGCCGCGCTGGCAGCCCGTCCCGACCGGGCGGGGACGCGCAGCATCCTGGACCTTGGCACCGGCACCGGCTGCCTGCTGCTGGCGGCGCTGACCGAATATCCCGCGGCTTGGGGCATCGGCGTGGACCTGTCCCCTGGTGCGGCTGCCCTGGCCCGGCGCAACGCCGCGGCACTCGGGCTGTCCAGCCGTGCGGCGGTGCTGTGCGCCTGTTGGGACCACGCGCTCCATGCCCGGTTCGACCTGGTGCTGAGCAACCCGCCGTATATTCCCGGTGCTGACATCGCCGGGCTGATGCCGGAGGTTGCCCTGCATGAGCCGCGCCGTGCCCTGGATGGCGGACCGGACGGGCTGGACGCCTACCGTGCTTTGCTGCGCCGTATGCCGGCCCTGCTGCAGCCCGGCGGCACCGCAGTGCTGGAGCTTGGAGCCGGGCAGGCCGCAGCGGTCTCCGGCTTGGCGGAGGGCTGGGTGGTTGGGCTGCGCCGGGACCTGGGGGGCATCGAGCGGGCCATCGTGCTGCGCCGGCCCGGCGACGCATAAAAGTGACGCATAAGAAAAAGTTTGGCAGACCGGGCCGGGACCAGTAGGTTGCGGATGCAAGCGGGGCCATGCCGCGTCTTGTCCGCGCTCGCAGGCGCCGGACAGCAGGCCCCATTCGCCGGATCTCCGGGGCATAGCCGCCCATACGATCAGGCACATGACCATCCCTAGCTGTTTGGGGCGGCATCCCACCGGATGCGGCGCGGCGGCTGCCAAGAGGACTCAACACCGATGAACAACATGAAGCGCACGCGGGGACGCAATCACCGGGGCCCCGGGGGACAGGGCGGCGGCGGTGGTGGCGGCCCGGTCCGGCACCAAACCGGCAACGTGCCGCTGAACCGCAACCACGTGTTCGACAGCAGCGGTCCGGACCTGCGCGTGCGCGGCACGTCGCAACAGTTGTTCGAGAAGTATCTCCAGCTCGGGCGCGATGCGACCAGCAGCGGCGACCGGGTGATGGCCGAGAGCTATTTCCAGCACGCCGAGCATTACTTCCGCATCCTGAACGCCATGAACCAGGCGGCGCAGGCCAACCCGGCGATCAATGGCAGCCAGGGGGGCGGCCAGCAGCAAAACGGCGGCCGCCGGCAGCAGTATGAGCCGCAAAGCGAGCAGCCCCAGAGCAACGAGCAGCGCGGCCAGGAAGGGCGCAGCGAGCGTGACGATGGCACCGACCGGGATGATGACGATCAGCCGGGTGAGGAGGCTGAAACGCGCGATGCGCGCGAAATCCCCATTGCCGCGGCTCCGCCCGAGGGCTGATGCCGGATTGGTTCTGCGCTGGGCGCGCGGCTTTGCTACCGCTGAGCCGTTTCCTCCCTAAACAACCGGGTTCTGATGCCCGTAACCGGTATGACGCTCCTGCCTGCTTCACGGCCCGACGGGGTTGAGAGAAAGCAGGCTGGAGCTGATTGTTGTGTTGCGTAAAGCGAGGCTTGCTGACGCAGCCGCCAACCGCGCTGGTTAGTTGTAGCAGCCGAGCAATTGCTTATAAGGTTTGGTCTTGGTTTACAGGAACTGGCGTCCCGGGTAGCAGCCGCCGCAGCCGCGCAATCAACTCGGATGCGGCAAACGGCTTACGCACGTAGGCGTCGGCGCCAAGCTCCAATCCTTGGACGACGTCATCCTCCTGATCCAGCCCGCTGATCACGATCACCGGCAAGGTGAGGCCCTTCTGCCGCAGCCTGGCACAAAGTTCCCGTCCGTCCCCGTCCGGCATCCGGACGTCAAGCAGGATGGCGGACACATCCGATGTTGGTGACGAGACCGCTTCTTCCGCTGCCTTGAGCGTTGTTACGGCGTCCACTGCAAAGCCGCCGGCGGCCTCAAGCTGCTCGGCAACGGCCGCGCCGAGTTCGACATCGTCATCTACGACCAGAACACGATAGACAGCTTCCATCACGATTAACCCTCCGTTGATGGAGGATTATCGCACAATGTCGTAGCACAGTTCAGCGTAAGAACAATTCCTAACTGAATCCTTAATATTGTTAGGCATGTAGAGGTGGTTCATCCGGCAGGAAGTTTACTCTGGCCGATGTTCTGTCGTCGGAGAAAGGCGGGTCGGCTCCTGCGCGGGGCGGGGATCATGGGCTTTTCGACGGACCCTGCTGAACCGCGGCGGCGGCGGCCTTCGATGGTTAGATGGGGCGCATGGCTGCCGATCCCCGGTCCAGCGCGGTCCGCAGCCGCAGGGCGTCCGTACCGGCAATCAGGCCGCGGCGTAGGCCCAGGTCAATCAGCACCAAGTTGACGTTGAACTTGAAGTCGTCCGTGTCCCGGACCCGTTCCATGACGCGGGGGAGGGGCCATAGCTCGAACGCCTCGACCTCACCGTCCCTGGGGTAGGGCACGAAGTCCTCCGGCAGCGGTAGGTCGTAGCAGTGCAGCCGGTCCCGGCGCAGGCCCTCCGGCCGCTCCATCGCATAGGACAGCGTCGCGACGGGGTGGGCGGTGGCGGCCAGGGCAGGGGGGATGGCGGCCTCCTCCCCTGCCTCCTTCACCAGGGTCTCCGATGGCGTCAGCCCGGCCGATACGCCGCCGCCGACGATGTGGTCGAGCTTGCCGGGGTCAAGCAGCTTGTCGGCGGCGCGGCGGCCGAGCCACATCCAGGGGCCGCCCGGGCGCTCGACCAGGCCGTTCACGTGGACGCCCTCGGCGGCGATGCCCAGGGCCGGCAGGGCACCGCGGTCCACCTGCGCCAGTACGGGGCCGTCCGGGTCGGCGCGCACGTCGAAGGCCTCGTGACGCCAGCGGAAGCGTCCGGCGTCGGACAGGGCGCGCGCGGTTGCGTCCAGGCGCGCCGGCGACATGTCCACGCCGCCGGCCGCCGTGCCGGCGCCAAGTGCGAGCAATGCGTCGGCGAGGTCCGGCAGGACCCAGCCGACCGCAACCCCGTCAAGGCGAAATGGCAGCCGCGCCCCTGGGACGGCGGCGTTGTTGCAGGCGGCGATGTGGCGGAACAGGTCTGGCATGTCGTCGTTATAGGCGTATCGCCGGCCCATCCCAGGCCCGGCACCTTCCTGAACCAGGTGGCAGAGGCCACATACCTGGAATGAGACCTCCCAATACCGTTCCTATGGCTGCTACGATGCAGCCGCATCGGACTGGCTTCCAGACCGTTGCCTCCCTGCTCCCGTATCTGTGGCCCAAGGGTGAGCCGCGTGCGCGCGTCAGCGTCGTGCTGGCCGTCATCATGCTGGTGCTGGCCAAGGTGGCTACGGTCTACATCCCCATCGTGTATTCCCATGCGGTGGACGCGCTGGCGCCGCGCGATCATCCGCTGACGATCCCGCTTGGCCTTATTATCGCCTATGCGCTGCTGCGTATTGCCTCGGCCGGGTTCGCGGAGCTGCGGGACGCGGTGTTCGCGTCGGTGCAGCAAAGCACGGTACGCAAGGTGGCGCTGCAGACGTTCGAGCACCTGCACCGGCTTTCATTGCGCTTCCACCTGGACCGTCAGACCGGCGGCCTGTCCCGCTCCATCGAGCGTGGGACGACGGGGATCGAGGCGGTGCTGCGCTTGGCGGTGTTCAACATCATCCCGACGCTGCTGGAAGTGCTGATGGTTACGGCCATCCTGTGGAAGCTGTTCGACTGGCGGTTTGCCGCCGTCACCTTCACGGCGGTGGTGCTGTATATCGGGTTTACCTTTGCCTTCACCAATTGGCGTGTCCGGTTCCGCCGGCTGATGAACGACACGGATTCCGATGCGCAGACCAAGGCGGTGGACAGCCTGCTGAACTTCGAGACCGTGAAGTATTTTGGTAATGAGGCGCACGAGGCCCGGCGCTTCGACGAGGCCCGCGCCCGCTATGAGCGTGCGGCGGTGAAAAGCCAAGTCACGCTCAACATGCTGAACCTCGGCCAGGCGGTCATCATCGCCCTTGGCCTCGGGCTGGTCATGCTGATGGCGGCGGACGGGGTGCAGGCCAGGACGATGACGGTCGGCCAGTTCGTGCTGGTCAACACCTACCTGATGCAGCTTTATCAGCCGCTGAACTTCCTCGGCTTCGTTTATCGGGAGATCAAGCAGGGCCTGGTGGACATGGAGCAGATGTTCCGCCTGATGTCGGTGAACCAGGAGGTCGCGGACCTGCCTGGCGCCACCGTGCTGCCGGCCCGGCCGGCGCTGGGGCATGCGGGTACGGTGGCGTTCCGCGACGTGCATTTCGGCTACAACGCCAACCGCGAGATCCTGCACGGCGTCAGCTTCACGGCGGCGCCGGGGGCCAAGCTGGCAGTGGTCGGGCCGACCGGCGCGGGCAAGAGCACCATCAGCCGCCTGTTGTTCCGCTTCTATGACGTGACGGAGGGGGCGGTGGAGATCGACGGCGTGGACGTACGCGACATGACGCAAACCAGCCTACGTGCCGCCATCGGCGTCGTGCCGCAGGACACCGTGCTGTTCAACGACACTATCGGCTATAACATCGCCTATGGGCGTCCCGGCGCCACCCAGGACGAGATCGAACAGGCGGCGAGGCTGGCGCAGGTGCATGACTTCGTGATGCGTATGCCGGAGGGATACAACACCCGGGTCGGCGAGCGTGGGCTGAAGCTGTCCGGCGGCGAGAAGCAGCGCGTCGCCATTGCCCGCACCATCCTGAAGGACCCGCGCATCCTGATTCTGGACGAGGCGACCAGCGCGCTGGACAGCCGGACGGAGCGCGAGATCGATGCGGCGCTGCGCACGGTCGCCGCCAACCGCACCACGTTGGTGATAGCCCACCGGCTGTCTACGGTCGTGGATGCCGACGAGATCCTGGTGCTGCAGGAGGGCCGGGTGGCGGAGCGGGGCACCCATGCCTCGCTGCTGGCGCAGGGTGGCCTGTATGCCCGCATGTGGGCGCTGCAAGCCGAGCAGGGGGAGGTGGCGGAGCCGGTGGTCGCGCATTAACTGCTTGGCAGGGTTGGATGGGGCGGCCGCGTCGCCATCTCCCGGGAAAGGGAGTTTTGCCGATGCCAAGCGAGCATAATGGGGCCGAAGCCGGCCACGCCGATGCCCCGCCCGCCGACCTGAGCCATGCCGGCGCCGTGGTGGACAAGGCCATAGAATATATGATGGGCCAGAACCTGAGCTCGCTGGCCATCGCGTCGGCGCTGCTGGGCGGCTCGCTGGGGTTGCTGGCGCGGACGATGGGGGACGATGCCATCGTGGGCGTGCTGCAAAACGCGATGAGCAGCATCCGTTCGGGCGAACTGCGGGCCGAGTATGGGCCGCATGAGGGCGTGTCCGGCCGGGCCTGATCCGGCAGCGCAAGATATGATGGGCGGGGTGATGGCATCCCGCCACCGACTGGATATACCAGCCGTGGCCGCAACGATACGGCGTGCTGGGGTGCCTTGGATGGCGATCCGCTACATTCTACCGTTTCTCGTGTTGCGGGCGCCTATGGCAGTGGTTCGGGCCATAGATGGCGAGAGGCTATTGCGACCGTGTCGATCGCCCCTCTTGCAGCCGATCCTTTGCCGACGTCGGCACTGATCAAGAACCCGAATGCCATGTTGGGCGCGTCACGGTTCGTCTTGGAATTGGCGGTGTCTGACGTCCGCGTCGTGCGGTAGACCGGGTTTTCTGCCCCGCAAGCGGCTGGATGCCAGCCGGCCCTGGCCTGGTGCTCGGGGCACCAGGTCAGGGACATGCCGACGGGATCAGGCGCTGTAGCTGCTGACGGAACGCTGGCGGCCTTGGGCGAAGCGGGGGTCGAACACGCGGCTCAACTCATTGCGGTTCAGGCCGATGTCGGCCAGCTCGCGGTCGGTGAGCAGGGATAGCTCATCCAGTACGGCACGGCGCTGCGGCAGGCTGGCCAGATGGGCCCATGCCGCGCACAGACGGGCGAACAGGCCGGTGGCTGCCGGGCTCGGTGCGGTCTCGACGTCGGGCTTGCGATAGGTCAGGCTGTCAGACATCAGAAGCGATAGATGCTGCTTGGAAATCGGGGCGTTCATAACGGGTCCTCAAAGGTTGACGAATCATGCGCCCTGGCGTTTGGAGATGGTCAGGAGCGATGATGGCAAGCGGTATATGCGCTCGGAATGTTGCGATGCAGCACGCTAAGCATCCTCATCAGCCATGCGCTGATGGCATGTGAAATGACAAAGCTATGCAATTGTGAAGAGATTGTGAACGGAGCGACCTTGGCACAGCCACAATTCCCGAAGCTTGAGGCACTGCGGCGGGGCATGGCCGAGATGGGCCTGGACGGGTTCCTGATACCGCGCGCCGACGAGCATCTGGGCGAGTATGTGCCGCCCTGTGCGGAGCGGCTGGCCTGGCTGACCGGCTTCACCGGCAGTGCCGGGCTGGCCGTGGTGCTGCGCGACAGGGCGGCGGCGTTCACCGATGGACGCTATACGCTGCAGCTTGCATCACAGGTCGATCCTGCCGCGTTCGAGTTGCTGCACATCATTGACCAGCCGCCGCAGGAGTGGTTGGCCGCTGCCGCGCCGGGTGGGCGGATCGGCTACGATCCTTGGTTGATCAGCGAGGATGGGCTGCGCCGCTACTCCGATGCCGGGCTGGTGATGGCGGCGGTGGCGTTCAATCCGCTGGATGCGGCGTGGACGGACCGGCCCGCGCCGCCCTGTGCGCCTGCGGTGCCGCAGCCTCTGGCCTTGGCCGGGGTCGCATCGGCTGATAAGCGTGCGGCGGTGGCCGAGGCGCTGCGCGGCGCCAAGACGGATGCGGCCGTCATCACCGACCCGGCGTCGCTGTGCTGGCTGTTGAACCTGCGCGGCGGGGATGTGGCGTATACCCCGTTTGCGCTCGGCTTCGTGCTGATGCGGGCGGATGGGACGGCGTCGCTGTTCATGGACCCGGCCAAGCTGGACGCGGCGGCGCGGGACTGGCTGGGGCCGGATGTTTCGCTGTACTCGCGTGAGGATTTGCCGCATGCCCTGGCCGCGTTGACGGGGCAGCGGGTGCGGGTGGATGGCGCCGGGTCGGCGGCGTGGTTTGCCCAAACGCTTCGCGCCGCCGGGGCAACGGTGGTGGACGGGCCGGACCCCTGCGCCCTGCCGAAAGCATGCAAGAACCCGGTGGAGCAGGCCGGCACCCGTGCGGCCCACGGGCGCGATGCCGCCGCGGTATGCCGCTTCCTGCACTGGCTGGATGGCAGGGCCGGCCTTACCACTGAGGTCGCCGCGGCGGAGCGCCTGGTGCAGTTCCGCGAGGATGTGGCGGACTTCCGGGGGGAGAGCTTCCCGGCGATCTCCGGCGCCGGGGAGGACGGCGCCATCATCCATTACCGCGCCAGCCCTGAGACCGACCGGTCACTGCGGGCGGATGAGGCGTACTTGATCGACAGCGGCGGCCAGTATCCCGATGGGACCACGGACGTGACCCGCACCGTCTGGACCGGCCCTGGCGCGCCGCCGGCGGAGTTGCGGGATCGGTTCACCCGCGTCCTGCAGGGACATATCGCCGTTGCCACCGCGCTGTTTCCGGCTGGCGTGTCCGGTCCGCACCTGGATGCGCTGGCGCGGCGGATGCTGTGGCAGGCCGGGCTGGACTACGATCATGGCACCGGCCATGGCGTCGGCAGCTACCTTTCGGTGCATGAGGGTCCGTGCAGCTTGTCCCGGGCCGGCAAGATGGTGCCGCTGCAGGCCGGCATGATCCTGTCCGACGAGCCGGGCTACTACCTGCCCGGCGCCTATGGCATCCGGCTGGAGAACCTGCTGCTGGTGCAGGCCGCCGAGGTGCCCGAGGCGCGCAAGCCGTTCCTGCGGTTCGAGACGCTGACGCTGGCCCCGTTCGACCGGCGGCTGGTCGAGCCGGCGATGCTGACGGGGGAGGAGCGGCGCTGGTTGGACGCCTATCATGCCCGCGTGCTGCGGGAGGTCGGCCCGTTGCTGGATAGTTCGGTGCGGGACTGGCTGGCGGCGGCGTGCGCTCCGCTGGGTTAGGCGTCCCGCCCTCGTGCCGCATCAATGGACAACGGCCCGCTGCCCCGCATCACCACCGCGATGCAGAGCAGCATCCATAGCAGCGGGTATTCCATCCCGCGCCCGATCCAGAACCAGCCGATGGGCAGGTGCACCAGGACGGCGGCCACGCCCAACATGATCGCGGCAGCCAGCGCCGCCGGGCGGGTGAACACGCCCAGCATGATGCACAGGCCGCCGAAGAACTCGGTGGCGCCGACCAGGTAGGCGAGGGGCAGCGATGGCTGCAGGCCCAATTTGGCGAACCCGGCCGCGGTTTCCGCGATGTCGCCGCCGGCGAAGCCGAACAGCTTCTGCGCGCCGTGCGGCATCAGGAATGCGCCGGTGGCGATCCGCACCAGCGGGTAGGCGAGGGGCTGCAGCCGGGCATAGACCGGTTCCAGCATCGGCAGGCGGGACGGCGGCAGGCCGGGGGCGGGC
>CAXTCI010000073.1:14633-23998 GCA_964242325.1 uncultured Acetobacteraceae bacterium
GGCATAGACCGGTTCCAGCATCGGCAGGCGGGACGGCGGCAGGCCGGGGGCGGGCGGGTTTGGCACGCTATTCTCCCGGGTCGTACTTCGCACAGAACTCCGCGGCGCCGATGCGCCTGAAATCCTGCATGGCGGTGGCCAGGCGCGCATGCGGCCAGTCCCACCAGGCGATCCGGAGCAGGGCGGCGATCGTCTCTGGCGGGAAACGGTAGCGCAGGACCCGGGCCGGGTTGCCGACCGCGACGGCGAAGGGCGGCACGTCCTTGGTCACGACGGCGCCTGCGCCCACCGCGGCGCCCGTGCCGACGCCGCGGCCCGGCAGGACGATGGCGCCGTGCCCAATCCAAACGTCATGGCCCAGCGTCACCCGGCTTTCGCGGCGCCAGTCGAAGAACTCCGGGTCGTCCGGTCCCAGGCCATAGGCGCTGCTACGGTAGCCGACATGGCTCAGCATCACGCGGTCCAGCGGGTGGTTGCCGGGGTTCAGCCTGGTGTGGGCGGCGATGGAGCAGAACTTGCCGACCTCGGCGTAGATGATGTCGCTGTCGTTCACGACGTAGGAGTAGTCGCCGAAGCTGCTTTCGGCGACCTTGGTCCGCGCGCCGACCTCGCACCACACGCCGAAGGTGGTGTCGCGAACGGAGGCGGTGCGGTGGATGCTGGGGGCAGTGCCCAGGGACTTGGCGGCTGACGCGGGATCGTTGGCCATGCTCCGGTCCGGGTCAGCGGCCGGCAGCCGCCAGCGCCACGCGCAGGCTGGCGAGGAGTGGCGGCAGGGCGGGATACGCCCCCTGGCGGACGTAGTTGTCTCCCTCGCACAGGTCGAGGCGCAGCAGCGCGCCTTCACGGTGGACCACCCAGGTCGGCAGCGCCGGGTCGCCGTCGCTGGCCGTCACCATGGCCATCAAGCCTCCGACCGGGTCCTGGTGCGGCATCATGCACCAGCGCGGGCCAAGGCAGGCCGCGATGCTGTCTACCTCGTCCTGCGTCAGGCTGTTCCCGTCGGGTATCGGCTCAAGCAGGGACATGTCGTTGTGGGCCGCGGGACCTGGAGGAGGGTTCGTCATGCGTGGTATCCTTTGCCCTGTTTTCGGCGGCGCTGCACGCCCTTCTGGCGGCTAATCTGCCTTTAACAATATCGTCTCCAGGCGTTACTGAATGGTTAATGAAACCAGGGATTCGTCTGTGCAGCCGCCTTTGAGGTGTCCCAGGCCCGTGCAAACATGCGATGCAAACAGGGAGTGGAACTGATGGCCACCGTTCGCCTGCTGACCGACGCCGAGCTGTCCGGCGAGGCTGCTGCAGTGTTCGCCGACATTCGGGCGACCCGCGGCAATGACTACGTGAATGACTTCTGGCGCGCCCTGGCGAACGACCCGGCAACGCTCCGGCGCACGTGGGAGGGTTTGAAGGCGGTCATGGCTCCTGGCGGAGCGCTGGAGCCGAAGGTCAAGGAGATGCTCTACATGGCGGTTTCGATGGCACATGGATGCGAGTATTGCATACACTCGCATACCGCGGCTGCGCGCGGCAAAGGCATGACGCCGGCGGAACACGGCGAGCTGCTTGCCATCGTCGGCATGGCTGCGCAGACGAACCGGATGGTGCAGGCGTTGGGTGTTCCACCGGACGCGATCTACCGTGTCGAGTAGGATGGCCGGGCCGTAGCCGTTCACATCGAAGCCTGGGCTGCTGGCCAGCATGTCCCCATGCGTAGGCATGATGCGGACGTTGCCTTTAGGTCGCAGGCCAACCTCCAAACCAGGGCACGCCCGGGCGGACGGGCTTGCCGGGTCAGGTCTTCAATTCAACCGTGACCGCAGATCCTCGACGGTCGCCCGTGTCCTGGCCGCCGCCTCGCCTTGGGGTACGATGTCCAGGAAGCGTTCGTAGCAGCGCAGCGCCGCCGCGACCCGTTCCAGACGCTGGTTGATGATGGCGGCGTCGCGCCATAGCACCGCGGTGTCGGGCGCGATCCGCAGCATGTCCTCGATGCAGGTGAGCGCGCCGGGCAGGTCGCCTGCATCCTGGCGCCGGGTGCGCAGGTTATTCTGCAAGCGCAGCAGCACCCCGCGGGCCGACATGGGCTGCAACACGCCGGGGCGCAGTTCGGCGTTGGTGCCCTCGGTCCGCTTCAGCAGGCCGCGCAGGTCGCGGGCGCCCAGCGGAACCCCGCCGGCGAACACGTCCAGCACGATCGCCTGCGGCTCGGCGGCACGCAGCTTGCCGCCGGTGCGCTCTCCTTGCAGGGAGATCAGGAAGTGGCCGGGGAAGTCCAGGCCGTGGGCACTCCAGCCGGCGGCGCGGGCGCAGTGCAGCCATAGGATGCCGAGCGATACCGGCAGGCCGCGGCGGCGCTCGGTGACCTGGATCAGGTTGGCGTTGGCCGGGTCGTCGTAGGTTTCGGTGTCCCCGGCATAACGGTGCCGCCCGGCGATCAAGCCGGCCAAGCCCCCGGCGCGCGCTGCCAACTCGTTGCCCGGCAACTCGCGCGCCAGGTCCACGGCGTCCCGCGCCAGCTCCGACAGGTGCGCCCCGGCGGCGCGCCAGTCGCGGTCCGGGGCGTCTATCCTTGCGAACTGCAGGGCGACACCTGCGATGTCCAGCTCGACGTCCGGCATCTGGCCGGACGCGTCCAGGGCGGCGCGCGGGTCGCTCATGCCTTGCCGTTACTCCGCGGCGGGGACATACAGCGCGCCACCCCGTTCCTTGAACTCGGCGCTTTTGGCGTCTAGGCCCTCCCGCCGCTGGGCGTCGGCGCGGATGTCCTGGCTGATCTTCATCGAGCAGAACTTCGGTCCGCACATCGAGCAGAAATGGGCCACCTTGTGTGCGTCCTTCGGCAGGGTCTCGTCGTGATACTTGCGCGCGGTGTCGGGGTCGAGGCCGAGGTTGAACTGATCCTCCCAGCGGAAGTCGAAGCGTGCCCGGCTGATCGCATCGTCGCGCGACTTGGCCGCCGGGTGTCCTTTCGCCAGGTCGGCGGCGTGGGCGGCGATGCGGTAGGTGATGACGCCGGTCTTGACGTCGTCGCGGTTGGGCAGGCCCAGGTGCTCCTTCGGCGTCACGTAGCAGAGCATCGCAGTGCCGAACCAGCCGATCATGGCGGCGCCGATCGCCGAGGTGATGTGGTCGTAGCCCGGCGCGATGTCGGTTGTTAGCGGACCCAACGTGTAGAAGGGTGCTTCGCCGCATTCGCGAAGCTGCTTGTCCATGTTGACCTTGATCTTGTGCATGGGCACGTGGCCCGGCCCCTCGATCATCACCTGGCAGCCCTTGTCCCAGGCCACCTTGGTCAGCTCGCCCAGGGTTTCCAGCTCGGCGAACTGCGCCGCGTCGTTGGCGTCGGCGTTGCTGCCGGGGCGCAGGCCGTCGCCCAGGGAGAAGCTGACGTCATACTTGCGCATGATGTCGCAGATTTCGCCGAAGTGCTCGTAGAGGAAGCTTTCGCGGTGATGCGCCAGGCACCAGCGGGCCATGATGCTGCCGCCGCGCGACACGATCCCCGTGGTGCGCTTGGCGGTCAGCGGCACGTGCGCTAGGCGGACCCCGGCGTGGATGGTGAAGTAGTCCACGCCCTGCTCGGCCTGCTCGATCAGGGTGTCGCGGAACACCTCCCAGCTTAGCTTATCGGCGTCGCCGCCGACCTTCTCCAGCGCCTGGTAGAGCGGGACCGTGCCGATGGGGACGGGGGAGTTGCGGACGATCCAGCCGCGGATGTTGTGGATGTTGCGGCCGGTGCTGAGGTCCATGACGGTGTCGCCGCCCCAGCGTATCGCCCAGACGAGCTTCTCGACCTCCTCGGCCGCGCCGGAGGTGACGGCGGAGTTGCCGATGTTGGCGTTGATCTTCACCAGGAAGTTGCGGCCGATGATGACCGGCTCCAGCTCCGGGTGGTTGATGTTGGCGGGGATGATGGCGCGGCCGCGGGCGATCTCGCTGCGGACGAACTCGGGGGTCACGAAGGCGGGGATCTCGGCGCCGAAGCTTTCGCCGTCGGCGACCCGGGCCTCGGCTTCGGCGAGGGCCTCGGCGCGGCCGAGGTTCTCGCGGTGGGCGACGTAGATCATCTCCTCGGTGATGATGCCGGCGCGGGCGAACTCGTATTGCGTCACCATCTGGCCGTCGCGGCCGGCGCGCAGGTCCTGGGTCGCCGGGCATTCCGGCACCAGGCGGTCCTGCGGGACGAAGCCGTTGTCCTCGGGCTTCACTTCGCGTGGGGTGACGGCGTCGAAGCCGCGGCGGGCGATCCAGGGCGCGCGTATGCGGGGGAGTCCCGCGGCCAGGTCTATGGCGGCACTGTCCTCGGTGTAGGGGCCGGAGGTGTCGTATAGCCGCACCGGCTCCTCCTTGGCGGAGGGATCGAGGGCGATTTCCCGGAGCGGCACGTGGATGTCGGGATGCCCGGCAGGGCTGGAGTAGATCTTGCGCGACCCCATGATGGGGCCGGTGGTCACCGCGCTGGGCTTCTGCTGATAGGTCACTGCGGCACGCCTCCCATGTGGGCTGCGGCGGGGACGGGGGCGGCGCGCTTCGGTCCCGTTCCTACGCCGGCATGACCCGGATCAGGTTACTCAGGGTCACCGCACGGCCCGGAGCGGGTTTGCGGACTCTCAGCCCCCTGCGCGGGACCCCCCTCGGATGCGGTGCAAAGTCGCCCTGCCGGGCCAAGGTGTCAATGGGCTTGAACGCCGTTTTGCCGTGGAGGTCACCGGCATGGCGGGGTAGCCATCCCCTGCAATCTGCGGCTTTCCGAGTTGCTGCGCTGCACCTACCCTATATGCGCCAGGGAATTGGGGTTACGGCGCATGATATGCGCCAGGGGATTGGAGTTACGGCGCATGGCGTTGGCACGGAGGATAGGGCGGCGCGGCGTCCTTATGGCGGCGGCGGCGTTGGCCGGGTGCCAGCAGCCGGTCACGCCGGCGGTGGACGTGACGCCGCGGCTTGGCCCGAACCGGACCGGCTACATCGCCATCCAGGCGCCGATCATCAACGAGGTGCGGAACGCCTTCATCGCCCAGGTGAACCGGCTGCTGGCGCTGGATGCTGCCGAGATCTACCTGCTGATGATCTCGCCTGGCGGGGTCGTGACTGCGGCGCAGGACATGATCGCGTTCATGGACCGGACCCATGCCGACCGGGGCATCACCTTTACCACGCATAATGCCGGGGTGGTGGCGTCGGCGGCCTGCTACGTGTTCCTGGCGGGGCAGCGGCGCTTGTCGGTGCCGCGGGGTCAGTTCCTGTTTCATGAAGCGGCGCTGGTGTCCAACGGCGCGATCACCAGCCTGGCCCTGCAGGACGCGAACATCAAGATGCAGCAGATCGAGCATGCGTTCCTGGCCATGCTGACCTCGCGCACCAAGCTGTCGGAGGCGGAGGCGACGTCTTTCATACGGCGTACGGTGATCCTGAACGCGGACGAGGCGCGGCGGGATGGCATCACCCAGGCGACGGCAGACTTCACGCTGCCGCAGGGGGCGACGGCGTTCGGCATCCGGGCGGTGCCGACCGGGACGGCGCCGGCGCGGCGGCCGGAGACCGGCGGCAGCGGGTCCGGGTGAGGGTTACGCCGTACGGGCGATCATCACTCCCAGCGGCGACCCGCCGAACAGGTGGACGTGCAGGTGCGGCACCTCCTGCCCGCCGTGACCGCCCATGTTGGATAGGATGCGGTAGCCTGGCGTTTCCAGCTCCAACTGCCGGGCCACGGTGCCGACCGCACGGAAGAAGCCGGCGATCTCCGCGTCTGGGGCCGTCGCGGTGAAGTCGGTGAGTGACACGTAGCGTCCGCGGGGGATCACCAGCACGTGGATCGGTGCCTGTGGGGCGATGTCGTGGAAGGCGATGGCCCATTCATCCTCATAGATGCGGCGTGAGGGGATCTCGTTGCGCAGGATGCGGGCGAAGATGTTCTGGTCGTCATAGGGTCCCAGGCCGCTGACCGGCATTGCCGATACCTCCCGTTGATGGCCGTCGCTGCTGACCGCGGCGTGAACTGCCGCGGTGCCGCCATGTTTGCAGCATATGCGGTGTTGCGTGCCAAGGTGGGGCGGGGCCGACGCGAAGGCGGGGCCAGGCCGAAGCCGGGCCGGGACGGTAGGAGGACGGGACCCATGCGGGTGGTATGGCTGACGGGCTTGGGCGCGTGCCTTGCCGTGGCGGGGTGCACTCCTCCACCTAGCGGTTATTACGGGGCGCCGCCGGGCTATGTGCCGCGACCCTATGCGCCAGTGCCGGGCGGGGCGGCGCCGCAACCGCTACCGCCGCCGCAGGCCAGTGCTGCGCCGGAGAATTCGGATGGCGGCTATGCCGACCCTGGTTATGCCGACCCTGGTTATACCCAGCAGGGCTACCCGGAACCGGCAACGCTGGCGCCTCCGCCGGGCTATTATGCGGCGCCGCCAGGCTACTATGCGCCGCCGCCGGTATATGGCTATGCGCCGGGGCCGGTCCTGCCGCCGGGCGGCTTCTATGGTGGACGCGACCGCTTCGATGTGGACCGCTACAACCGGGAACGCTTTGAGCGCGAACGGCTGGAGCGTGAACGGGTGGAACGGGGCCGGTCCGAACAGAACCGAGGTCGGGAGCAGTCCGAGCGCGAGCGGTTCGAGCAAGGCCACCTGCGCGAGCGGGTGCAGATGGAACGGCCGCGCCCGCCGCCGCCACAGCCAGGGCCGTCCCCGGCCGTACAGGGCCAGGCCCGGCCACCGGATGTCCGCAGGCCACCGGATGCAAGGGACCGGCGCGGCCTGACGCCCGAGCAACTGCGCGCCCTGCAGTGATGCTCCCAGGTTCCACCCGGAGGCGCAGGCTGCTACACGGCCAGCTTCTGTGGGGACAAGCTGGATGAAGCCAACGGATATTGCGCGCGTGCAGACCTATCTGCGCCGCACTCTCGGCAACGACCGCATCGCCGTGGAGGTGCCGAAGCGCAAGGGCGCGTCGGTCGAAGTCACGGTGGATAAGGATTTCCTGGGTACGCTGCACCGGGATGAGGAGGACGGGGAGGTGTCTTACTCCCTGATGATCAGTATCCTTGAGGAGGATCTGCCGCCGGTGCCGAAGAAGTAACTTTCTCCTGCTTTTGGGAGGGGGAACCTAATCGCTGTGGGCTCGGTTCAGCGGTATCCGCAGTGCTCTGCGTTGCGGCCAAGACCCCCTCACCCCGGCCTTCTCCCAGAGGGAGAGGGAGAAGGGCAGCACCTTACTCTATGCGCCTTTGCTTAGGCCGTCGAAGAACTTGGAGACTTTGGCGAAGAAGCCTTCGCTTTCGGGGCTGCCCTTGGCGTGGTTGCGGGCTTCTTCCTCGAACTCCTCCAGTAGCTCGCGCTGGCGCTTGCTGAGGTGCTGCGGGGTTTCCACGGCAACCTGGATGAACATGTCGCCGCGTTGAGCGGTGCGTAGGACTGAGAAGCCCTTGTTCCTCAGGCGGAACTGGTGGCCGGTCTGGGTGCCGGCGGGGATTTTCACCTTGGCGCGGGTGCCGTCTATCGCTGGAACCTCGACCTCGCCGCCCAGGGCTGCCTGAGTCATCGGCAGGGGCACGCGGCAGTAGATGTTGGCGCCGTCGCGCTGGAAGATCTCGTGCGGGCGAACGGTTACGTGAACGTATAGGTCGCCAGGCGGCGCCCCGGCGGCACCGGCCTCGCCTTCTCCGGCAAGGCGGATGCGGGTGCCGTCCTCCACGCCCGCGGGAATGCTGACCTGCAGGGTCCGCTCCCGCTGCACGGTCCCGGCGCCGCCGCAGATCTTGCAGGGGTTCTTGATGACCCGGCCGGAACCGCCGCAGGTTGGGCAGGCCCGCTCGATCAGGAAGAAGCCCTGCTGCGCCCGAACCTTGCCGGCGCCCTTGCAGGTCGTACAGGTGTCGGCGCCGCGGTCCTTGTTCTCCGATCCCGTGCCGGCGCAGTGGTCGCACTGCACGCGGGTCGGCACGCGTAGTTGGGCCTTGGTGCCGGTGAAGGCGTCGGAGAGGTCAACCTCCACGCCCATACGCACGTCGGCACCGCCGCGCCGGGCACCGCCGCCGCGCCGGCCGCTGATGTCGCCGAACATCTGGTCGAAGATGTCGCCTAGGCCGCCCGCGTCCTGGAAGCCGGAGAACCCCGGGCCGAAGCCGCCGGCACCGGCGCCGCCCTGCTCGAACGCAGCATGGCCGAAGCGGTCGTAGGCTCCGCGCTTTTGATCGTCTTTCAAGACGTCGTAAGCCTCGTTCAGCTCCTTGAACTTGGCCTCCGCCGCCTTGTCGTTTGGATTGCGATCGGGGTGGTGCTGCATCGCCAGCTTGCGGTAGGCGCGCTTCAATTCCTCGGCGTTGGCGTCCTTCGCCACACCAAGCGTCGTGTAGTAATCCTGCTTCGTTGCCACGTTTGCCCTCATGACCGGCGCCGGACCCCGAGCGCGGGGTCAAAAAAGCGAAAGGCGCCCGCCTCCTTGGCGGAGTGCGGGCGCCCTCGTTGCTAGCCGGCTCCGGTTAGGAAGCCTTCTTCTTCTGCTCCGGCACTTCCTCGAACTCGGCGTCCACCACGGTGTCACCGGGCTTGCCACCGCCAGCGGCGGAGGTGTCGCCGGCCGGGGCACCGGCCTCGGCTGCGCCCTGCGCCTTGTAGACGGCCTCGCCGATCTTCATGGCGGACTGGGTCAGCCGGTCGCTGGCGGTCTTGAGCACCGCCGGGTCCTGGCCCTCCATCGCCGAGCGGGCCTGGGCAACGGCGGCCTCGGCCTCCGTCTTCACGTCCGCCGGCACCTTGTCGCCGCCGTCCTGTAGGGACTTTTCGACCTGGTGGATCATTGCCTCGGTGCTGTTGCGCGCCTCGACCTGCTCACGCCGCTTCTTGTCGGATTCGGCGTTGGCCTCGGCCTCCTTGACCATCTTCTGGATGTCGTTGTCGGACAGCCCACCGCTGGCCTGGATGCGGATCTGGTGCTCCTTGCCGGTCGCCTTGTCCTTGGCCTGGACCGAGACGATGCCGTTCGCGTCGATGTCGAACGTCACCTCGATCTGCGGCACGCCACGGGGCGCCGGCAGGATGCCTTCCAGGTTGAAGTCGCCCAGCAGCTTGTTGTCCGCGGCCATCTCGCGCTCGCCCTGGAACACCTTGATGGTCACGGCGCTCTGGTTGTCGTCGGCGGTCGAGAAGGTCTGGCTCTTTTTGGTGGGGATCGTGGTGTTGCGGTCGATCAGCCGGGTGAACACGCCGCCCAGGGTCTCGATGCCCAGGGAAAGCGGGGTCACGTCGAGCAGCAACACGTCCTTCACGTCGCCCTTGAGCACTGCGCCCTGGACTGCGGCGCCGATGGCCACGACCTCGTCCGGGTTGACGTTGCGGGCAGGCTCGCGGCCGAAGAACTGCTTCACC
>CAXTCI010000074.1:0-12180 GCA_964242325.1 uncultured Acetobacteraceae bacterium
TTGGCTTCCTCGACGGTGATGACGCCCTCGTTGCCGACCTTCTGCATGGCCTCGGAGATCATGCGGCCGATGTCGGCCTCACCGTTGGCGGAGATCGTGCCGACCTGCGCCGTCTCGGACTCGGTGGTGATCTTCTTGGTGCGGTTCTTCAGCTCGGCCACGATGGCGGTCACCGCCATGTCTACGCCGCGCTTCAGGTCCATCGGGTTCAGCCCGGCGGCCACGCCCTTCGCACCCTCGCGCACGATGGCCTGGGCCAGCACGGTCGCCGTGGTGGTGCCGTCGCCGGCGATGTCGTTGGTCTTGGTCGCGACCTCGCGCAGCATCTGCGCGCCCATGTTCTCGAACTTGTCGGCCAGCTCGATCTCCTTGGCGACGGTGACGCCGTCCTTGGTGATCCGCGGTGCGCCGAAGCTCTTGTCGATCACGACGTTGCGGCCCTTGGGGCCGAGCGTGACCTTCACGGCGTCGGCGAGGATGTCCACGCCGCGCAGCATGCGCTGGCGGGCTTCGCCGCCGAAACGTACGTCCTTGGCTGCCATGTCTTGCTTCCTTCTATCGTTCTAGGTGTGCGAGGCTGCTTACGCGGCCTTGGCGGTGGCGGCCTGGCCCTCGATGACGCCCATGATGTCGGTCTCCTTCATGATCAGGAGCTCCTCGCCATCCAGCTTCACCTCGGTGCCGCTCCACTTGCCGAACAGCACGCGGTCGCCGGCCTTGACGTCCAGGGCGACAATAGCGCCCTGCTCGTTGCGGGCGCCGGGCCCGACGGCGATGACCTCGCCCTCCATCGGCTTTTCCTGGGCGGTGTCGGGGATGATGATGCCGCCGCGGGTCTTCTCTTCGGCCGTGATGCGCTTGACCACGATCCGGTCATGCAGGGGTCGAAACTTCATTGGGATCGCTCCAATAGGATTGGGTTGTCCGTTGCTGCCACCGCCGGGGCGCCGTTAGCACTCTCCGGCGAGGAGTGCCAGCGATCTAGAAGATCGTCCCAACCGTGTCAAGCCTTCGGCAGCAGTCCTGCATCACGAGTGCTAAACTGCTGGCACCACTACTTTTTTGCTTTCCAACCAACGTCTCAATTCTGCAATCTTCCCATGTCGGGCGGTTGCCGCTGCCCGGCATGGACCGATCACAAAGGGACCCGTGCATGACCCTGGCGCTGCAAATGAAGGATTACCGCCTGACCACCGCAGAGATACTCTATCATCTGCCCGACCATCCCGGCCTGCTGCAGACCTATGTCTGGCAAGGCCTCGACCTTGCACCGCGCTATCCCGCGCTGCATCGGTTCCTGGACTTCTGGACGCGCGAGCTGGAGGGCAAGCTGCACTCGATCAAGGTAGCCAGCGGCGGCCCGATCCGGCCGGCGTCGGTGCGGCACACGGCGCACATGATGCACTTGCATTAGGCTGGTGCATTAGGCCGGTGTCGGCTGTCGCCGCAGCAGCAGCACGCCCAGTCCTGCGGAGGCGGCAAACAGCACTACGGCCAATCCCACCTGCACCGCCTCCGACACACGCACGCCGCCGCCCAGAAGCGTGAACACGGCGGTCTGAGGGATGTAGCCCAGCACGGAAGCCGCCAGGAACGGTCCGGCTGCCACCCCGGACACCCCAGCCAGTAGGTTGAGCACGATGTTGCTGCCGACCGGCAGCAGGCGGAGTGTCAGCGTGGCGGTGAAGGCGCGGGCGGTCAGGAAGCGGTCGAGCCGCCCCAGCCGCCCGTCGCCGCGGCGCTGCAGCCAGCGCTCGGCCCAGCGCCGGGCCAGCAGACGCGCCCAGAAGAAGTCGGCAGCGCAGCCCAGCGCCTCGGCCACCATGGCAAGCACGGCGCCGGGCCAGAACCCGAAGGCGAGGCCGCCGGCATAGGCGACGACCTGCCGCGGCACGCCGACGGCACAGGCCAGGCTACCCAATGCCAGGTAGGCCAGCGGCCCGTTCTCACCGACGGCCGCGATACGTGCGTCCAGCCCCAGGCCACGCAGGGCAAGGCCGGCGCCGACAAGCCCCAGCAGCAGCAGCGCCGGGCGCCATGCCCCAGAAAGCCAAGCGGGGGCCGGCAGGCTCACGGCTGCTCGACTTCGGGGCGTTTCCAGCGGCGCTGCAGCCAGGCAACGCCGACCAGATCAAACAGGCCGACCCACAGCCGGTCCAGGGTGCCGTAGTTGCTGCGGCCCCGGGTGCGCGGCCGGTGGTTGACCGGAACCGACACCACACGCCCACCGGCCCGGATGAACAGCGCCGGCAAGTAACGGTGCATGTGGTCGAAGCACGGCAGCTCGGCGAACGCCGCGCGCCGGAACAGCTTCAAGCCGCATCCCGTGTCGGGCGTCGCGTCGTGCAGCAGCCCGGCACGGACGCGGTTGGCGATCCGGCTGGTGTGCCGCTTGGTCCAGGTGTCGCGCCGCTGGGTGCGGTGCCCGGCGACCAGCAGCCAGGGATCGTCCGCCGCCTGGGCCTGGGCCAGCAGGGCTGGGATATCGGCCGGATCGTTCTGGCCGTCGCCGTCCAGGGTGGCGATATACAGTCCCTGGGCCGCGCGTATGCCGGTCACGATGGCGGCGCTCTGGCCGCAGCTCGTGCGGTGGCGGCGCAGGGCCAGGGTGCCCGGCAACTCGGCGCGGAGGGCTTGCAACTGGGCCGGCGTATCGTCGGTGCTGCCGTCGTCCACGTAGATGATCTCGTGGTGAACACCCTGCAGGGCTATGCCGATCTCCGCGATGAGCGGACGGATGTTGTCGCCCTCGTTCCGCACTGGGACGACGACGGACACCAGGGGCGGCAGGCTGTCATCGGCCAGATGCGGCCGGGAGGTCGGGGCGGGGTGCAGGAGCATCGCCGCGGGCGGTAGCACCCGCGGCAGCGGCCCCGCAAGCGCCGGCCCGCATCACCGGCACCGCGTGCCGGACAGCCTGTCGTTCAGCATGGCGCCGGAACGGCCCCTTGCGGACACGGTGTGACCGGGATCACGGCAGTCAGTCGTCATCCCGCTTAAGCCTGCATTTCTCGGGACGAGCAGGTCGTTCCTTCCAGCAGACGCGGCAGCCGGCGGCCGCCCGACATCCAGGAGAGAAGGGATGATGACCAGAGTCTCCACGTTGAACGTGGCAACAGGGGTGACGGTCGCCAGCGCCATAGCACTTGCTGCACACCTTCCGGTCCCTGCGCGCATACACCTGCCGGACCGGGACGCGCAGCGCGCCTGGTCAGCCCAGTTGGACCGGGATTTCGGTCCGGTCCTGGCGGATTGCGTGCGGTTCGAGGTCGAGGGCCACGTTCCGCCGGTGCAGCTTGAAGCCATGCTGGCGCGGGTCTCAAGCGATGCGCGGTTGCTCCCCTATCTCCGGCAAACGGTGGGATCAGCGATGGCGCGGTGCCTTCGCCGCCATCCCGTCGAGTAGCAATCCTTACGACGGAGGCCGGTCCGATGCTGAGCCTGCCAATGCTGAGCCTGAACGAGCATTGGAACGTCTTGGCGCGCGGCGCCGGCCTAGGCATTGCCGTCGCGGCGCCCGTCGGGCCGACCTGCCTGCTTTGCGTCCAGCGCACCTTGACCGCAGGCGTCGGCGCGGGCCTGGCCACCGGATACGGCGCGGCGACCACGCATATGATTTACGGGACGGTCGCGGTCACAGGGTCGGCCATGGCGCTGGAGGCGGCCGCTCATTGGTCAGCGGCGCTCAAGGCGTGCTCTGGAGTGTTCCTGCTTTATTTGGCGGTGCAAAGCGTGCGCCGGGCGCCTGGCACTGCCCTACCGCGGGCATGTAAGGTGCGCGCTTACCTGACGGGCCTGAGCTGGACGCTTGGCAATCCCATGACGGTGCTGACCTTCGCCGCACTGGCCCCCGGCGTTCTCGGCGAGAACCACGACGCCCTGCAAGACGCGCCGTTGCTGGCGCTTGGGGTCGCGGCGGGGTCCGCTGCCTGGTGGACCCTGGTCGTGTGCGTTGTCGCATGGACCCGTTACCGCCTTGACCCACGCATCCTACGCGCGGCCAACCTGGCGACGGGCATGGCGCTTGCCGCTGCCGCGGCTGTGGTGCTGGCGTCGGCGGCTGGAATGTAGGGGCGGAGACCTCTCCAGAGTGGCGCACGGCATTGCGGCGGGCCTCCCGGCCAGTCGGCGCACGGATCGGGGCGCCTGGACCAATAGTAGCGAGGGCGGCCCCGCCAACCCAGCAGCGCGAAGAATGTCAGGCCGGGCCGTGTGCGGCTGCGTGCGGCGCCTTATGTCCAGGCCAGCATCAGGATTTCTGCCGCCATGCCGTCCGACGTTGCCGCTGCTCCCTTTCTTGGCCGCTTCCGCCTTGCCCGCCGTCCCGCACCGCGCGCCGTGGCGGCGTGGCTGTTTGTAATCTGCGCCATGCTGCTGGTGATGATCGCCCTAGGTGGCGCCACCCGGCTGACCGGATCGGGGCTCTCCATCATGGAGTGGGCGCCGCTGATGGGCACGCTGCCGCCGCTGTCCGAGACGGAGTGGCGCCGCCTGTATGCGCTGTATCAGCAGATCCCGCAGTATAGCCTGGTCAACCAAGGCTTCGGGATCGAGGGCTTCAAGGGCATTTTCTGGCTGGAATGGACGCATCGGCTATGGGGCAGGCTGATCGGCATCGCGTTCCTGCTGCCGCTGATCTGGTTTGCGGTGCGCGGCGCCATAGACGGGCGGCTGGCGCGGAGGCTCGGCCTGCTGTTCCTGCTCGGCGGGCTGCAAGGCGCCATCGGCTGGTTCATGGTTGCGAGCGGCTTCGCGGCCGACAGCACGGCGGTGTCGCCCTATCGGCTGGTGGTGCATCTGGCGATGGCCCTGGTGCTGTATTCCGTCATCCTGTGGACGGCGCTCGGCCTGTGGCGGCACGGCACCCCGGCCGCAGCGGAACCTGCGGCGGCCCCCCCTGCCCTGCGCCGGCTGAGCGTCGCGGTGCTGCACCTGGTCGCGCTGACGGTGGTGGCTGGTGGCTTCGTGGCGGGGCTGCACGCCGGGCTGACCTACAACACCTTCCCACTGATGGATGGGCGTCTGGTGCCGGAAGGATACTGGGCGCTGCCGGGTCTGCGGAACCTGACGGAGAACATCGCAGCGGTGCAGTTCGACCACCGCCTGCTGGCGACGGGCACGGCGCTGCTGGCGCTCGGCACGGTTGCCTATGGCCTGCGCGGTGGCGTGCGCGGAGTTCTGCGGACCCGGCTGCTGCTGCTCGGCGGTGCAGTATTGGCGCAGTATGCACTGGGGGTCTCCACCCTGCTGTGGGTCGTGCCGGTGCCGCTGGCCACGGCGCACCAGGCGATGGCGGTGCTGCTGCTGACGACAGCGCTTGCGCTGCTGCACGCACAGCCCCGCACGCAGCCCGGCCGCGGTATGCGGCCGTCCCCGGTTGATCGTTCGAACCATAACAGGGCACATGGTGTCTTGGACCTCTGACGCCGCCCAACCCAGCTAAGGATACGGCATGACCCCGCTAGCGACGACTGACGCCCTGTTCTTCGGCCGTACCGGCGCCACCTTGGACCCGGCGTCGGCCGGCCGCATCGTTGGCCAGGCGCTGGACGGCATGGACGACGGCGAACTGTTCCTGGAGTACCGCGAAAGCGAGGCGCTGACCCTGGAGGACGGGCGCATCCGCACCGCCGGCTTCGACACTCAACTCGGCTTCGGCCTGCGCGCCGTGCTCGGCGAGGAAGCGGGATACGCCCATGCCGGGGAAGTGTCGGGGGCGGCGCTGGCCCGTGCTGCCGCGACCGTGTCCACCGTCCGCGCCGGCCGATCGGGCACCGCCGCCGAAGCACCGCGCGCCACCAACGCACGGCTGTACTCGGATGCCAACCCGCTGTCCCAAACCGAGTTCGCTGCCCGGACCGCGGTGCTGACCGGTATTGACGCCTATGCCCGCAGCCGCGATCCCCGCGTGAAGCAGGTGATGGCCTCTATGTTCGGCGAATGGCAGGCCGTGCAGGTCGTGCGCGCTGACGGCACGCGCGTCGCCGACCTGCGCCCGCTGGTGCGGCTGAATGTCAACGTCGTGGTGGAGGATGGCGGCCGGCGTGAATCCGGCAGCCATGGCTCAGGCGGGCGCCACGGCTACGAGCGCCTGATGACGGAGGAATACTGGCGCGCTGCCGTGGATGACGCGCTGCGCCAGGCTCTGGTGAACCTGGACAGCCGCCCGGCACCGGCCGGCGACATGCCGGTGGTGCTCGGCCCGGGCTGGCCCGGCATCTTGCTGCATGAGGCCATCGGGCATGGGCTGGAAGGGGACTTCAACCGCAAGGGCACCTCGGCCTTCGCCGGGCTGATCGGCAAGCGAATCGCGGCGCCTGGTGTCACGGTGGTGGACGACGGCACCCTTCCCGACCGTCGCGGCAGCCTGACGGTGGACGACGAGGGCACGCCCACCGGCCGCACCGTGATGATCGAGGACGGCATCCTGCAAGCCTACATCCATGACCGCATGAACGCCCGGCTGATGGGTACCCCGCCGACCGGGAACGGCCGCCGGCAAAGCTACGCCCATGCGCCGATGCCGCGCATGACCAACACCATCATGCTCGGAGGTCAGTCCGACCCGGCGGATCTGGTGCGCGGCATTCCGCGCGGGCTGTATGCGACCAACTTCGGCGGCGGCTCGGTGGACATCACCTCGGGGAAGTTCGTGTTCTCCGCCAGCGAGGCCTACCTGATCGAAGACGGGCGAATCACCGCGCCGGTGAAGGGCGCGACCCTGATCGGCAATGGTCCCGATGCGCTGCTCCGGATCACCGAGGTTGGCAACGACCCCGGCCTTGACCTGGGCATCGGCACCTGCGGCAAGAATGGCCAGGGCGTACCAGTCGGGGTAGGGCAGCCAACATTACGTTTATCGGCCTTGACTGTGGGTGGAACGGCCACTTAGTTTACCATCATGGAACGCACCTTTTTTGACGCAATCCGGCCAATTTTGACCGCTTTCGTCCTGGGGGCTGCGTCGCTGGCCGCATCGACGGCACCAACACTGGCACAGACCACCCTTTCGCCAGCGCACGACAAGTTCGGCAGCTTCGACTGCCCTCGCAGCCACGTTCCGGCGCTTGACCTTCCGTTGATGAAGCAGGCTATCCGGAACAATGCAGAGGTCATTATCGTCGCCTTGGGATCGTCCTCTACCCAGGGTTGGCACAGCACCGACATCGCGCACAGCTACCCAGCCATCCTGCAAGCCGAGTTGCAGGCCGCGTTGCCTGCTTCGCATATTGCAATCATCAACCGTGGCGTTGGCGGGCAAGATGCCGTGGAGATGGTGCCCCGGCTGAGTGCGGATGCGCTCGCGGTCCGGCCCAGCTTGGTGATTTGGCAACTCGGCGCCAACGCGGCCATGCAGCATGGCGATCCCAACGTGTTCCGAGACTTGGTGACACAGGGAGTCGCTACCCTGCAGGCCGGCAAAGTGGACGTGGTGCTGATGGATAACCAGCGCTCGCCGCTCGTGCTGGCCTCCCCAGACCGGGCAGCGTTCGACCAGGCGTTGTCGGATGTGGCAGCGCGAAGCGGCGTCGGGCTGTTCAGCCGCGGCGCGCTGATGGACCAGTGGCAGGCGGAAGGCCACCCTTACAGCCAGTTCGTGTCTGATGACGGCGTCCACCACAATGATCGCGGCTACCGTTGCATGGCCAAGGCACTGGCCGGGTCCATCCTGGATGGGCTGGGTGTAACGCCGGCGCCGATCCGCTCGGCGTCACGCCGTTAGGGTGGGGTGACGCCAGATCCGGGCGCGATACTGCCGGAACTGGACTGCAAGCGTCTGCTTGCTCATGAGCGTCCGCTTCTATTTATGCCTAAGTTTTTGACCGGCGGCATCGGTGTGCCGTGTTGATTGCTGGGTTGCCGCCGGATGCAGACCATCACCGCAGATTCTGGCTGATGCCGCGAGTGCCTCTGCCACGTTGAAGCCATCCGGCAAACCGTGAGCGATCTGGCATTCTATCGCGTGCACATCGTGGTTCTTGAACACGAACCAGCTTGCCGGCTCCAGACAGCCGCTTATCCGTCTTCGGGCTAGGGCTGCCCCGTTCCATGGCGTTTCATGAAGGGTCTTGGACCCCCGCCTGAACCGGACTAGCCCCAGCAGGGAGCTTGTGCCGTTGCCGCCGTCCCGCCTGGTGGCTCGACGACGCCTTTGTGGCCGCCCTACAATCCCCTGTGTAGTCTCCTACGTTGCGAGTCATTCCAACTGGAGCACGTCCACTTGACCCTGCACCAGGCCGAAGCCTTTGCGATCGTGGTCCTCATGCTTGGGCTTTTTGCGTCGGACAGGCTACGCTACGACCTCGTCGCCACCCTAGCGCTTTCGGCCGCCGCGCTGACCGGCATCGTGCCGCGTGAGAAAGCGTTCGAGGGTTTCGCCAATCCTGTCATCATCATCATCGCCTCCGTCTTGGTGCTTGGCCAGGCCATTGCAGCATCTGGCGTCATCGAGGGCGCGATGCGCCGGGTGCTCACGCGGCTAGGCACCACTTCGCTGCAGGTCGGCGCCCTGACAGCCTGCGTGACCTTCTTGTCGGCATTCATGAAAAACGTCGGCACGCTGGGCATCTTCATGCCGATCGCCATCCAGACTGCGGCGCGCAGCAAGCGTCCGGCGTCGCTCTACCTGATGCCGCTCGCCTTCGGCTCCCTCGCTGGCGGCACCATCACCCAGATCGGCACGTCGCCGAACCTGCTGATCTCCGCGGTGCGCCAGGAAACGCAGGGCAGGCCGTTCACGCTGTTCGATTTTACTCCGGTGGGCCTGCCGCTTTCGGTCGTGGCGGTCGTCTTCCTGACATTCGGGTGGCGGCTGATACCCAAGGGGCGCACTGGCCAGGCATCGGCCGGGCAAAGGTTCGAGATCGAGCGATACACGAGCGAGGTCCAGCTGCGTCCGGACTCGCCATTGGCAGACAAAACCGTCGGCGACCTTGAGGCGCTCGGCGATGTGGTCGTGTCGGCGATCATCCGGGAAGGACAGGGCCGCAACATCCCGGGGCGCCACTGGGCGCTGCACGCGGACGATCTGCTGGTCCTGCAGGGCGACCCAGTCGCGCTGACGCCGGTGATTGACCAGGGTGGGCTGGAGTTGCTCGGCGCCGTCGAGCTGCCGGCAACCGGGGACAGGGACAACGAGCTTGAGGCGGTGGAGGCCGTCATCACCGAGGGATCCTTGATGGTCGACCGGACGATGGAAACACTCCGGTTGCGGCAGCGCTACGAGGTGAACGTGTTGGCAATCGGGCGCAGCGGGCACCAAATCAGGGACCGGTTGCGCGCCACCCGCTTCAACGTCGGCGATGTCGTGGTGATCCAGGGCCGCAGGCGCGGGCTGACGGACGTGCTGGCGCAGCTCGGTTGCCTGCCGCTGGCCGAGCGCAATCTGGCATTGGGCCAGCAACGGCCCCGGCTGCTGCCGGTCGGCATCCTGGTGGCCGCCATCATCGCCATCGCGATGCACCTGGTGCCGGCCGAGGTGGCGTTCTTCCTTGCAGCCGTGCTCGTCGTGCTGTTCCGCGTGCTCAGCCCCAAACAGGCTTACGATGCCGTGGATTGGCCGATTGTGGTCATGCTGGGCAGCCTGATCCCGGTTGGGGAGGCGCTGAAGGACACTGGCGCGGCGGGGCTGATTGGCAACGTGCTCACCGTGGCCGCGGCCCACCTGCCGGGCAGCCTGGCTGTCGCCTTCATCCTGGTGACCACCATGCTGGTCACGCCGTTCCTACACCACGCCGCATCCGTGCTGGTCATGGGCCCAGTCGCGGCTGCGGTCGCCGGCAACCTTGGGTTTGGGCCGGACGCTTTCCTGATGGCGGTGGCGCTGGGGGCGTCGTGCGACTTCCTGACGCCCATCGGCCACCAGAACAACCTTCTGGTCATGGCGCCCGGCGGCTACCGGTTCAGCGACTACTGGCGCCTGGGCCTGCCGCTGTCGTGCATCGTGGTCGGGATGGGCACGTGGCTGATTGTGCAGACTTGGCCGCTGTAGGAGGGCGGCGGTCTTACAAGAGCGAACAGAACGCGGTCGTTGCGAGAGGCGCAGCGACGCGGCAATGCAGGGCGGCAGGGGCCGTGCTGGCGGCCCTGGCTTGCCACGCCGCAAACGGCTCGCAATGACGGCTAGCAGTGGAGGTCAGTGCGAAGAGCCGTTGGTATAAGCAGGCCGCGGTTGGTTTGGCGGCTGCGGGCTCTTGGCTACACCGCCGCCTCGGCAAAGATGCGGGATGCGTCGCCGGCCCACTCGCCCCGGTATCGGTCCAACCAGTGCTCCGCCTGGGTCGGCCCGCCGTCCAGTAGGGGCAGCAGCGGAGCCAGGTGGCGCCGCTCGTCTCTGCCGTCCCCATCCGGGCAAGCGCGGGCGCGCAGCCCATCCTCGGCGATGGCCACGGCATCCCTCGCCAAGTCGCGCAGGGTGCCGCCGGGCCAGGGCGTATCCAGGGCCAGGCGCGGCACCTCCGAGCGTATGGCGATGTAGGCGTCCCAGGGCTGGCGGCGCACCAGCGCGTCCGCGGCAGCCAGTGCGGCGGGGTCATACAGCAATCCCACCCAGAAGGCGCTCTGTGCCACCATCATGTCCGGACGCCCGGCGTCAGAGCCGCGCATCTCCAGGAAACGCTTGACCCGCACGTCGGTGAAGGCCGTCGTCATGTGATCGGCGAAGTCGCCCAGCGTAGCCGGGCCAGGCACCATGTTGTGCAGGTCGCCGTGCATGTAGCGGCGGAACGACTGCCCGGCCATGTCCTGGTAGGCGCCCCCGCGCTCGATGAAGTACATCGGCACATCCAGCAGCCACTCGACATAGCGCTCGAAGCCGAAGCCTTCCTCGAACATCACGGGTGGCATGCCGGAGCGGACGTTGTCCACGTCGGTCCAAACGCGGGCACGGCTGGACAGGTCGCCGCTGGGCCGGCCTTCAACGAAGGGAGAGTTGGCGAACAGCGCCGTCGCGACGGGCTGCAAAGCGAGCGCCACGCGCAGCTTCTGCGCCATGTCGGCCTCGCTAGAGTAGTCCAGGTTGACCTGCACGGTGCAGGTGCGGGTCATCATGTCCAGCCCCCGCTTGCCGACCTGCGGCATGTAACGGCGCATGATGGCGTAGCGGCCCTTAGGCATCCACGGCATCTCGTCCCGGCGCAGGGTGGGGTGGAAACCCAGGGGCGCGAAGCCGATGCCCAGCGGCTCCGCCACGGCGCGCAGGCTGGCGAAGTGCCGGTCCAGCTCCGCCGCGGTCTCGTGCAGGGTGCGGACCGTACCGCCCGACAGCTCGAACTGCCCGGCCGGCTCCAACGAGACAGATGCGCCGCCATGGACGCCGAGTCCCTTCAGGCCGATAGGGTTATCGCCTTCCAGGATCGGCGCCCAACCCTCCGGCTCGGCTGCGGCGATACCGTCCAGCACGGCGCGTATGCCATGGGGTTCGTACGGCGGCGGCAGCAGGTCCTTGCCCCAGAAGCCGAACTTCTCGTGCTCGGTGCCGATGCTGTACTCCGATGGTGGCCTGCAGCCGGCGGCAATGTGGTCGGCCAATTGCTGCACGGAGCCGATCGGCGTGTGGTCGGCGTCTCCGGGGTTCGACATGTCGTTGGGCATCCTGCGTGGCGGGCCGCACACGAAGGGGCGACGGGCATGTTGTCAAGCCGGGGTAGGAGGTTGGCGTCCTGCTCCGAGGTGGGATGGCTGGATGTGAAGTGAAGGGACCGTCACTCCACGGCAGCACTGCCGTCAATCATCCACAAACGCGTCGGGATGACCAGGGATCAGAGTCGAAAGCCGCCTGCATCACACCGCCCGCGCCGCGTCCGCGACGAAGAACCCGGCGGACACCGTGCCGTTCCATTCCTCCGCCCGCAGGTGCCCGGCCAAGTGCAGCGGGGCGCCAGGCGTCAGCAGCGCGTCGGCCAGCGCGCCATTGCCGGCCCGGAACAGCAGCGTTTTCAGGCGGGGGCCGCCGCCCTCCCCTTGCACATAGGCGCGCACCGTCCCGCCCTCTTTGCCAATCCGGTCGGCGCGGACGACCTGGGCGCGGGGCAGGACGAACACCGGCTCTTCGTTGCCGTTGCCAAAGGGGGATAGCCGGGCAAGCTGCTGCGCCAGGTCCACCGTGGCGCCGGGGACGGCCAACGTGCCCTCCACTGCCAGGTCGGCGGCACGTGGCAAGGCGGCGGCGTGCGACAGCCG
>CAXTCI010000074.1:12280-23951 GCA_964242325.1 uncultured Acetobacteraceae bacterium
GCGACGATGCCGACGACGCCGGGATGCCAGCCCTCGCCGTGCACCAGCAGGGCGGCGTGCCCGGCTACCGACTGCTCCGCGGCCTGGGCCAGCGCCGAGTCCAGCATTGCGGCCTCGACCTGCTGGCGGTTGCGGTTGGTGGTGTCCAGGGTTTGCGCCAGGGCGCGGGCCTCCACGGGATCGTCGGACAGCAGCAGGCGCAGCCCAAGGTCGGAGGTGCTGATGCGCCCGGCGGCGTTGATGCGCGGTCCCAGGGCGAAGCCGCAGGTGAAAGCGGTCGGCAGGTCGCGCGCCGCCGCAGCCTCCAGCAGCGCGGCGATGCCGGGCCGGGCGCGCCGGGCCATGACACGCAGGCCCTGTACGACGAGCGCCCGGTTTAGCCCGGTTAATGGCATCACGTCGCAGACGGTTGCCAGCGCCACCAAGTCCAGCAAGTCCTTGAGGTCCGGCTCCGGCCGCCCAGCAAAATGTCCGGCCCGGCGCAGCGCCCGCAGGGTGGCGACTGCCGCCAGGAAGGCGATGGCGGCGGCGCATACGCTCCCCAGCCCGCTGGTGCAGTCGGCGCGGTTGGGGTTCACCGTCGCCAGCACCGGGGGAGGCGGCCCTTCGGCGACGTGGTGGTCCAGCACGACCACGTCCGCCCGGCCCTGCACGGCCGCCAGGGCCGCCGCGGCGGCGGTGCCGCAGTCCACGCAAACGACCAGGGTGGCGCCTCGGTCGGCGAGGGACTGCAGAGCCGGTCCGTTGGGGCCATAGCCCTCCAGCAAGCGATCGGGCACGTGGGTCATCACCGTGCAGCCCAGGGTCCGCAGCACGGTCGTCATGATGGCGGCGCTGCATGCGCCGTCCACGTCGTAGTCGCCGAACACCGCGACGGTTTCCCCCCGCTGCACCGCCGCCGCCAGCCTGGCCGCGGCGGCGTCCATGTCTTGCAACACCGAGGGGTCCGGCAACAGGGCGCGCAGGGTCGGCTCCATGAAATGCGCGGCGTCGTCCAGGCCGATGCCGCGGGCGGCCAGCAGCCGGCCGAGTAGTTCCGGCAGGGCGAGGCGCTGGGCAATACCGAGGCCCAGCCGATCCTCGGCCTGGCGCCACAGCCAGCGGCGTCCGGTCAGGCTGGATTCGATGTTCAAGGGGCTGGCGTGGCTCAAGTGGTCCTCATACGCGTGCTGGCCGCGCTGCCGGCGTTGGCGTCGCAGGCCGCTTGCGATGTGGCGGCCGAGGGTCCGCCAGGGCCGAATCGTGGTCTGCGCGCCCTCTGGATTGCCGTGTCGCAACGCATCCCGCAATGCCGATCAGGAGTTGATCCGCTTGTGGAACCTATAAGTCAGGGATGCACCGCACGTGGGTGTCCTGCTCCCTCTCCCTCCGGAAGAGGGTTGGGGTGAGGGGGTCTTGGCTTGCGGACCGAGGCACGCCGGCGCCGCTGGACCGAGGCCCATTGCGGCATAGGACGGCGCTTTCCCGCCCCCTCACCCCAACCCTCTCCCGGCGGGAGAGGGAGCAGGAGCATAGGTCCCAAGTCCGGGCCGGCGGCGGCCTATTCCGGCTGCCAGGTCTTGGTGGCGAAGTTATGGTTCGCCTCGATGTAGCGAACCGTGCCGGACTTGCTGCGCATCACCATCGAGTGCGTGAAGGCGCCGGTCCCGAACCGCCGCACGCCCTTGAGCATCGCCCCGGAGGTAACGCCGGTGGCGGCGAACATCACATCGCCGCTCGCCATCTCGGACACGGTATACTTGTGGGAATGGTTGGTGACGCCCATGCCGGTCGCGCGCTCCCGCTGGGCGTCGTCCTCATACATTAGGCGCCCCTGCATTTGCCCGCCGATACAGCGCAGGGCGGCGGCGGCGAGCACGCCCTCCGGCGCGCCGCCGCTGCCCATGTAGATGTCTACCCCGCCCTCCGGCATCGCTGCGGCAATCACCCCGGCTACGTCGCCGTCGCCTAGCAGCATGATGCGGGCGCCAGCGGAACGGCAGCCCTCCATCAAGTGTTCGTGCCGCTCCCGCTCCAGCATGCAGACCACGATGTCGTTCACCGAACGGCCCTTGGCCCGCGCCAAGGCGCGCAGGTTCTCGCCCACGGTGGCATCGAGATCCACGATCCCATCCGGAAGGCCCGGCCCGACGGCGATCTTGTCCATGTAGATGTCGGGGGCGTGCAGGAAGTTGCCGCGCTCCGCCAGCGCCACCACGGCGATTGCGTTGGGGCCACCCTTTGCCGTGAGGTTGGTGCCCTCCAGCGGGTCCACGGCGATGTCCATGGCCGGGCCGCCGGCACCGACACGCTCACCGATATACAGCATCGGCGCCTCGTCCATCTCGCCCTCGCCGATGACCACCGTGCCCTCGATGGCAACGCTGTCGAAGGCGCGGCGCATCGCCTCAACCGCGGCGCCATCGGCCTCGTTCTTCTGGCCGCGGCCCATCCAGCGCGACGCGGCGAGCGCGGCCGCCTCCGTCACGCGGACCAGGTCCAGCGCGAGGTTGCGGTCAAGGCTGATCTCGGGCTTCGTGCTGGTCATGAGGCGGGTCCTTGGGACAAAGGGAGCATTTTTGAAACGTGTAAACGCGCGCAAAGCAACGAAAATTCGCAGCCGTAGGAGCTGATCAGCACCACGGCCAGATGGCCGCTGCATCGGCTCATCAGTTTCCGGGCGTTTGCCTCGTTCCATTGAAGGTTTCGCCAGAATCTCTGAAGCGGCAATTGCGCCGCGACGGGATCGGACAGCCTTGCCACGTGAATAGTGTTGACGATGGACCCTTCCCAAAGTTCGGTCACTCGAAGAACCTCGACACCGGAGAAGCGTAGCTGGACCGTCTCGTCTTGCAAGTTGGCTATGTTCAGCAGCAAATCCTGCTGTTTAGGAATACTTCCTGGAACGTTACCGTAACTGAAATCCTGGATCGTCCCATCACGGTATGCAAAGCCCTGTAGGCAATAGCCATCTGCCAGAAACCACCCCACGTCTGTCAGGTGCATATCACGCCGGCTCGATGCGGATCAGGGCGGGCGGCTCCAATACGGCGTCCATGGCGGCGATGGCGTCCACGGCACGGCGCATGGCGGCCTCGTTGCATTCGTGCGTCACCAGCACGACTGGCACGGCTTCGCCGGGTGCGCGTCCCCGCTGGAGCATGCTTTCCAGGCTGACGCCGGCGTCGCGCAGGGCGGCGGTCACGTCGGCGATGACGCCGGGCCGGTCCACGACCATCAGCCGCAGGTAGTAAGCGCCGTGGTGCGCGGAAATCGGCACGGATGGCAGGCGGCGCAGCGCCGCGCCGGTCGCGCCCCAGGCCGGCGTGCGCCGGTTCTGCGCCAGGTCAATCAGGTCGGATACTACGGCGCTTGCGGTCGGCCCGGCCCCGGCGCCGCGGCCCTGCAGCATCACCCGCCCGACTGGATCGCCCTCCGCCACCACGGCATTGAACACGCCGTCCACCCGGGCGATCGGGTCGGACAGCGGCACCATGCAGGGATGCACCCGCGTCTCGATCCCAGCCTCGGTCCGCCGAGCGATGCCGAGCAGCTTGATGCGGTAGCCCAGCTCGGCGGCGAAGGCGATGTCCAGCGCCGACACCTGCCGGATGCCCTCGACGTGCACGGCGCCGAAGTCCACGGGCTGGTTGAAGGCCAGCGCCGCCAGGATCGCCAGCTTGTGCGCCGCATCCACGCCGTCAATGTCGAAGGCCGGGTCGGCCTCGGCGTAGCCCAACCGCTGCGCATCGGCCAGCACGTCGGCGAACTCGCGCCCGCCGCGGCCCATCTCGGTCAGGATGTAGTTGCAGGTGCCGTTCAGGATGCCGGCCACCCGGTTTACCCGGTTGGCAGCCAGGCCCTCGCGCAGCGCCTTGATGACCGGAATGCCGCCGGCGACCGCCGCCTCGAACGCCAAGGCCACGCCGGCCGCCTCTGCCTGGCTGGCCAGCTCGGCGCCATGCACGGCGATCAGCGCCTTGTTGGCGGTGATGACGGGCTTGCCTGCGGCCAGCGCCGCTTGCACCAGGGCATGCGCCGGGCCGTCGGAGCCGCCGATCAGCTCGACGACGGCATCCACGCCGGAATCGGACGCCAGGCCGACGGCGTCCTCATACCAGCGCAGCCCGCCCGTGGGCACGCCGCGGTCCCGGGTGCGGTCGCGGGCGGACACCGCAACGACTGCGACCGGGCGGCCCGCCCGCGCCTCGATCACCCCGGCGTTGTCGCGAAGCAAACGCAGCACCCCGGCGCCGACCGTTCCCAGGCCGGCGACCCCAACCGAAAGCGGCTTGGTCATTCCGCGGCGACGCCGGGAAGTGCTACGTTGCTGCCCTCCTGCAGGAAGCCGCGGATGTTTCGCACGGCCTGGCGCAGCCGCTGCGTGTTCTCGACGAAGGCGATGCGGACATGGGTGTCGCCATGCTCGCCAAAGCCGAGGCCCGGCGCCACGGCGACCTTGGCCCGTGCCAGCAGCAGCTTGCTGAACTCGATGCTGCCGAGGTGGGTATACTTGGCGGGGATCGGCGCCCAGGCGAACATGCTGCCGTCGGGGCTCGGCATGTCCCATCCGGCGGCGTGCAGGCCGCGCACCACGACGTCCCGCCGCTCCTTGTACAGCGCGCGCATCTCGGCCACGCAGTCCTGCGGCCCGTTCAGCGCCGCCGTTGCCGCGACCTGGATGGGGGTGAAGGCGCCGTAGTCCAGGTAGCTCTTCATCCGCGCCAGCGCGGCAATCAGCCGCTCGTTGCCCACCGCGAATCCCATGCGCCAGCCCGGCATGGAGTAGGTCTTGGACATGCTGGTGAACTCGACGGCGATGTCCTTGGCGCCGGGCACCTGCAGCAACGACGGCGGCGGGTTGGCACCGAAGTAGATCTCGGCATAGGCCAGGTCCGACATGATGTAGATGTCGTGCTTGCGGCAGAACGCCACGACCTCCCGGTAGAAGTCCAGCTCGGCGCAATAGGCCGTGGGGTTGCTGGGGAAGTTCACGATCAGCGCGGTGGGCTTGGGCACGCTGTGGCGCACGGCGCGGTCCAGCGCCTCCAGCATGGTGTCGTCCGGCGTCGCCGGCAGGCTGCGGACGCTGGCACCGGCGATGATGAAGCCGAATTGGTGGATCGGGTAGGACGGGTTGGGCACCAGGATGGTATCGCCGGGGCTGGTGATGGCGGAGGCCAGGTTGGCCAGCCCCTCCTTGGACCCGAGCGTCGCGACGACCTCGGTTTCCGGGTTCAGCTTCACCCCGAACCGGCGGTCGTAATAGCCCGCCAGCGCCCGGCGCAGCCCAGGGATGCCCTTGCTGACGCTGTAGCGGTGGCTACGCGGGTCCTGCACGGCCTCGATCAGCTTGGCGACGATATGCGGCGGCGTCGGGGTGTCGGGGTTGCCCATGCCGAGGTCGATGATGTCCTCGCCGACGGCGCGGGCGCGTGCCTTGGCGGTGTTCACCTCCGCGAACACGTAGGGGGGCATGCGGCGGATGCGGTGGAATTCCTGGGTCATGGCTTGGCTCGGGGATTTTGGAAAATTACGGTAGCAGACGCGCGACGCCGGTGCGACCCAGGCCCGCGGCCTCAATGCGTATGGCCGTTGCCGGCACGCCGTCGGCGAGCAGCGCCGCCTGGATCGCCCGCGCCCGGGCCAGGCCGAGCGGCATGGCGGCTGCCTGTCGGTCCGGCCCGGCGTTGTCCGCATCGCCGCCGGCCTGCACGACCATGCCGCCACCCGCCCGCAGACCGGCCAGTGCGCGCAGGGCCGGGTCGGCGCTGTCAGGCAGGGCCGCAGAGCCCTGGGCGAAGGCCACCACCGCCTCCGGCAGCGGTTTCGGAGTCGCCGGTGCGAAGGCAGTGGCGGGCAGGCCAGGCAGTTGCGGGATCGGCGGGGCGCCGGCAGGCAACTGCGGCAACGGTCCGGACGCGGGCGGAGGGGCGCCCGCTGACGCTGGCGGCGCTCCCTGCCGGGCAGCCGGCGAGGGCGGCGCCGATGCAGCCTCAAGGACGGCCTTTGAGGGCTCATCGGCTGGTGCGGCGGCTGGGGCAGGGCCGGACGGGGCAGGCCCGGTGGACGCGGGTCCATTGGGCCTGGTCCCGGCAGGCACGGCAGCGGCCGGCGGCGCAGACGCGGCCTTGGCTGCCGCGACGGCTGCCGTTGCGCCGGCCGGCACGATCGGGTCGCGTGTGGCTGCACGGTCCGTCCGGTCGCGCTCCGCCCTTAACTGTTCGGTCAGCGCACGGCGGGTGGCGGCGTCGGTCGGCGTGGGCCGCGGCGGCACGGAGGCCAGGTTCGGATACGGGTCCGACGCCCCCGGCGGCGGCGGCCGGTCTTCGGCGATGCGCCCGCCCTGCAGGCTGTGCCACCAATCCACTGGAGTGTCCTGCGTCAGCTTGCTGTCGTTCAGCCGCTGCACCGCGCTGCATCCACCCAGCAGCCCAACAAAAAGTAGCAAAACACAACTCTGCCTCACCAGCCCCGCCGCTTGTCCCGGCCCTGGCGTGCGTCTAGTTACCCGGCTGTCGAACATCGGCCGCCCTGCCCCATCCCTGCGCCACGCCATCCCGGCGGATGCTGTGTAGCCCGACGCCGCCGCCAACGGAAAGGACCGCGCGATGCCCGACCTGCCCAACATGCCTCCGTCAGGCGCCCGCCCAGGCTACCCCCCCGCGCTCGACCGTTCCATCGCCGACATCGCCGCCCGGTCGCAGCGGCTGGTGCGGGATTGGCTGGCCCGGCAGTCGCATGAAGCGCAGCCGATCAATGCCGCCCTGGTGGCCAGCGCCTTCCTGGACATGACCGCGCAGCTCATGCGCGACCCCACCCGCGTAGTACGTGCAAGCATCGGCTTCTGGCAGGACTACATGACGCTCTGGCAGTCCTCTGCCCGGCGCATGTGGGGCATGGACGCCCCGCCCGTCATCTCCGCCGCTCCCGGGGACCGCCGCTTCGACGGCGAGGCCTGGAACAGCAGCGAGGTGTTCGGCTTCATCAAGCAGTCCTACCTGCTGTCCGCCCGCTACATCCAGGATGTCACGGGCGGCACCGCCGGCCTGGACCCGCACGCGGCGCAGCGGGTGGATTACTATGCCCGGCAATTTATCGGCGCCATGAGCCCGGCCAACTTCCTGCTGACGAACCCCGAGGCGCTGCGCCGCACGGCCGAGACCGGCGGTGAGAACCTGCTGCGCGGCCTGTCCAACCTGCTGAGCGACCTGGAGCGTGGGCGCGGACGCCTGCTTGCCGGCGCCGGGCCGTCCCGGCTAGGGCGGGATTTGGCGGCGACGCCGGGCAAGGTGGTGTTCCAGAATGGGCTGATGCAGTTGATCCAGTATGCGCCCGCGACGGAGCAGGTGCTGCGCCGCCCGCTGCTGATCGTGCCGCCCTGGACCGGAAAGTTCTATGTCCTGGACCTGCAGCCCCGGAGCAGCATGATCCGCTGGGCCGTGTCGCAGGGCCACACCGTATTCTGCATCAGTTGGGTGAACCCGGACGAGAGCCTCGCGGACGCGGGGTTCGAGGACTACGTGCGGGACGGCATCCTAGCCGCATTGGACGCCATCGCGGACGCAACGGGAGAGCAGGAGGTCAACGCCGCCGGCTACAGCGTTGGCGGAACCCTGCTGGCGGCAGCGCTGGCAGGGATGGCGGCGATGGGCGATGCCCGGATACGGTCGCTGTCGCTGTTTGCCACGATGCTGGACTTCACCGAGGCTGGCGGCCTCGGCGTGTTCATGGACGAAGAAGGGCTGCGCTGCCTGGAGGAGCGCCCAGGAGCTCGCGGCGGCATGACGACGCCGACCGGGATGCTGCGAGCCAACGACCTGATCTGGTCCTTCGTGGTCAACACCTACCTGCTGGGCGCGGAGCCATTTCCATTCGACCTGCTGCACTGGAACGCCGATGCGACCCGGCTGCCGGCGGCCCTGCACGGCTTTTACCTGCGGCGCATCTACCAAGAGAACCTGCTGCGTGTGCCCGGCGGCCTGACGCTGCTGGATCAGCCGGTTGACCTTGGCCGCGTCACCGTCCCGTCCTATGCCCTGGCAACGCGCGAGGACCACATCGCGCCCTGGACCAGCGCCTACCGCGGCGCGGCGCTGCTGGGCGGGGAGCGGCGATTCGTGTTGGCCGGCAGCGGCCATGTCGCCGGCGTGGTCAATCCCCCGGAGGGCGGCAGATACACCTACTGGATCGGCGGCACCCTGCCCGAAGCGCCAGAGGAATGGATAGCAGGTGCCATCGAGATGGCCGGAAGCTGGTGGCCGGATTGGCACCGCTGGGTGCTGGCGCAGGATGCAGCCACCGTGCCGGCCCGGGTTCCTGGAACAGGTGGATTGCCGGCGTTGGAGGATGCGCCGGGCAGCTACGTCATGGTGCGGACGGCATAGCCTGCCAGTTGCGGACGCAGCTGGTTGACTTCATCGACTTCCCCGATCCACCGCTGCGGCACGGCGAGACTTTGGCTGACAACGCTGGTCTCGCCGTCCCCTGACTGGTGCGCTCCTGCTCTTCCCGTAATAGTTAAGCGAAGCTGGAAGGCGCTGATACCGGCTTAAATGTTGCCTACTTTGACCGTTTTTGCCTTCGCGAGGACGGCAACGACGTCGGGACCGCCGGACTGTGAACACCAGCTTCGCCACTTTTGCATCGGCATGTCAGACGCAGCTCCCGCAACCAGTACAAGCAGACAGAATTGACTCAGATGAGGTCCAACATCAAAACAAATCATCAACGCTGCCGTTGTACAATTCGTTGGCAGCCCGCATCGTGCCAACGTTGGCCATCTGCAGGTAAGGCATGTTGCTCAGCCGTGCCAAAACCTGCTCCGGCGGGATGGTGAAGGTCGGGCCGGATAGTTGCGCCAGCGCCGCCGCTTGGTTGCCATCCGCCAGGGCGTTGCCGGCTGCGGCAAGCTGGTTCACCACCGCCTGCGACGGCGTGCCAGGCGGGATGCCCAGTGCCGCACGGACCTCCTGACGGCCTTGGAGCAACTGGTCCTTGGTGAGCGCCGAGATGTTGGACCAACGCGGGGAGGTGTAGAACTCCCCAGCGATATAATCCATGGACGCCGCCGCCCTCGCCGCCTCAACCGGTCGGCCATAGGTACGGCCGGCATCGGCGAAGGCCCACTGCGCCTGGTCGATCGCCGCCACGTCCGGGTCGAAGCCCAAGCCAAGCTGCCCAGGCGCCAGCCGGGCGGTGTCAGGCACGAAGGGCTGAATGCTCCCGCAAGCGGCAGGAAGGATGCACACGGCGGCAAGCAGGAAAGTACGGAACACGACGAGACCTCTTTTGAGAACTGATCCCTATCTGGTGCCGCGCAGACCTTTGCGGAAGCGGGCGGCGCGGTCCTGGTAGTGCAAAGCGATGTGAGCATTCCGCTCACGTTCGTCAGCCGGCATGTCGCGCAGCTTGCGGGCGGGGACGCCGGCCCATAATTCCCCCGCGCCGATCCGCTTGCCTGGCGCCAGCACGGCGCCGGCAGCCAGCATCCCTTCCGCCTCGATGACGGCGCCGTCCAGCACGGTCGCCCCCATCCCGACGAAGGCCCGGTCATGCAGCGTGCAGGCATGGACGATAGCGGCATGGCCGATGGTGACGTCCGCGCCGATGGTGCAGGCATGCTCGACTGCCGGGTTCACATGGACGATCGTGCCGTCCTGCACGTTGCTGCCGGCGCCGACCGTGATGCGGTTGGTGTCGCCGCGCAGCACGCAGCCGAACCAGATGCTGCTGCGCGCGCCGAGCACCACGTTGCCGATCACCGCCGCATTCGGCGCGATCCAGGCATCCGGTGCAACATCAGGAGCTACGCCGTCCAGCTCCCAAACGGGTCCGTCACCCTGCATGCGCGAGCTCCCGCACCACCGGCTGGTCCAGTCCCAGCATCAGGCGGATGTTCTGCACTGCGGCGCCAGATGCGCCCTTGCCCAGGTTGTCGAGGCGCGCAACCAGCAGGGCGTGCCCTGCGGCCTCGTTTCCGAACACCCGCAATTCCATGTCGTCCGTGTCGTTCAGCGCCGTCGCCTCCAGTGCGCCCGTTCCGGCCGCCGGCGAGACGTGCACGAGGGCGCTGCCGGCATAACGGCCGGCCAGCGCATCGTGCAGGTCCGACAGCCGGGCACGGCCCGGCAGCATGTCAAGGTGCAGCGGCACCGACACCACCATGCCCTGCTTGGTGTGGATGACCGAGGGCACGAAGATTGGCCGCCGGGTCAGGCGCGCATACTGCTGCAGCTCCGGCACGTGCTTGTGCTCCAGACCCAGGCCATACAGCTCGAAGGCCGGGCCGCTGTTGGCCTCATGCGCGGCGATCATGGACTTGCCGCCGCCGGAATAGCCACTGACGGCATTGACCGACACGGGATACGCCGGATCCAGCAGACCCGCGTCCACCAGCGGGCGCAGCAGGGCGATGGCGCCCGTGGGATAGCAGCCGGGGTTGGCGACGTTCTGTGCCGCGGCGATGCGGCCGGGCTGGTCCGGCGCCAGCTCCGGGAATCCATAGGCCCAGGCGGGATCGCAGCGGTGGGCGGTGCTGGCGTCCAGCAGCTTCGGCGCATTGGCGCCGAGGGAAGCCGCCATCGCCACGCTCTCCTTCGCGGCGTCGTCGGGCAGGCACAGCACGACCAGGTCCACGGCGGCCATCATGTCGCGCCGGGCCGCGGGGTCCTTGCGGTGCTGCGGGTCTATGCTGCGGAGCGCCACGCCGGGCACGTCGGCCAGGCGCTCGCGAATGCCGAGGCCGGTGGTGCCGGCTTCCCCATCTATGAACACGGTCATGTCAGGCATGGCGGTCCTCCTATGGACAGCAAAAAGGGGGCGATCCCTGCGGACCGCCCCCCCGATAAGCATGGAATGGGTGTGACGGTTTACCGCTTGCTGAACTGGAACGAGCGTCGGGCCTTGGCGCGGCCGTACTTCTTGCGCTCCACCACGCGGCTGTCGCGGGTCAGGAAGCCGGCCAGCTTCAGCACGCCGCGCAGTTCCGGCTCGTAATAGGTCAGCGCCCGGCTGATGCCGTGGCGGACCGCGCCGGCCTGGCCGGATAGGCCGCCGCCGTTGCAGGTGCACATGACGTCGAACTGGTTGTAGCGGTCGGTGACCAGGAAGGGCTGGGTCAGCAGCATACGCAGCACAGGGCGGGCGAAGTACTGGGTGACGCGCTTGCCGTTGACGGTGATCTCGCCCTTGCCGGGCTTGATCCACACGCGGGCGATGGCGTTCTTGCGGCGGCCGGTGGCGTAGCTGCGGCCTTGGGCGTCGCGCTTGGCCTCACGAATTGGCTTGTCGCTCGTCACCAGTGCGGAGGCGACAGCAAGGTCCTTGAGGTCGGCCAGGGTGCGGGTCTGCTCGGCCGGGGCGGCCGGGGGCAGGTCGTCGAGGGTTTCGGACATATTGGGCTAGACCCTCTTGTTCTTCGGGTTCATGGCGGCGACGTCCAACGGCTGCGGCTGCTGGCCGTCATGGGGATGGGTCGGACCGGCATAGATATGCAGGTGCTTCATCTGCTTGCGCTGCAGCGGGCCGCGGGTGATCATCCGCTCGACCGCCTTTTCGATGACGCGCTCGGGGTGGGCACCCTCCAGGCGGCTGCGGACGGTGCGGCCCTTGATGCCGCCGGGGTAGCCGGTGTGGTAGTAGAACACCGACTGATCCGCCTTGTTGCCGGTGACGCGCACCTTCTCGGCGT
>CAXTCI010000075.1:0-10768 GCA_964242325.1 uncultured Acetobacteraceae bacterium
CGCCTGCATCGTCGCAGTGCTGGACCGGCGCGCCAAGCGCGTCGTGCGGCTTGTGTCGGCGGAGCCGCTGCTATTGGCGCAATGCCGGGCGGATCGGAGGCTCCCTGCGCCATAAGCCCATAGCCCCGGGCCGAGCTGGAGGCCACAGGTCGCCCGATTGGATCGAACGACCTACTGCTCGCCGCCCATGCCCATACGCCTGGCGCAACCGTGTCACGGTGAACATGGGTGAATTTCGGTGCATCCTCGGCCTGAATGTGGAGAACTGGATGGAGTCCGCGGCGCACATCCGCACAGAGCCAGATAGTCGCCCATGGCATCACAGCCGGACAGCCGCTTCGGCGGCCATGGGAGATCTGCCGCTCAAACTGCGTGCAGACCGCCCCTGCCCGCGGTAGGAAGTGCATATGAGATTACCCGGCCCAACCCCTCGGAGCGCCCAGGCGGCCCGCGACCGGCTGCTGAGCGACCAGGCGACCCGTCCCATCAACGAGCAGCGCGCCCGGCTGACTATCCTCGCGCAGCGCCTGGACCGTGCCGGACGCAGCGCCATTACCCAGGACCTGGCAGTCCGCGTCCGGACCGACCGGCGTTTCGCCCCTGTGCTCGGCACGCTGTTCCAGATGGCGCTAGATAGCTGACGGCGGCAGGCCCGTCCTGCTGGATCCAGCCAAATCCTTGACTTCAACCCGTCACACCGCCATACCGCGCCCTTGACCATGACGCCGCTCCGCGAAGGCTCGCGCAGCGGCGCCTTACCGTTTGGGGTGATCCGATGTTCGACACGCTGTCGGGCAAGCTTTCCGGCGTCTTCGACCGCCTTCGCGCCCGCGGGGCACTGAACGAAGCCGACGTCGCCGATGCCTTGCGGGAAGTCCGCCTGGCTCTGCTTGAGGCCGACGTCGCACTGCCTGTCGTCAAGACATTCATTGGCGCCGTCCGCGACCGCGCCCTGGGCGCCGAGGTACTGGACAGCGTCAGCCCCGGCCAGCTCGTCATCAAGATCGTCAACGACGTGCTCATTGAGGCGTTGGGCGGCGCCGGCGCGGTGCCGCTCAACCTCGACGCCCCGGCGCCCATCCCGCTGCTGATGGTCGGCCTGCAAGGTTCCGGCAAGACTACGACGTCAGGTAAGCTGGCGTTGCGGCTCTCAAGGCGCGACCGCAAGCGCGTCCTGCTTGCCAGCCTGGACACCCAGCGCCCGGCGGCGCAGCTCCAGTTGCAGCAGCTTGCTCAGCAGGCCGGCGTCACGTCCCTGCCGATCATCGCGGGTCAGACGCCCGTGGAGATCGCCCGGCGCGCGATGGACGTGGGCCGGCGCGAGGTGTTCGACATCGTCATCCTCGACACCGCCGGGCGCCTGAGCATAGACGCTGCCCTGATGGACGAGGTCCGCGCCATCCGCGACGCCACCAACCCGGTGGAAACGCTGCTGGTGGTGGATGCCATGACCGGCCAGGACGCGGTCAACACCGCCCAAGCCTTCAACGAGGCCCTGGGCGTCACCGGCATCGTCATGACCCGCATGGACGGCGACGCCCGCGGCGGTGCCGCGCTGTCCATGCGCCAGGTCACCGGCGCGCCGATCAAGCTGACCGGCTCCGGCGAGAAGCTGGACGCGCTGGAGGAATTCCACCCGGAGCGCGTGGCCGGCCGTATCCTGGGCATGGGCGACATCGTCGGCCTGGTGGAACGCGCCAGCGAAAATATCGAGCAGGAGGACGCCGAGCGTCTGGCCAAGAAGATGGCCCGCGGCACCTTCGACCTGGACGACTACGCCAGCCAGCTCAAGCAGATCACCAAGATGGGCAGCCTGCAGGGCATCCTGGGCATGCTGCCCGGCGCCGCCAAGATCAAGGACCAGCTCAAGGACGCGAACCTCGATACCGGTATCCTGAAGCGGCAGGCCGCCATCATCTCCTCTATGACCAAGGCGGAGCGGAAGACGCCGGACATCATCAAGGCGAGCCGCAAGAAGCGCATCGCCGCCGGGTCAGGGGCGACGGTGCAGGAGGTCAACCGCCTGCTCAAGCAGTTCGACGACATGAGCACCATGATGAAGCGCATGACCAAGATGGGCCAGAAAGGCATGATGCGCGGCGGCATGGGCGCCCTAATGCCCAAACCCCACCAGCAAATCCGCCGGCACTAGCCTGCTTCCCTGCTCCCTCTCCCTCCGGGAGAGGGCCGGGGTGAGGGGTCGTCAGCGAGCGCCCAAACTCGTCCACTAGACACATTAGTACACTGAACAACACCCAAGGAACCAAGAATGTCCCTGAAGATCCGCCTCTCCCGCGCTGGCGCTAAGAAGCGCCCGTATTACCACATCGTCGTCGCCGACAGCCGCAGCCCCCGCGACGGCCGCTTCCTGGAGAAGGTCGGCAGCTACAACCCGATGCTCCCCGCCGAGCACGAGGAGCGCATCCGCCTGCAGTCCGAGCGCATCCAGCATTGGTTGAAGGTGGGCGCCTTGCCGACCGAGCGCGTCGCCAAGTTCCTCGGCCACGCCGGTCTGGCACCGATGCCGACCTACCGCGAGCAGCCGATTCAGTCCGCGCCGAAGAAGAAGGCACAGGACCGCGCGGCAAAGGCAGCCGCCTAATCATGCCGCTGCCGTCCCACCCTGCCGCTGTCGCTTGGGGCGCATCCGCGTCCTGGGCCGGGGCGCCGCTGACCTGACATGCCCGACCGCCGCATCCTGATGGGCGTGGTGGGCCGTCCGCACGGGGTGCGGGGGCTGGTGCGCGTCCACAGCTACACCACCGACCCGGCGGACCTGGCGGGCTATGGTCCCCTGCTGGACGATGGCGGCAAGCCGTGGACACTTGCCTGGCGCGCGTCTGGCGTGGCGGAACTGCGCGATGCGGCGGGGCAGGCGCTCCCTGACCGGTCGGCGGCGGAGCGGATGGTGAACACCAAGCTCTGGATGGACCGTGACCGCCTGCCGCAGCCGGACGAGGACGAGTTTTACCTTGCCGACCTCGTGGGCATGGCGGCGCTGGACCCAGTTGGGACGGCTATCGGACGGGTTGTGGTCGTCCATGACTACGGCGCGGGCGCCAGCCTGGAGATCGAGCGGCCCGACGCGGCGCCGCTGCTGGTCCCCTTCACCCGCGCCTGCGTGCCGCAAGTGGACCCGGCAGCGGGCACACTGGTCGTGATGGAGCCTGACGAGGTTCTGGTTGAAGACACGGCGGAGGCGGTGGAATGACCACCCTCACCGCCTTGGGTGCTGACTTAAGCTGCTGCTCCCTCTCCCTCCGGGAGAGGGCCGGGGTGAGGGGGTCTTGGCTGCGGAGCCGGGCGCCGCATGCGCCGGAAGCACGTGGCCCGTGTCTGGCAAGAGTCATGCCTGCCCGCCCCCTCACCCCGACTCTCTCCCGGAGGGAGAGGGAACAGTGGGTCGCCTGGGGAGAATGGGCGACTGCGATAATCAAAGGCCCACTGCTGCTCCGCTCAGCGCCGGCGCCGGCTGGTACAGGGGCACCCGCATGACCTGGCACGCCACCGTCCATACCCTGTTCCCCGCCATGTTCCCCGGCCCGCTCGGCGGATCGCTGGCGGGCCGTGCCCTGGATGCCGGGCTGTGGCGCCTGGATGTGCGCGACATACGCGATGCCGCCACGGATCGGCACCGCACGGTGGACGACACCCCGTTCGGAGGCGGCGCTGGGATGGTCATGCGCCCGGACGTGCTGGACGCCGCCCTCGGCGCTCCGGACGGGCGGCCGTTGCTGTATATGACCCCCCGCGGACGCCCGTTGCAGCAATCGCGCGTCCGCACCCTGGCCGAAGGTCCCGGCGTCACCGTCGTTTGCGGCCGCTACGAGGGCGTGGACCAGCGCGTGCTGGAGGCCCGCGCGATCGAGGAGGTCAGCATCGGCGACTACGTCCTGTCCGGCGGCGATCTGCCGGCGCTGGTGCTGCTGGACGCCTGCGTCCGCCTGCTCCCCGGCGTCATGGGTGCCGCTGATAGCGGCACGGAGGAAAGCTTCAGCGCCGGCCTGCTGGAATACCCGCATTACACCCGGCCCGCCGAGTGGCAGGGTCGCCGCGTCCCGGACGTGCTGCTGTCCGGCAACCATGCCGCCATCGCCGCCTGGCGTCTCCGCGAGGCACAGGACGCCACGCGCTCCCGCAGGCCGGACCTGTGGGAAGCGCACGCCGCAACAATGGACTCGGCGCCCGCCGCGCCGTAACACGCTTGCAAGAAAGGACTATCCCATGAACATTATCCAGCAGTTCGAGGCGGAGCAGATCGCCAAGCTCACCGCCGCCCGCGCCGTCCCCGAGTTTCAGCCCGGCGATACCCTGAAGGTCTCGGTCAAGGTGATCGAGGGTGAGCGCACCCGCGTCCAGGCCTATGAGGGCGTGTGCATCGCGCGCAGCAACAAGGGCCTGAACAGCAACTTCACCGTCCGCAAGATCAGCTATGGCGAGGGAGTGGAGCGCGTGTTCCCGCTGTATTCGCCGACCATCGCCGAGATCGCGGTGGTGCGCCGCGGCGACGTGCGCCGGGCCAAGCTGTATTACCTGCGTGGCCGCAGCGGCAAGGGCGCCCGCATCGCCGAGCGTGCGCGTGAGGTCGTGGTGCCGGTAACGGGCACGGCCAGCAGCGCTGCGGCCGTAGCGCCCGCAGTCGCGGACTAACTAGACCTAGGCCGCACGCTCCGCCCGTCATTGCGGGGAGCGGAGCGGTGATCCAGGCACCGACCGTATTGCGCCCGCTCCGCCTGGATTGCCGCGCCGCAGGCGGCTCGCAATGACAGCGCCCAAGGACCAAATACGTAGGGCGGAAAAGCGCAGCGCCTTCCGCCACGGGCCGGCGCGAGCGTGAACGGCGGGAGGCGCTACGCTTTTCCGCCCTACAAGATCGGCGGCAGCCGGGATGTCGCTGCCGGAAAGCACAGGAGAAACATCGCATGTCCCCAACCCCCCGCACGCTGTTCGACAAAGTGTGGGCCGCGCACGTGGTCCAGCAGATGCCGGACGGGACCTGCATCCTCTACATAGACCGCCACCTCGTGCACGAGGTCACCAGCCCACAGGCGTTCGAGGGCCTGCGCCTGGCCGGCCGCCGGGTCCGCCGCCCCGATGCCACCATCGCCGTCGTGGACCACAACATCCAGACATCGGACCGCAGCGTCGGGATCGCCGAGCCGGAAAGCGCCCTGCAGGTGGAAACCCTGGAGCGCAACGTGGCCGAGTTCGGCGTGCCCTACTTCCCGGTCCTGGACGCGCGGCAGGGCATCGTCCACATCATCGGGCCAGAGCAGGGCATCAGCCTGCCTGGCTTCACCATCGTCTGTGGCGACAGCCACACCAGCACCCACGGCGCGATGGGCGCGCTGGCCTTCGGCATTGGCACGTCGGAGGTGGAGCATGTGCTGGCCACCCAAACCCTACTGCAGAAGCCGGCGAAAAACATGCTGGTGCAGGTGGACGGCACCCTCGCGCCTGGCGTCACCGCCAAGGACGTGGTGCTGGCCATCATCGGCAAGATCGGCACTGCCGGCGGTACCGGTCACGTGATCGAGTATGCCGGCGAGGTCATACGCGCGCTCGACATGGCCGGGCGGCTGACGATCTGCAACATGAGCATCGAGGCCGGGGCACGGGCCGGCATGATCGCCCCAGATGATACGACGTTTGAATATGTCCGCGGCCGTCCCTATGCCCCGCAAGGCGAGGCGTTCGACCGCGCCGTCGAGTACTGGCGCACCCTGCCAAGCGACCCCGGCGCCCACTACGACCGCGTGGTGACACTGCACGCCGACGAGATCGCCCCGATGGTGAGCTGGGGCACCAACCCTGAGTCCGTGCTGCCCATCACCGGCTCGGTTCCCGATCCGGCCAACGTCGAGGACGAAGCTGCGCGTGCCCAGATGGTCCGCATGCTGGACTACATGGCCCTGACCCCTGGCGAGAAGCTGACCGACATTCCCGTGGACGTCGTCTTCATCGGCTCTTGCACCAATGGCCGCCTGCCCGACTTGCGCGCCGCCGCTGGCGTCGTTCGCGGCAGGCACGTGGCCGAGGGCGTCCGCGCCATGGTTGTGCCCGGCAGCGGCATCGTGAAGCAGATGGCCGAGGCCGAGGGCCTGGACCAGGTGTTCCTCGACGCCGGCTTCGAGTGGCGGGAGGCCGGGTGCAGCATGTGCCTGGGCATGAACCCGGACAAGCTGACGCCGGGCCAGCGCTGCGCCAGCACCAGCAATCGCAACTTCGAGGGACGGCAGGGACCCGGCGGGCGCACCCACCTGATGTCCCCAGCGATGGCCGCCGCCGCCGCCGTCACGGGCCGGCTGACCGACGTCAGGAGCATTGGGTGATGCAGGCCTTTACGACGCTGACGGGCGTGGCGGCGCCGTTGCCGCTGGCCAACGTGGATACCGACAAGATCATCCCGGCGCAGTTCCTCAAGACGATCAAGCGCACTGGGCTGGGCGTCCACCTGATGCACACGCTCCGGTATGACGGGGCGGGTCAGGAGCGCCCGGACTTCGTGCTGAACCGGGAGCCTTACCGTCATGCGGAAATCCTGATCGCCCACGAGAACTTCGGCTGCGGCTCGTCGCGTGAGCACGCGCCGTGGGCGTTGCTGGACTTCGGCATACGCTGCGTGATCGCGCCCAGCTTTGCCGACATCTTCAACAACAACTGCTTCAAGAATGGCATCCTGCCGGTCGTGCTGCCGCGGGAGGTTTGCGACCAGTTGATGGGCGATGCGGCGATGGGCGGCAACGCCCGGATCACCGTGGACCTGGCGCGGCAGGTGGTGATCCGCCCGAACGGGGAGGAGATTTCCTTCGATGTGGACCCGTTCCGCAAGGGGCTCATGCTGGAGGGCCTGGACGACATCGGCCAGACCATGCAGCAGGGCGCGTCCATTGAAGCCTACGAGGGCCGCCAGCGCGAGCAGGCATCCTGGATGCCCGGCATCACCGTCACCTGATCCTTTCCCCTTCTCCCTCTGGGAGAGGGTCGGGGTGAGGGGGTCTTGGTTGCGACGCGGCGCACTGACCGCGCCGCCGAATGGAGCCGCCAAGGATTGAGGACTGTACTTGCCCACCCCCTCACCCTGACCCTCTCCCGAAGGGAGAGGGAATAGAAGGCAGGGCTTCTCCTGGCTGCTACTGCACCCGCGCCTCACACCTTCCCCTGCACGCCCTCCGCCAGCCAGTTCATCGCCAGGATATCCTTATCCGCCAGCGCCGCCCCAGCCGCCACGCGCACCGCGCCGGCCTGGTCCTTGATCGGCCCGGCGAACACCGGCTTGCCCGCCACGATCGCCGCCTGAGCGGCCTCGGCCGCCGCACGGGCCTCGGCCGGCACGTTCGGGCCGAACGGGGCCATGCGGATCATCCCCGCCGCCATGCCGCCCCAGGTGTCCGTCGCCGTCCAGCTTCCGTCCATCGCCGCCTTTGCCCGGCGCAAGTAGTAGTCATCCCAGTGCATCACGATGGAGGTCGCACAGGTCTTGGGGCCGAAGCGCGACAGGTCGGAGTTGTAGCCCACCGTCGGCACGCCCTTCTCCTCGCCGGCCTGCACTACCGCGGTGCTGTCGGTGTGGTGCGTCAGCACGTCGGCGCCGCCGGCAATCAGGGTGTCGGCCGCCGCGCGCTCCTTGCCCGGGTCGAACCAGGACGAGGTGAACACCACACGCACCTGCACATCCGGCTGCATCGACCGCGCCGCCAGGGTGTAGGCGTTGATGCATTGCAACACCTCCGGTATCGGGAAAGCGGCGACGAAGCCCAGCACCTTGCTTCGCGTCATGTGCCCGGCGATCACGCCGCTGACTGTCCGCCCCTCGTAGAACCGCGCCGAGTAGGTCGCGACGTTCGCCGCCCGCTTGTAGCCCGTGCTGTGCTCGAACCGAGTGTCCGGGAACCCCGCGGCGACCTTCAGCGTCGGGTTCATGTAACCGAACGAGGTCGTGAAGATCAGCTTGTTGCCATCGGACGCCAGCTTGCGGATGACCCGCTCGGCGTCGGCGCCCTCGTTCACATTCTCGACGAAGCTGGTCTTGACCGCCCCACCCAGCTCCTTGTCCAGCGCCCGGCGCCCCAGCTCGTGCTGGAACGACCAGCCGGCGTCGCCGACGGGCGACACGTACATGAAAGCGACCGGCATTGCCGCCTGCGCCCTGGCGCGGCGGGCCGTCAGCAGCGCGGGCGCGGCAAGGGCGGTGCCCAGCAGGGTGCGTCGTGTGGTGTGCATCGGTGCCTCCATGACGGTCAGGACGAAACGTGGAACGGCTTGCCGAGCGCCGCCGGGGCGCTAAGCCGCAATCGGGTGGCATCGCGGGAGATCAGCACGAGGACGACGACGGTCGCCAGATACGGCAAGGTGGCAAGCAGGTTCGGCGACACGTCAATGCCCAGCGCTCCCGCCTGGAACTGCGCGATGGTGACGAAGCCGAACAGCAGCGCCCCGAACAGCAGCATTACTGGGCGCCAAGCCGAGAACACCACCAGCGCCAGCGCGATCCAGCCGCGCCCGGCCACCATGTTCTCCGTCCACATCGGGGTATAGGCCAGGGACAGCGACGCGCCGGCCAGCCCGCTCATCGCCCCGCCGAACAGCACCGCCCACAGCCGGATGCGCCGCACGGAGTAGCCGAGCGCGAACGACACCTCGCCGCTTTCGCCCACGGCGCGCAGCAGCAGGCCGGGCCGGGTGCGCAGGAACCAGGCGACGGCGAAGGGCGACGCCAGCGCCAGCCACACCAGCGGGTCCAGCAACATCAATTGCTGCACCAGCGGCGGGCGCGTCGCCAGGTCCGGGAACAGCGTCGTCGCCAGCCCCGGCAAGGGCTGCCCCTGGTAGGGGAACCCAACCAGCGCCGACAGGCCGATGCCAAAGATCGTCAGGGCAAGCCCGGCCGCGACCTGGTTGGCCAGCAGCCCGAGCGTGAGCGCGGCGAATAGCAGGCTCATGCCCACCCCGGCCACGGCGGCGCACAGCAGCCCGGCCACTGGCCCAGCCGCCACGGTGCCGATGAAGCCGCAGGCTGCGCCGACCAGCATCGTGCCCTCGACGCCGAGGTTCAGAACGCCGGACCGCTCCGTCACCAGCTCCCCCGTGCCCGCCAGCAGCAGCGGCGCGGCGGCGCGCAGGGTGGACACGACGATGCCCAGCGCCACCGCCAAGACGGAGCCGGACTCAAGCATGCACGGCCCCCCGGTCCAGCCGCACCCGGTATAGGATCAGCACGTCCACCCCGAGCAGGAAGAACAGCAGCATCCCCTGCATCACGCCGGTCGCCGCCAGCGGCAGTTGCAGGGTGATCTGCAATCCCTCGCCGCCGAGGTAGAGCAGCGCCATCAGCAGGCTCGCCAGCAGCGCCCCCACCGGGTGCAGCCGCCCGAGGAAGGCGACGATGATGGCGGCGAACCCGTAGCCCGGCGAGATCACCGGGGTCAGTTGCCCGATCGGCCCTGCGGCCTCGCACACGCCGGCCAGCCCGGCCAGGCCGCCGCTGACCAGCAGGCCCAGCCATACCGCGCCATTGCCGCTGAACCCGGCGTAGCGCGCCGCCGCCGGCGCCAGTCCCACGACCTGCAGCCGGTAGCCCGCCATGGTCCGCCCCAGCAGCACCGTGGCCGCCGCGACGGCCAGCAGCGCGAACAGTGCCCCCACGTGCAGCCGGGTGCCCGGCGCCAGCGCCGGCAGCAGGGCCTGCGGCGGGAACTGCCGGGTTTGCGGGAAGCTGAACCCGTCCGGGTCCTGCCACGGCCCGTGCACCAGCCAGCCCAGCACCTGCGCCGCCACATAGGACAGCATCAGCGTCGTCAGGATCTCGTGCGCGTTGAACCGGGTCCGCAGGAAGGCGGGGATCGCCGCCCAGGCCATGCCGCCCGCGACGCCCGCCAGCAGCATGAGCGGCAGCAGCAAGGCGCCGCCGCCATCCCCCGCCACCAGCGCCACGCCGCCACCGGCGATGGCGCCCATGGTGAACTGGCCCTCCGCCCCGATGTTCCACACGTTGGCCCGGCAGGCTACGGCGATGCCCACCGCGCACAGCGCCAGCGGCGTCGCCTTTAGCGCCAACTCCGCCAGGCCGTCGCGGCTTTGCAGCGGACTCAGGAACAGCACCCGCAACGCCGCCCAGGGATCGCGCCCGAGCAGCGCGAACAGCAGCGCGCCCGCTACCATGGACATGACAACGGCCAGGAGCGGCGAGGCATACAGCATGACCCGGGACGCAGCCGGCCGCCGTTCCAGCCTAAGCCGCATCGGCCAGGCTTCCTGCTGTGCCGGGGGGCGGCATGCCGCCCATCGCCTGGCCGATTTCGGCGGGGGTCAGGCCCTCCACCGGGCGGGGCGGCACCAGGCGTCCGCCAGACAGCACGGCGATGCGGTCGCACAGTTCGAACAATTCGGCGAGGTCCTCCGACACCACCAGGACGCCGGCACCGGCGGCGGCGAGGGCGGACAACTCCTCGCGGATCGCCAGCGACGCGCCGATGTCCACGCCCCAGGTGGGGTGCGACGCCAGCAGCACGCGCGGGCCGGGCATCACCTCCCGCCCGACGATGAACTTCTGCAAGTTACCGCCGGACAGGCTGGCGGCGGGCGCCCCGGCGTCAGCGGCGCGCACGCCGAAGCGTTGGATCACCGCGGCCGCAGCCGCGCGCACCCCCCTGCGCCGTACGAAGCCGCCGCGGCACAGATCGTCCGACTGCCGGGTCAGCAGCATGTTGTCGGCCAGGGACAGCTCGGCGACGGCGCCGCGGCCCAGCCGCTCCTCCGGGATGAAGGC
>CAXTCI010000075.1:10868-23948 GCA_964242325.1 uncultured Acetobacteraceae bacterium
GCCGGGCTGGCCGCGGCGGCGCGCGGAGCGGGGCAGGGCGCGGCCGACCATCAGCTCCGCCAGTTCCGCCGGGCTGGTGCGGGTGGGGTCGCAGTGCGCGACGACCTGGCCGGCGCGCAACACGGTGGCGGCGGTGCACAGGGCGGCGACCTCCTCCAGCTTGTGGCTGGTGTAGAGGATGCTGCATCCCTCGGCGGCCAGCCGGCGCAGGGTGGCGAACAGGCCGTCGGCCTCCTGCGGCGTCAACACGGAGGTCGGCTCGTCCAGGATCAGCAAATGCGGCTCCTGCAGCAGGCAGCGCACGATCTCGACCCGCTGGCGCTCGCCGACCGAGAGTTCATGCACGTGCCGCCCCGGCGACACCGCCAGGCCGTAGCGGGCGGCGACGGCGGTGATCCGCCGGGTCAGGACGGGCAGGGACTCCCGGGTGCGCAGGCCAAGGGCCACGTTCTCCGCGACCGTCAAGGTCTCGAACAAGGAGAAGTGCTGGAACACCATGGCGATGCCCAGGCGACGTGCGGTGTCCGGGTCCATCACGGGCACGTCGGCGCCGTTCCAAGCGATGCGGCCGGCATCCGGGCGCAGCAGGCCGCAGATGATCCGCATCAGGGTGCTCTTACCGGCGCCATTCTCACCAATCAGGGCGTGGATTTCACCGGGCGTCACCGCCAGGGTGATGCCGTCATTGGCCTGGGTCGCGCCCAGCCGCTTGCTGATGCCGTCCAGGTGCAGGCGCAGGGGCGGGTCAGTGGGCATGGCTGGAGTTCAGCAAAGGCCGTGCCATCAATGTCATCCCACCATTGCCGCGGCGGCGGCGGAGTGGCGGGCGATCAGCGCCGGCAAGTCCAGGCCGGGCACGGCACCGTCCTCCACCACCCAGCGCCCGGCCACCATCACCCGGTCCGCCCGGTGCGCGCCGCACAGCACCAGCGCCGCCAATGGGTCGCCAGCGCCGGAGAACCGCAGTTCGTCCAGCCGGAACAGCGCCAGGTCCGCGGCCGCTCCTGGCGCGATGCGGCCCAGCTCCGGACGGCCGAGGCAGGCGGCGGACCCCTCCGTCGCCCAACGCAGCGCGTCCCGGTGGCTGACGGCGCCGATGCCGTTGGCGGCCCGCTGCACCAGGAAGGCGGCGCGAACCTCCTGCATCATGTTGGACCCGTCGTTGGAGGCGGAACCATCCACCCCCAGTCCGACCGCGACGCCCGCGCGCTCTAACGCACAAACCCGGCAGGTGCCGGACGCCAGCACCTGGTTGGAGCAGGGGCAATGCGTCACGCCCACCCCCGCCGCCCCAAGCCGCGCCATGTCCGGCTCCGAGAAATGGATGCCGTGCGCCAGCCAGGTGCCCGGGCGCAGCCAGCCGCACTCGTCCAGGTAGTCCAGCGGCGAGCAGCCGAACCGCGCCTGGCAGAACTCCGCCTCGTCCACCGTTTCCGCCAGGTGCGTGTGCAGCCGCACCCCGGTCCGGGCCGCCAGCTCCGCGGTCCGCCGCATCAGCCCGGTGGTGACGGAGAAGGGCGAGCACGGCGCGAGCGCGATCTGCAGCATGGCGTGCGGGCGCGGGTCGTGGTGGCGGGCGATCAGCCGCTCGCTGTCGGCGAGGACCGTCTCGGCGTCCTGCACGACGCTCTCGGGCGGCAGGCCGCCATCGCGCACCGACAGGTCCATGGAGCCGCGCGTCAGCACCGCACGCATGCCCAGCCGGGCGGCCACCGCGGCCTCGATGCCGATGGCGTCCTCAAGTCCGGCGGGGAATACGTAATGGTGGTCGGTCGTGGTGGTGCAGCCGGACAGCAGCAGCTCCGCCATCGCCACTGTCACCGCGGCGTCCAGGGCCTCCGGCGTCAGGCGTGCCCACAGCGGATAAAGCGCCTGCAACCAGGGGAACAGCGTGCGGTCCAGCGCCGCCGGGCAGGCACGGGTCAGCGTCTGGTAGAAGTGGTGATGCGTGTTGACCAGCCCGGGGATGATGACGTGCTGGCTGGCGTCGAACGGCGCGGCGGGCCGGGACGGGGCGCCGCCGGCGGGCACCAGTTCGAGGATGCACCCGTCCTCCACCACCACGCCGCCCGGCGCGTCCGTCAGGATGGCCAGGGGGTTGCGAATCCAAAGCGGCTCGGTGGGGTCCGGCATGATGCGATGGCATAGCAATTGCAGACTTCCTGCAAGCCAATGTTGTGCCGCAATGCGGAGGTGATGGATGGACGCCGCGCCAGCCCCGACCGCATCTTAATGTGCCAAATCTAAACGGGAGCGTCCGATGCCTCTCATCAGCAACTCCTACGGCAAGGGCCGGGTCCGGGTGATGCGCGTGGACCGCAGCGGCGACCGGCACGAGGTCCGGGAACTGACGATACAGGCGATGCTGGAGGGCGGGTTCGCCGCCGCCTACACCGCGGGCGACAACGCGGCGGTGGTGGCGACGGACACCATCAAGAACATCGCCTACATCGTCGCGCGGGAGAACATCGGCGCCTGTGCGGAGGAGTATGCCGGCAAGCTCGCGGCCCGGTTCCTGGACCGCTACCCCCAGGTAGAGCGCGCGACGGTCCGCACGGCCGAGACCAAGTGGACCCGCGCCACCTTGGGCGGGGCGGAGCATCCCCACACCTTCACCCTGGACGCCAACGGCACGCCCACGGTGGCGCTGACCGCCGGGCGGGACGGCAGGGTGGAGGTCGTGTCGGGGATCGCCGGCTATACCTTCATGAAGTCCACGGAGTCCGGCTGGGTTGGCTATGTCATGGACGAATACACCACCCTGCCGGAAACCCGGGACCGCATCGCGGCGACCGCGATGGACGCGGCCTGGACCTGGCGGCCCCCCCCGGCCGATTACCCTGCCGCCAACGCCCGCATCCTGTCCACCATGCTGGAGGTGTTCGGCACCACCTACAGCCACGGCGTGCAGGACAGCCTGCATCGTATGGGGGAGGCGGCGCTGGCGGCGGTGCCGGAGCTGGCGACGGTCAGCATGGCCTGTCCCAACAAGCATTACATTCCGTTCAACCTCGACCGGTTCGGCCTGTCTGGGGACAACATGGTGTTTGTCGCCACCGACGAGCCGTATGGGCAGATCGAGTGTACGGTGGGCCGGGTGGCGTAGCAGGTCGGGCTGCATCCCACCGTATCCTGCTTTTCAGGGCAGGCCGCGCTGGCCCTGAAAAGCAGAGGGTATGGTTGATTTGTCCCAGCGGGTGTTCTGTATGGCAGCCAGTCAGGCTGCGAGAAGGATTACCCAGATGGACCTGCCCCCGTCCAACCCCCAGCTTGAGCCTGGCCCAATCCCGGTCGAGCCGCTGACCCGGCGCAAGGCGCCTGGCGATCTGCGCTCAGCCCGCTGGTTCGGCCCGGCCGATCTCCGCAGCTTCGGCCACCGCTCCCGAGCCATGCAGATGGGCTACGCGCCGGAGGAATGGACGGGCCGGCCGGTGATTGCCATCCTGAATACCTGGTCCGACCTGCAGCCCTGCCACATGCACTTCAAGTCGCGGGTGGAGGACGTGAAGCGCGGCGTCCTGATGGCCGGCGGCTTCCCGGTGGAGCTGCCGGCGCTGTCGCTGTCGGAGTCCTACCTCAAGCCGACCTCCATGCTGTATCGCAACATGCTGGCGATGGAGGCGGAGGAGCTGCTGCGCGCCCATCCGATAGACGGCGCGGTGCTGATGGGCGGCTGCGACAAGACCACGCCCGCCCTGCTGCTGGGTGCGACCAGCATGGACCTCCCCGCGATCTTCGTGCCGGCCGGCCCCATGCTGCGCGGCAACTGGCAGGGCCGGACGCTCGGCTCCGGGTCCGACAGTTGGAAGTACTGGGACGAGCTGCGGGCGGGCAAGATCACCGACCAGGACTGGCTGGGGGTGGAGAGCGGCATCGCCCGCAGCTACGGCACCTGCATGACGATGGGCACCGCCAGCACCATGACCGCCATCGCCGAGGCCGTCGGCATGGTGCTGCCGGGCGGCAGCAGCATCCTCGCCGCCGACGCCGGCCACATCCGGCTGGCGTCCGAGTCCGGGCGGCGGATCGTGGACATGGTGTGGGAGGACCTGACGCCCCGGCGCATCCAGACCCGCGCCGCCTTCGGCAACGCGATTGCCGTCGCCATGGCGATGGGCTGCTCGACCAACGCCATCATCCACCTGATCGCCATGGCCCGGCGCGCCGGGCACGATGTCGGGCTGGACGACTTCGAGCATTACAGCCGCCGGGTGCCGGTGATCGGCAACGTGCGGCCATCCGGCAACCAGTATCTGATGGAGGACTTCTTCTATGCCGGCGGCATACGCGCGCTGATGCAAAACATCCGCGACCACCTGGACCTGTCCTGCCTGACGGTGACCGGCCGCACCCTGGGCGAGAGCATCGAGGGTGCGCGCACCTTCAACGACGACGTGATCCGCACGGTGGACCGGCCGATCTACGGCGAGGGGTCCTTGGCCGTGCTGCGCGGCAACATGGCCCCGGATGGCTGCGTCATCAAGCCGGCGGCGATGGACCAGCGCTTCCTGCGGCATAGCGGCCCGGCGCTGGTGTTCGACGACTATCCCAGCATGAAGAAGGCGGTGGACGACCCGCTGCTGGACGTGACGCCCGACCACGTGCTGGTGCTGCGCAACGCCGGGCCGCAGGGCGGGCCGGGGATGCCGGAATGGGGGATGCTGCCGATGCCCAAGCGGCTGCTGCAAGAGGGCCACCGCGACATGATGCGGATGTCGGATGCGCGGATGTCGGGCACCAGCTACGGCGCCTGTGTGCTGCACGTGGCGCCGGAAAGCTGGGTGGGCGGGCCGCTTGCGCTGCTGCGGACCGGCGACATCGTGACGGTGGACGTGCCGGCCCGCAGCATACGCATGGAGGTCAGCGACGAGGAGCTTGCAACCCGGCGCGCGGCCTGGGTGCCGCCGCCGCCCCGCTACGAGCGCGGCTACGGCCAGATGTTCACGCAGCACATCCAGCAGGCCAGCGAGGGCTGCGACTTCGACTTCCTGCGGACCGACCACGGCGCGCCGGTGCCGGAACCCGTCATCTACTAGGGACGAGACAGGATGACATTGAAGCCGGAAACCCGCGACAAGCTGCGGCTGGTCAGTACCGCGACCCTCGCCACCGCGTTATTCAAGCGCGGCCTGCGTCACCAGATGATCCAGGACGTGCATCCGCTGTCACCGCCGGGGCAGCACTCGATGGTCGGCGAGGCCTACACCCTGCGCTACATCCCGGCGCGCGAGGACCTGAACGACATGTCGGTGTTCCGCAACCATTCCCACCCGCAGCGCCGGGCGGTGGAGGACTGCCCGCCCGGCTGCGTGATGATGATTGACAGCCGCAAGGACGCCCGTGCGGCGTCGGCCGGCGGCATCCTGGTCACGCGGCTGATGGTGCGCGGCGTCGCCGGCATCGTCACCGACGGCGGTTTCCGCGACAGCGCGGAGATCGCGGGCCTTGCCATGCCGTCCTACCACCAGCGTCCCAGCGCGCCGACCAACCTGACGCTGCACCAGGCCATAGACGTGCAGGTGCCCATCGGCTGCGGCGACGCGCCGGTGTTCCCGGGCGACGTGATCGTGGGCGACGCAGACGGCGTCATCGTCCTGCCTGCCCACTTGGCGGACGAGCTGGCCGCCGAGGCCACCGAGATGACCGCCTACGAGGATTTCGTCACCGAACGGGTCCGCGGCGGGCAGGCCACCATCGGGCTGTATCCGCCGACGGACGAGAGCAACCTCGACCTGTTCAAGGAGTGGCGGGCGAAGATGGGGCGCTGATCCCGGCCGGTCCCGTAGCTCATCGCCGCGTCGCCGTGCACCTGGCGACGGTCCAAGCAGCTCGGGCGATCAACAGATATCATGACCCCGCTGGCACTCCCGTCAGTCCGCATTGCCGCCTCGCGCCGATGATGGAGGCGGAACGCGGCGTTCCTATGTATTCGCGTTACGGAGGCTTCACACATCAGTCCGTTGACGGACCGCGCCTATTTCCGGCAGCGTACGGTCGAGCGCAACAACAGGCGAACGCATGACCCAAGTGACCCGACGAGCCGGCCTGGCCCTGTCCCTGGGGGGCGCGGCGTCCCTGCTAGCCGGCCCTGGCCGCGCCGCGCCGCCCGACGACCTGATCGAGCGCGCCCGCAAGGAAGGTGCCGTCAACAGCGTCGGCATGCCCGACGACTGGGCCAACTGGGAGGCGACCTGGAAGGCTGTCACCGCCAAGTACGGCCTGAAGCATACCGATACCGACATGAGCAGCGCCGAGGAGCTGGCGAAGTTCGCAGCCGAACGCTCCAACGCTTCTGCCGACATCGGCGACGTGGGTTTCGACTTCTGCGGCGTCGCGGTGCAGCGCGGCCTAGCCGCCCCGTATAAGCCCAGCACGTTCGACCAAATCCCCGAATGGGCGCGCGACCCGGAGGGGCGCTGGATGCTGGCCTACACCGGCACCATCGCCTTCGCCGTGGCGAAGGACGTGCCGAACCCGCCGCGCTCCTGGGCGGACCTGCTGACTGGAAGCTACAAGGTAGCCGCGGGCGACGTGGGCAAGGCGTCGCAGTCCAACGCCGCCGTGCTGGCCTGCGCCATCGCCATGGGCGGCGACGAGCAGCGGATCGACCCGGCGATGGACCTGTTCGCCAAGCTCGCCAAGCAGAAGCGCCTGCTCACCGTCACGGCGCTTCCGGCCAACATGGGGCGCGGGGAGATCCAGGTCGGGCTGATGTGGGACTTCAACGCCCTGAGCTACCGCGACAAGGTCGGCGGCGGACGGTTCGAGGCCGTGATCCCTTCCGACGGCTCCGTCACCAGCGGCTACTCCACGATCATCAACTCGTATGCCAAGGACCCGAACGCGGCGCGGCTGGTGCGGGAGTATATCTTCGGCGACGAGGGCCAGCTCAACCTCGCCGACGGCTATGCCCGGCCGATCCGGGTGGACCACCTGACGCTGCCGGACGCCACGCGCGCCAAGCTGCTGCCCACGGCGCAGTATGCCAAGGCCCGCCCAATCAACCCGGTGCTGTGGAGCGACGGCGCAAAGCGGGTCCCGGCCCTTTGGCAGGAGAAGGTGCTGACCGAGATGTAGGGGGTGCTGCCTCCTGCCCAGCGCCTGGTCTTCGTGCTTTTGGATGGGCTGCGCCTGGATGCGGCAGGCGCCTGCATGGGCTATGTGCAGGCGGAGGCCGCGGCCGCCGGGCGATCCTGCATCCCGGTGGCGGCGGAGCTGCCCAGCCTGTCCCGGCCGCTTTATGAAACGCTGATGACCGGCGTGCCCCCGGTCCGCAGCGGCATCACCGGCAACGGCGTAGTGCGCCGGTCGCGTTACCCCAGCGTGTTCGACCATACAAGGGGGGCCGGTGGGACGACTGCTGCGGCCGCCTACCACTGGTTCTCGGAGCTGTATAACCAGGCTCCGTTCCAGCCGGCGCACCGTGTGACGCACGACCCCGCCGCTGCTATCCAGCACGGCCTGTTCTATTGGCGGGACGGCTACCCGGATGACCACCTGTTCGCCGATGCCGAGGCGCTGCGCCGGCAGCATGGGCCGCACTTCCTGCTGGTTCATTCCATGGGCATAGACGACGCCGGGCACCGGCACGGCGGGGCTAGCAAGGAATACCGGGCCGCCGCCCGCCACGCCGACGAGCTGCTGTCCCGGCACATGCCGGCTTGGCTGGGTGACGGGTATGCCGTCATCGTCACCAGCGACCACGGCATGGGCGATGACGGCAGCCACGGCGGCCCTGGCCCCGATGAGACGCTGGTGCCGTTCTGGCTGTTTGGCGCGGGGCGGTCGCCGGAAGGGATCGCGCTGCGGCAGACCGAGATCGCCGGCACCGCCTGCGCCCTGATGGGCGTGCCGCATGACGGCATGTCCGCCAACCCGGCCCTGCTATGACCCGGCGCGCCGTGGTCCTGTGGGCCGTCCCCTTCATCCTGGCCGTGCTGGGGTTCGAGGTGCTGCCGGCGCTGTCCGTGCTGTCCGGCAGCTTCGTGCGCGAAGGCGAGTGGTCCCTAGGCAACTACGGCGCGCTGCTGGGCAGCCGGTTCTACCGGGGGGCCTTCGCCACCAGCATCCAGGTGTCGCTGCTGACCAGCGCGGTCGGCCTGGGCATCGGCCTGCCGCTGGCGCTGGCGCTGCACCGCCGGACGCCGCCGGTGCAGCGGCGCTTCCTGACGCTGTTCAACGTCGCCAGCAACTTCGTCGGCGTGCCGCTGGCGCTCGCCTTTACCATCCTGGCCGGGGTGAACGGCGTCGTGACGCTGCTGCTGGTGCGGTCGGGGCTGGTGCAGGACTTCAACATCTACTCGCTGCAGGGGTTGATGCTGGTTTACGCCTACTTCCAAGTGCCGTTCGCCGTGCTGGTGCTGTTCCCGAGCCTGGGGGCACTGACGCCCGACCTGCACGAGCAGGCCCGGCTGATGGGCGCGTCGCGGCTGACCTTCTGGCTGCGGATCGGCCTGCCGGTGCTGGCGCCCAGCTTGGCCGGCAGCTTCATCCTGCTGTTCGCCAACGCGATGGGCACCTATGCCACGGCCTATGCGCTGATCGGCGGCGGCGCCAACCTGGTGACGATCCGCATCGGCGAGCTGGTGGCCGGCGACGTGTTCACCGACCCGAACCTGGCCAACGCGCTGGCTGTGCTGCTGGTGCTGGTGCTGCTGGTGCCGATCCTGGTGGACCAGCTCCTGCTGCGCCGGCGCCGTGGCTGAGACCCGCGGGACCGTGATGCGCAGGACTGTAATGCGCGGGACTGGGCAGCCAGGGGCTCTGGCCGACCGGGTATTGATCGGGGTGGTATCGGCCCTGCTGCTGCTGCCGGTGCTTGCGGTGGGCGTCAATGCCGTGGCGACGGACTGGTACTCCGGCCTGGCGCCGGCCGGGCTGACGCTGGGATGGTTCGGCACGGTGCTGGGCAACCCGGCATTCCAGGCGGCGCTGGGCCGGTCCCTGTTCATCGCCGCCGGATCGGTCGTGCTGCAGGTGCTCGTCAGCGTGCCGGCGATCCTTGCGGCGCATTGCTACCTGCCTTGGCTGGACCGCTGGATGGAGCGGCTGGTGGTGCTGCCCTACGCGCTGCCGCAGGTGGTGTTGGTGGTGGGGCTGCTGGGCATCTACGCCAACGATCCGCTGGTGCTGATCGGCACGCCCTGGATACTGCTGCTGGGCTACCTGCCTCTCGCGTTCCCGCTGCTGTATCTGCCGCTCAAAAACAACCTGCGGGCGCTGCCGGTGCATGAACTGCTGGACGCCGGGCACCTGGTAGGGGCAAGCGACCTAGTCATTACCAGGCGGGTGATCCTGCCCTGCGTCGCGCCGGGCCTGGTGGTCGGGCTGTCCATGGTGTTCGCGCTGAGCTTCGCCGAGTTCGTGTTCGCCAACATGCTGGTGGGCGGCAACTTCCAAACCCTGGCGATCTACCTGTTCGGGCAGCGGCAGAAAGTCGGGCAGGTCACGGCGGTGATCGTAGTGGTTTACTTCGCAGCGATGTGGCTCTCGACCGTGGTGGCCCTGTCAACCCTGCGGCGGCACCCGGCATGAGCCGGCTGGCGATAGACATACCATGAGCCGGCTGGCGATAGACATACCATGAGCCTGGTCCGCATCCGCGGCTTTGCCAAGTCATACGGCGACACGCCCGTGTTCGCCGGGGTGGACCTGGACGTGGCGCAAGGCGAGATGTGCATCCTGCTGGGGCCGTCCGGCTGCGGCAAGACGACGCTGCTGCGTGCGGTTGCCGGGCTGGTGCAGCCGGACGCGGGCACGCTGGAGATCGGCGGCAAGGACGCGACCCGGCTGCCGCCGCAGGCGCGCGGCATCGCCATGACGTTCCAGCACTATGCGCTGTTTCCCAACATGACGGTGCGGCAGAACCTGGCCTTCGGCTTGCAGCAGCAGCGGTTCGGCGTGGAAGGGCGGCGGCTGTCCCGGGCGGAGGTGGCGGCCAAGGTGGACGCCGCGTTGGAGTTGATGGAGCTGGCTCCCCGTGCCGACGCCCGCCCGGCGGCGCTATCCGGCGGGCAGAAGCAGCGTGTCGCCCTGGCCCGCGCCCTGGTGCTGGAGCCGGTCCTGCTGTTGCTGGACGAGCCGCTGTCCGCGCTCGACGCGCAAATACGCAAGCGCCTGCGCGATGAGCTGAAGCGCCTGCAGCGCGAAACCGGCTTCACCGCCATCCTGGTCACCCACGACCAGGAGGAGGCGCTGGTGCTGGGCGATCAGGTCGCGGTGATGAGCGCCGGGCGCATCGTCCAGGCCGGCCCGGCGCGGGAGGTGTATGACCGCCCGGCCACCCGCTTCGTCGCCGGGTTCATCGGCGACTTCAACGTGCTGGAGCCTGACGCGGTAAGCCGCCTGTTCGGCCAGCGCGCCGGCTGCGCCTGGGCCGTGCATCCCGAGGCGTTCGACCTGCTGCCGACGCCGCCGGCAGCCGACAGGGACGGGTTGTGGGTGGAGGCGGCTGTCACCGACCTGCGCGTGCACGGTCCGGTCCTGCGCTACCTGGTCCTGGCCTGCGGGACGGAGCTGAAGGTGGACACCCTGAACCGCTCCAGCGTCCCGACCCTGCGCCGCGGTGAGCGGGTCTGGCTGCATCTGGACCGCAGCCAGGTGCGGGAGGTTGCCTGAGGGGCGGCAGCCTTATCCTAACGGCCTTTAGAACTCCGAAGCAGGTCGGACGCGGCATCACCATGAGTTGGGGACACCGCGTCGGGTCAGTATCCCGCCAGGCGCGGCAGGGTGGTCGTAAGCTGCGGCACGAAGGCAATTACCAGCAGGCACAGCAGCAGCAGGCCGAGATACTTCATGATCGGCACGACCGTTTCCTCCAGCCGAACCCCGCCGATCAGGCAGGACCCGTACAGCCCCAGCCCAAGCGGCGGCGCAAACAGGCCGATGCCCATGCCGATCACCAGCACAATGCCATAATGCAGCGGGTCCACGCCAAGCTGCCGGGCCACCGGCATTAATAGCGGGCCGAAGATGATGAGGGCCGCGGCGCCCTCCAGCACCGACCCCATCACCACGAGGATCACGATGGACAGCAGCAGGAACAGCCAGCTTCCGTGTGCAGCGGACACCTGCACCAGCACCTCGGCGATGGCATGGGGCACCTGCTGCAACGTCAGCACGTAGGCCAGGCCCTGCGCCGTGGATACGATGAACAGCACCATGCCCGATCGGACCGCGGCATGGCGCATGACCGCCGCAGTGCCCCGCCAAGTTGTTTCCCGGAACGCCACCGCTCCCACGAGCAAAGCATAGACGACGGCGAAGGCCGAGATCTCCGTCGCCGTGGCGAAGCCTGATCGGTAGCCGCCGAAGATCAGCACGATCAACCCAGCCGCGGCCAGGCCACTACCCCACATCCCGGCCGTGCCGCCCGGACCGGCGCCACCCTCGGGTCCGATGTCCGCAAGCTGCGTGCCGGGGCGCCCCAGCAGGATCACGAGCGCGATCAACGCCACCGCCATCAGGGCCGAGGGCACCAGACCCGCCATGAACAGCCCGCCGATGGACAGGTTGGCGACGAAGCCCAGGATGATCAGGTTGACGCAGGGCGGGATCGTCTCCGCCATCACCGCGGAGGCCGCCAGCAGCGCCACAGCGTCGCCGGGCTTCTGGCCGGATTTCCGTGCCGCTGGAACCAGCACCGACCCTACTGCCGCCACGTCCGCCATCTTGGAGCCGGAGATGCCGGAGAACACGACCATGCTGAGCACCATGACCACGTCCAGCCCGCCGCGCAGCCGGCCGACACCGCGCTGCAGCAGCCCGATCAGGCGCACGGACATGCCGTTCGCCTCCATCAGGTAGCCGACCAGGATGAAGAACGGCACCGCCAGCAGCACGAAGTTGTCTATGCCCCGGGCAAGCTGCTGGGCGAAGAACTCGCCGGGCAGCATGTCGCCGCCCCAGATGAACACCAGCGTGGACAGCGCCAGCACGAAGGCGATGGGAACGCCCAATACCAGCGCCGCGACGAAGGCGACGCCCATCGCCGGCAGTAGGCCGGGCAGGCTGTCCGGCGCCAGTGCGGACCAGGCCCACCACGCCCCGGCGACCGCCGCCATTAGGACGGCCGCACCCACGAGGTTGCCCACGCGGTGCCGGCGCAGGCTGTCCAGGGCGAACACCGTCATGGCGACGGCCGCCAGGCACAGCGGCGCGAAGAACGCCTCCTGCGGCACGCCGGCTCCAACTGTCTGCCCGGCGGTGTCGAGCAGCAGCACCACGCCGTTCCACGCCAGCGCTGCGGCGACCAGCACGACCACCAGGCCGACCAGCGCGTCGGTGCGCCCGCGCGCACGGGCGCCCAGCCGGTCCACGAAGAAGGTGACGCCCGCGTTTTCCCCGCGCGCCAGCGCCGCCGCGGCACCGAGGAAGCTGACGGCCAGCAGCAGGGTCCGTGCCGCATCGTCGCTCCACACCGGCGGCGAGTCGAAGAAGAACCGGGCCAGCACGGAGAACATCACGACGGCAAGGTCGGCGGCCAGCAGGACGGCAGCCAGCGTTTCCACCACCGTCAGCAGCAGCGAAACGCCGCGCCGCCACAGGCCGTGGCGGACGGCCATGGCGCCGCCGGCCGGGACCATGTCCACGGCTCAGACCGCTTCGGTGGCGCGGATGGCGTCCAGCATGGGCTTGGCGCCGGGCGTGCGCTCCACGAAGCGGTCCCACATCGGCATCACCCGGTCACGGAAGGCAGCACGGTCGCAGTCGGCCACGGTGACGCCCTTGCCCTTCAGCTCTTCCAACGCATCGGCCTCCACCTGGGCGGCGCGGGTGAAGTGCTCGTCCGAGGTATCCCGCACCGCTTTCAGCAGGCCATCGCGCTGGGCAGCCGGCAAGCGTTGCAGGGTGCGGTCGCTGATGAAACAGCCGAACGGGTTGTGGATGTGCCGGGTCAGGGTGAAGTTCTTGGCAGTCTCATAGAACTTGGCGGACAGGACGGTGGGCGCATCGTGCTCCAGCCCGTCAATCACGCCGGCCTGCAGGCCGGTGTAGATCTCGCCGAAGGCCATCGGCGTCGCCGCGGCGCCCATCAGCCGGACGGTTTCCGTCACCACCGGCGTCGGCAGGCAGCGTATC
>CAXTCI010000076.1:0-23026 GCA_964242325.1 uncultured Acetobacteraceae bacterium
GTTTCGTCCAGCAATGCCTGGCCGATCCCCATGCGCTGCGCCGAGGCGCAGACGGTCAAGTCGGACAGGTAGCAGCACCAGGCGCCGTCGGTGATGCTCCGGGCGATGCCGACAAGGGAACGGCCCGGGCTGTCCAGCCGCGCAGTCACGATCAGCCCGGCGCCATCCAGCATCGCCTGTAGCCGTGCCGCATCGTCCACGGGACGGAGCGCGCCCAGACCGGACTCCATCAGCACGCGGCGGAACTCGGCGACGGGCAGGGTGGGTTCACGGACATACAAGACAGTGGGGCGGGGGGCGTCAGGGGACATGGTTGTCCGACCCGCTGCGCGTCATGGCTGTCATGGTTTGAGCGTTGCACGGAGCAGGAAGGCGATGCGCTCCCGAACGGCACTGCTTTCATCCGCAGCGAGGCGGCTGACCACTTCCGGCATCGTGGCAGCAACGGCGCGGTGCTCGATGAGGGCGCTGGCTGCTACCTTCCGCACCATCAGGCTACGGTCGGCGGCACCAAGGCGTAGAAGGCTGTCCAGAGGCTCGATCCGCGGCATGTCACGCTTACCAGTAACCGCGACCCGGCGGCTCAACCCGAGCGGCTTGTTGATCCACTGGCGGGCATAACCGTCCGGCCAGGCAGCACGGCCATCAATCAGGCATTGTAGAGCCTTCGCGCGCACCGCTGGCTGGATGGCAGTGCGTGCCAGTGCGGGCAGGGAGCTGTCCATCGCGTCCAGACGCAGCGCTTCCGCCAATATTCGGGCGAGTGGCCCGATACAGCCCACCGCGAGGCGCCGAGCTAGATGGCCGGCCACATCCGGCCGGGTCAGGGCTTCGTCGAGGAACACAGCCTCTTCGCGCCACCGGCTCCAGTCGCGTCGCCTCAATAGCAGGATGAGCGCAGCTTCTGCGATGACGGCCGGGCTGGTTGATGGGAACAGGCGCTGGGCGCAGTCCACCGCCGCGCCGCGGACCTGAGAAACCCAGTCATTTAGCCGTACGGCGATGGAGAGGAACCGGAACGCGCTGCTGGGTAGCTCGGCGATCCGGTCCAGCGCCAGTTCGCGCCACCGTCCATCGGCGTGGAACAGCAGGAACCAGGCAAGGTCCGGCACATCCCGCAACGTCCGCAACAGAGCTTGCCGTCGCTCGCTCAACACCCCCCTGCCAAACCTCACGACGTCGTCCAGCGACCGGTCTGCCAGCAAGAAATCGACCAGGGGAATACCCGGGCCGCGCTCGTCAAGGCGGCACAGGCCGCGCACCTCCTGACCGGCGAACATGGCCTGGGCTGGCGTCAATGCATCAAGCTCAGCAAGGGCGGCACGTAGGTATACCGGGTCCAGCCACCCCGATGCCAGGGCTGCGCCCAGGTCAAGCAACGTCTTCCGCGTCAGCTCCGGTAAAGGAGGAACACGCCCGCGCACGCCAACCCGGTGCTAAACGTTGAACCGGAACAGCAGCACGTCCCCGTCCCGCACCAGGTACTCCCGTCCTTCCACGCGCATTTTCCCGGCTTCCTTCGCGCCGGTCTCGCCCTTGCAGGCGATGAAATCGTCATACCCGATGGTCTCGCAGGCGATGAAGCCGCGCTCGAAGTCGTTGTGGATCACCGCCGCCGCCTGCGGCGCCTTGGTGCCCTGCGTGATGGTCCAGGCCCGCGTTTCCTTCGGCCCTACTGTGAAATAGGTCAGTAGCCCGAGCAACGCGTAGCCGGCGCGGATCACCCGGTCCAGGCCGCTGTCGGGAAGGCCCAGTCCGTCCAGGAACTCGCGCCTGTCCTCCTCCGCCAGCAGGCTCACCTCCGCCTCGATGGCGGCGGAGACCACGACGGCACCGGCGCCCTCGGTCTTGGCGCGGGCCATCACGCGGGCGGATTGGGCGTTGCCCTCGGCAGCGTCGGCTTCCCCGACGTTGCAGACATACAGCACGGGCTTGCTGGTCATCAGTTGCAGACGCTTCGCGGCCTCAACCTGGTCCGGGGGGATCGCGGTGCGCGCGGGCTGGCCAGCCTGCAGAGCGGCGAAGATCGGCTCCATCAACGCGACCTGCACGGTGCTGTCCCGGTCACCGCCGCGGGCCTTCTTCTGCAGCGCCGGCAGGCGGCGTTCCAGGCTGTCCAGGTCGGCCAGCATCAGCTCGGTTTCCACCGTCTCGGCGTCGCGGATCGGGTCCACGCTGCCCTCTACGTGGGTCACGTCGCCATCCTCGAAGCAGCGGAGCACGTGGATGATCGCGTCCACCTCGCGGATATTGGCGAGGAACTGGTTGCCCAGGCCCTCGCCGCGCGACGCGCCGCGCACCAGCCCGGCGATGTCCACGAACTCCAGACTGGTCGGCACGATCGTCTTGCTCTTGCCGATGGTGGCCAAGGCGCCCAGCCGAGGGTCCGGCACCGCAACCCGGCCCACGTTGGGCTCGATGGTGCAGAACGGGTAGTTGGCGGCCTGCGCCGCCGCCGTCGCGGTCAGCGCGTTGAACAGCGTGCTCTTGCCGACGTTCGGCAGCCCGACGATGCCGCAGTTGAAGCCCATCTATCCCGTTCCCTTTGCCCGCGCGTCGGCCGCCTGCGTCAGCAATGCCACGCGCGTCATGAAGTCCTCTGGCCGGCCGGCGGCCAGCATCGGCGCGGCATCCGCCACCGCGTCCAGCAGGTCGGCCAGCCACGCCTGGTCCGTTTTGTGGAAGTCGCCCAGCACCCAGCCGTGCACCCGCGCCTTGTCGCCGGGGTGGCCGATGCCCAGGCGGACACGCCAGTACTCCGGCGTGCCCAGAATGCGGTCCATGCTGCGCAGTCCGTTGTGCCCCGCTGCCCCGCCGCCGCGCTTCACCCGCACCTTGCCCGGCGCCAGGTCCAGCTCGTCGTGGAATGCGGTGACGTCAGCCGGCTCCAGCTTGAAGAACGCCGCCGCCGGCTGCACGCTTTCCCCCGACGCGTTCATGTAGGTGCCGGGCTTGAGCAATAGCACCCGCTGGCCGCCCAGCGTGCCCTCGGCAGTTAGGCCGCGGAAGCGCTGCCGCCAAGGGCCGAACCCGTGGCGGCGTGCGATCTCGTCTACGGCCATGAAGCCGATGTTGTGGCGTTGGCGGGCCATGCCAGGCTCTGGGTTGCCCAAGCCCACCCAGAGCAGCACGGGTTACTTCTTCGCGGCGGGCTTCGCCGGGGCCTTGGCGGCCGGGGCTGCGGCCTTGGGTGGAGCCTTGGTGCCGCGGGCCGGGGCTGCGGCAGCCGGGGCGTTCGGGTCGGCGACAGGCTCGGCGCCCTTGGTTGGGGGGGCGACGGTGGCGATGACGAAGTCGCGCCCGGTGATGACGGGCGACACGCCCTCGGTCCCGGTCAGGTCGCCAAAGCGGACGTTGTCGTTGATGTCCAGCGCCGCCAGGTCGGCCTGGAAGTAGTCCGGCACCTGCTCCGGATCGGCCAGCACCTCGACCGAGTGGCGCACGACGTTCAGCACCCCACCCTTCTTCAGGCCGGGCGAGGTCGCCTCGTTCTGGAACTGCACGGTGACGGCGACGCGGATGCGCTCGCCCGGCGCGAGGCGCTGAAAGTCCACGTGCAGCGCCTTGTCGCTGACGGGGTGGAACTGCACCTCCCGCATCAGGGCGCGGGCAGGGGCGCCAGCAACGTTGATCTCATACAGGCGGCTTTTCCAGCCGCCGCGGGTCAGCTCACGCACGACGATGCGGGGGTCGAGCTGGATGAGGGTCGGCGTCTGCTTGGCGCCGTAGATGACGGCGGGCACCATGCCCGCCCGACGAGATGCGCGTGCCGCCCCCTTACCTGCACGCTCGCGCGCCTCGGCCTCGATGGTCACGAAATTGGCCATGGTTTGCTCCTGAACGACAAAAGCGCCGGCCTCCAGGGGTGCCAGCGTGGGCGGGGGTGTAGCGGATCGGGGGAGGGGGGGCAAGGCTGGGACGGCTGATGCGTTCTCGGCGTCGTGCCAGGAGCAGCACTCCATGATTTGACGCCCTGCCTGACCGGGTGAACATGGCGCATGTTCGACGACCTTATATTCTACCTTCTCTTGATTGCAGGCGTGATCCTGATGGGATGGGTGCTTGCGATCGCCGCCTTCATTCAGGCGAGCCGGGCGCGGGCCGAGATCCGCCAACTGCGCGCAGCCTTGGCGACGTCTGCAACGGCGGCCGCAGGCACTCAGGCCGCGCCGTTGCCAGCTTCGCCGCCTCGGGTAGCGTCTTCGCCTACTGTTGCCACGGCCCCGGCGCGGGACGCCGTTTCGCCATCTCCGCCGCCCCTTACCACCCCGGCCAAGCCCCGCATTGATTGGGAACAGGCCCTGACCCAGCGCTGGGGCGTCTGGGCCGGCGCGGCGGCGTTGCTGCTGGCTGGCGTGTTCCTGGTCCGCACGGCGGTCGAGAGCGGTTGGCTTGGCCCCGGGCCCCGCTGCGCCATCGCCGCCGTGCTGGGCGCACTGCTGGCCGCGGGAGCGGAGTGGCTGCGCCGTCGGTCGCCACCGTCCGGCGCTCTGACCGACCAGGCCCCGGCGGCGCTGGCCGCAGGCGCGGTCGGGGCTTGGTTGGCAGGCGCCTACGCCGTTGGGCCGCTGTATCAGCTTGTGCCGGACCTCGCCGCCTTCACGCTCATGGCGGCAGCATCCCTGGCAGGGCTGGCGCTTTCGCTGCGTTTCGGCCCGCTGGTGGGCGCGGTCGGGTTGGCGGCGGCGTTCGGAACCCCGGTGCTGGTGGGGCTGGAAGACCTCTCCATTCCAGGGCTGTTCGGCTACCTGCTGATCGTGTCCGCGGCGGCCTGGGCGGTGGTGCGGTTCACCGCTTGGACCTGGCTGGGCTGGGCGGCGGCGGGCGCCGGTGCGGCATGGGTGACCTCCTTCGCCCTGGACAGCAACACCGAGCCTGCATGGGCGCCGAGCCTGTTCGTGCCGGCAGCGGCCGGGTTGAGCCTGTTGCTGCTGCCCGGCGCCGCACTGGAACATCCCCTGGGCCGTCGCCTGTCCTGGGCGCCGACGCTGGTGTTGGGCCTGGCCGGGCTGCTGCTGGCAGTGGCAACAGCCGATCCAACGGCGCGCATGGGCGTGCTCCTGCTGGCCCCCGTCACCGTCGCCAAGGGTTGGGCCGATCCGCGCCTGGCCCGCCTGCCGCAGCTTGCTGCCGGGCTGATGCTGCTGGTCCTGCTGACCTGGGCGCTGCCGACCTGGCATACGACGGGTGAGGCCATAACGGTCGAGGGTGCCGTCCAGGCAGTCCTGCCCGGCCAGTGGGCGCCCGAGGCCTTGCTGCCGTTCCTGGAAACCGCCACCGCGATGGCCGCCTGGTTCGCCGGCGCCGGGCTATTCATGGAACGGCGGTCACCTCGCCCCTTGCCCTGGGCGGCGCTGCCCGCAGCCGTTCCGGTGTTGGTGCTGGCGGCGGCCTACGTCCAGGCCGGGCGGTTCCAGTCCCACGCCGCCTGGGCCGCGGCCGCGCTGTTACTGGCCGCCGGGCTGACCGCCGCCGCGGCACTGGCCCGGCGCGAGGGATCGCTTCCCCGGGCCGGCGCCCACGCCGCTGGGGTGGCCGCGGCGCTGGCGCTCGGCGCCGCAATCCTGCTGAGCGATGCCTGGCTGACCCTGGCGCTGGCGCTGCTGCTGCCGGCGCTGGCGTGGATCGAGGCGGCCGCCGGGGTGCCGCTCCGCCGGGTCGCGCTGGCTGTGGCAGGGGTGGTGCTCGTGCGTCTGGTGCTGAACCCATACGTGCTGGGCTACGAGGTCGGCGGCCTGCCCGTGCTGAATGGCTTGCTGCTGGCCTATGGCGTGCCGGCTGGGTGCTTCGCCGTGGCGGCAACCCTATTCCGCCGCCGGGTGGATGACTTGGTGGTTGCGGTGCTGGAAGGCGGGGCGCTGGCCTTCGTGGCGGCGCTGGTACTGTTGCAAGTCCACCACACTGCCAACAGGGGATTGCTTGGCCTTTTGGACCCGACATTCGGCGAGGCGGCGGCGCAGGTGGACGCGTTGGGGCTGCTGGCGCTGGGCACGGCGTGGCTGCATCGGCGGATGCCCCGGCCAGTCCTGCGCATGGGATGGCGGATACTCGGCGTCGCCGGGTTGGCGGGCGGCACGGCGTTGATCCTGCTGAACCCGGCGCTGACCAACGCCGCAGTGGGCGCTGGCCTCGTCTGGAACGCGCTGCTGCCGGCCTACCTGGTCCCGGCACTGCTGGCCGTGCTGGCGATGCGCCTGACGCCGGCGCCGCGACCACTCTTGGCGGCCTTCGCCGGGGTCGCAGGGTTCGCCTGGGCGACGCTGCAAGTGCGGCAAACGTTCCATCCCGGGCGGCTGTCAATCATCGTCAGCAACCCGATGACGGACGCCGAGGCTTGGTCCTACTCCGGCGCCTGGCTGCTGCTCGGCGCGGTGCTGCTGGCGGCGGGGCTGCGGACCGGGCAGCGTCCGTTGCGGCTGGCGGCGCTTGGGCTGGTCGGACTGGTGACGGCCAAGGTGTTCCTGTTGGACATGTCGGACTTGCAGGGGCTGTGGCGCGTGCTGTCCTTCCTGGGGCTGGGGCTGAGCCTGATTGGGCTGGGTGCGTTCTACCGCCGGTTCGTGCAGACGGCGCCGGCGTCCTGACGGCCGATGCTGGAAAGCATGGGGGCGCTGCGGACGCCGCGTAATTGTTGCAGGCGCGGACCGCGCCGCTCTTAGGAGAACGTAATGACCAAGACTCTCGCCCTTGCCGCCGTCGCCTTGTTGGGCGGCATCACCCTTGCGGCCGCTCAGCCAGCGCCCCCGCCTGCGCCGCCCGGCGCACCGCCCGCCCCGCCGCCGGCCGGGCAGGATAACCCCGGGCCGGACTCGATGCGGGATCGGATGCATGACGGCATGCGCGGTGAGGGCCGGGGCGGCATGATGGCTTATCGCATGGGCATGATGCGCGGGATGATGGGCGGCGGCATGCGCGGTCCACGTGGCGCACGCTTCATATTGGAGCGGGATGGCGCGTTAATTGACCTGCGCTGCGCCAATAACGAAACCACCCGCGCCTGTGTGGACGCTGCCGGCGTCCTGCTCGACAAGCTGGGCTCACAGCCGGCGCGGTAGCGCCTAGATCGGTTTGCGTCCAGACTGGATGCAAACCGATTTATTCCGGCCGGCGGCCCGGCAGCACTGCGGTAAGGATCGCCTCGAACTGCCGGGTCACCTGCGCCCAGCCGAACTTCAACTCCACCAAGGCACGCGCTGCAGTAGACAACTCCTGCCGGCGCTCGGCATCGTTCAGCAGCTCCAGGATCGCTGCCGCGAATGCGTCCGCCGCATCGGCCCGGAGGTAGTGGGTGCCGTCCGTCACTGCCAGGCCCTCGACGCCCAGGGTGGTAGACACGACGGGGCAGCCCATCGCCATCGCTTCGAACACCTTGATGCGGGTGCCGCTGCCGACCCGCAGCGGGATGACATAAACGTGGGATCGGGCGACATAGGGGCGCACATCGTCCACGAAGCCGGTGAACTCCCAATCGAGCTTGCGCTCCCGCGCCGCGGCAACCAGCCCGGCCGGCGGGTTGCGCCCGACGATGATGGCCCGCGCGCCGGGCCGCCCTTGCAGCACCAAGGGCCAGACCTCGTCCATGAGGAAGGTGACACCCTCGATGTTGGAGCGCGAATCCATGGACCCCGTGAACACCACGGTGCCTTCCGCCATGCCGAACGCCGGGGCGTCCGCAGGCGGGTGGCAGGTGTAGTACTCGGTGTCCACCCCGGTCTCGACCGGCTCGACCCGGGGCAGGCCGTAGGCCTCCCGCAGGGCCGCCGCGTCCCGTTTGGACACTGCGATTACTGTGTCGAAGCGACGCAGCGTTTCCGCCTCGAACCGCTGCATTTTCCGCGCCTGGTCCTGCCAAACCAGCCGCATCGGGCCGCGGGCGACTTCGGCGTGCCGGGCGAAGATCTCCGCCTCCACGTTATGAGTCCAGATTACCGACGGCACCGGCAGGCGGTCCGGCAGCAGCACCGCGGCGTGGGGAAAGTCCACCAGCATTGCATCCGGCGCCTTCGCCAACTCCACCGCCACCAGCGCCGACCCGGCGGCCGAGGCGTCCGATGCCACAGCGACCGGCAGTTGCCCGGCCAGCGCCCGCACCTGACCCAACCGAGACTGCGGCGTTTCTGGCCAGGACAGGAAGCGGTCGCAGGCGCCGGCAAGGTCTGCCGCCCAGTTCCCGGCGTTGGCCGGCGCCGGAGATACCAGGGTGATGTCGAACACGCCATCCTTGAGCCGGCGCAGCGTATTGACCGTGCGTATGCGGCCACCCTGGTCCAGCGGGAACAGGAAGCGCGGCGAGACGACCAGCAGCCGTGGCTTCACCAACACAGGCCCTGGTAGGCATCCCCTGCGTGCTCGCGCACTTCGGCAATCCCCGCCAGGTCCAGCACCCGCCGGCCGCCAAGCGCCGCCAGCAGCGCCGGTCGGTCCTCCTTGCCGACATGGCCCAGTACGACCAGCCCGGCGCCGTCCATAGCCGCCGCCGGGTCTGCCGCCAGCAACCGCTCCAGGTGTGGGATCTCGCGCTCGATGTAGGCACGGTTGCTGCCGGTAAGCCGCGCCACCTGGACGGAGCGGTCGAAGATGCGCAGGTCGTAGCCCTTGCCCAGCAGGCGCTCGGCCAGGATCACGAACGGGCTTTCGCGCAGGTCGTCCGTGCCCGACTTAAACGCCAGGCCGAATAGCGCGATGGGCTGGCGTCCATGCGCGGCAATGGCGTCGAAGGTGCGCTCGATGATCGCGTTGTTGCTGGGCAGCACCTGCTTGAGGAACGGCGCCGGCACGTTGGCCTGGTCGGCCAGGGCCAGCATGCTGCGTATGTCCTTGGGCAGGCACGAGCCGCCAAAGGCGAAGCCCGGCGTCAGGTAGGCGGACGAGATGTTCAGCACCCGGTCCTCGCAGAACAGCCGGAAGGCGGCGCGGGCATCCACGCCCAACGCGGCCAGGACTGCGCCGGCCTCGTTGGCGAAGGCCAGCTTCACCGCATGGTAGGCGTTGGCGAGATACTTGGCGGCCTCCGCCACGCGGTAGGGAACGACGTGGACCTCGCCGCCGACCCCGGCATAAATCTCGCGCAGTGCGGCGCCGTCGTCGCCGGGCGCTGCGCCGATCATGGTGTAGGGCGGGTTGTGGAAGTCCCGCACCGACGACCCTTCGCGCAGGAACTCGGGATTGGAGTAGTAGCGGAACCCCTCGCCGTGCCGCTTGCCGCTGGCCTGTTCCAGCGCCGGGATCACCCGGTCCTCGGCGGTGCCGGGCGGCACGGTGGAGCGCATGACGACGATGTGCGTACCCGCCTTGCCGCGCAGTTCCCGCCCGATGGAGGCCACGACCTCGTCCACCGCCCGCATGCTCACGCTGCCGCTGGGGCCGCTGGGGGTGCCGACAGAGATGAACGACACGTCGGTGTTGGCGACGGCGTCGGCGATGTCTACCGTTGCGCGCAGGCGGCCTGCGGCGACGCCGTCGGCGATCAGGCGGTCAATCTCGTCCTCGACGATCGGCGATTGGCCGCGGGCGAGCATGGCGACCTTGTCGGCCGACACGTCCACCCCGACGATCTCATGCCCGAAGGAGGCGAGGCAGCCGCAGGAAACTGCGCCGACGTAGCCGATGCCAAGTACGGATATCTTCATGGGGCCGGACCAAACAGGATTTCCGGGGCGGCAACAAGTGTGGGAAGTTTGGCAATTTGTCATGGGCGCCCATGCCAAGGCGGGGCTGCGATGCCGCCGGCAGGCAGAGCAGCGCCACGCAGGTCAGGGCTACCCGAGCAGCAACGGCCGCGCGACGGTGAAAGGCCGCGGCGATGAAGGCTGCGAAGCAGAAACTAGGCCGCGAATTGCATGCTGATGGACCGGGATGGGCCGTTAAGGTTGTGACCGATCCCCAAACCTTGCGGCATCAAGGCGTTCGCGAGCAGGTCGGCGGCTGGGCTGCCGCTGGCAGAGACGATGTTCCCCGCAGAGGGAACGCATCCCTCCTGCAATGATATCCGCTGTCAACGGCCGGGTCAGGCCGGCGTCAGCGTCCAAGGCGTTCCCGGCTCGCAAAACAGCGGCACGCCGTTGAGCAGGCGTATCTCCGGGGACAGGCCCATCTCGGCCCGCAGGGCGCGGAACAGCGCGCCGTGCGCGACGATCAGCACCGGCGCTGGATGGGCCAAAGCGCGGTTCACTGCCTGCACGGCGCGGGCGCGCAGGTCGGCGAAGGGCTCCGCGCCCTCCGGCGTCGAGCGCCCGGCGATCCAGTCTTCGAACCAGTCCGCCATCGGCTGGCCCTCCTGCACGCCGAAGCTGACCTCGCGCAGGTCGTCCTGCAGCACGACCTCCACGCCGGTCACCGCCGCCACCGCCAGCGCGGTGTCATGCGCACGCGACAGCGGGCTGGCGACGATGCTGCGTATCCCGCGCGTCCGCAGCATCTCGGCGGCGGTGCGCGCCTGGGCCAGGCCGACCTCGTTCAGTGGGATGTCTATGTTGCCCTGGGACAACCCCCGCGCGTTCCAGTCGGTTTCGCCGTGGCGCAGGAACCAGAAGGCACGCGGGGTCAGCATCAAGCGGCCAGGCCTTCGGCGGTCAGCATCCGCTGCACGGCGGGGCGGGCCATCATGCGCTCGAAGTGCGCGGCCAGGTTCGGCGGCAGGGTCATGCCCATCCGCTTTGCCCCCCAGTACGACACGTAGAACACCGCGCTGTCGGCAATGCTATAGGAGCCGGCGATCCACTCCTTGCCGGCGAGTGCCTTGTCGAGCAGGGAGTAGCCCTTCTCGATGATCTCGCGCCCGCGCGCCTTGACCGCCTCGTGCTCGGCCTCGCTCGGACTGAAGTTGGCGGGGCGGAACAGGCGGGTAAAACCCTGCATGTGGATGGTGGCGACGGCGTAGTCCATCGCCTCGGCCCCGCGTATCTCGGCCTCTTCGTCAGGCGGCAGCAGCCCGGCGGATGGGTTGGCCTTGGCGAGATAGTGCGCGATCACCGGGAACTCGGTGATGATGCTGCCGTCGTCGCGCTGCAGCGTCGGCACCTTGCCCTTGGGGTTCAGGTCGATGAACGGCGGCCGCAGGTTTTCGCCGCCGCGCGTGTCGAGCTTCACGGTGTCATAGGGCTTGCCGATCTCTTCCAGCAGGACATGAATGCCCATCGAGCAGGCGCCGGACGCGTAGTAGAGCTTCATGGAATGGCCTCCTGAGCCTGGTCCCCATCCGGGACATTGGCGGAACTTGATTAGGCCAGATGCCTACGGGGGTGAAGTCCAGGCCGCAAAACCGTCCAGTACTGCGCGGCCTGCCGGGTCATTCGAAGCACGTTCGCTGCAAGCCCGCTTGAGGTCTTCGTGCTTGACCGCATCCAGGAATGATTCCTGGCCACTCTCCTTGTTGCTTCCCTGGGTTGTATTGCCGCTGATGCCCGTAGCGGCACTCATCATCTGAGCCTGCGGCAGTCACAGAGCCACGTTGACGACATATTAATCCGCCACGGGGGAAGCTGCGCCGCTGCGAGGCGGAAAGTGCGGCTGGGGTCCGGAGTCACCCGATGGCCGCGCGTGTTCGTCCAGTCCAGTGCGTATGCCCAATGTCCACAGCGGCCCGGCGGCCCTCAACCGAAAGATGTGCCATGCAGACGCACTATGCCGGATCCAGCCTCGACGAGTTGCTGGCAGACGACCTGATCCAGACGATGATGGACGCCGATCACGTCAATCCTGCCGTGGTCCGGTCTCTATTCTTTGCCTTGGCGCGGACGGCCGGGACTAGGAATGTGGCCGCATCGGCAACCCGCTCGGCGCCGTCCTCCTGCCATGGCGCCACCTCAGGGGGTGGCCGCGGTGCAACCCGCATTCTTTGTCCAGAAGAAGCCTCCACTCGCTAAGTAGACCTCTGGAGGTTTGCGCACAGATAAAAAGGCCAAGTAGGTTGCGTCCAGTCCCGACGCAAAGCAACCTAATCGAACAGGCTGCTGACCGAGCTTTCGTCGGAGATGCGCTGCATCGCCTCCGCCAATATCGGCGCGATGGTGAACTGGCGGATGTTGTCGGCGCCCTGCACCGCCGCAGTCGGCTGAATGCTGTCGGTGATCGTCATGCTCTCGATGACCGACGCCGCAATGCGTGCAGGCGCGCCATTCGACAGCACACCGTGGGTGATATACGCGCTGGTGGAGCGTGCACCGTTGCGCATCAGCGCATTGGCGGCGTTGCACAGGGTGCCGCCGCTGTCGCACAGGTCGTCCACCAGGATGCAATCCATGTCGCGCACGTCGCCGATGACGTTCATCACCTCCGACACGCCGGCGCGTTCGCGCCGCTTGTCTATGATCGCGAGGTCCGAGTTCAGTCGTGTCGCCAGGTCTCGCGCCCGGGCGACACCGCCCACGTCCGGCGAGACGATCATCACGTTCCGGTTGGCGAACCGCGCCTGGATGTCCCGGCTGAACAGCGGTGCGGCATACAGGTTGTCCAGCGGGATATCGAAGAACCCCTGTATCTGCCCCGCGTGCAGGTCCAGCGTCAGCACGCGATTCGCCCCGGCCTCCGTGATGAGGTTCGCCACCAGCTTGGCGCTGATGGGCGTGCGCGGCCCGGCTTTCCGGTCCTGCCGGGCATAGCCGAAATAGGGGATCACCGCCGTGACGCGCCGGGCGCTGGCGCGGCGCAACGCGTCCAGCGTGATGAGCAGCTCCATCAGGTGATCGTTGGCTGGGTAGGAGGTGCTCTGGATGACGAAGACATCCTCTCCGCGCACGTTCTCCTGGATCTCGACGAAAATCTCCATGTCGGCGAAGCGGCGGATGGACGCCTTGGCCAAAGGCAGGTGCAACGCGGCTGCCACCGCCTCGGCCAGAGGCCGGTTGCTGTTGCAGGCGATGATTTTCATGAATGCAGGGGTCCCGACGCGGCACGAAGGTTCTAGCGACGAAAGAACGCCCTGTCACCCGTCGGTCATCTTACGGTCTTCCCGCTCCCTTTCCCTCCGAGAAGGGGTCGGGGTGAGGGGGCGGAAGGGCGCCGATCTCCACCCATTGCACGCGTTGTCCAACGGCGTTGCCGGTTCCCCGCGCCGCAGCCAAGGACGCCCTCTCACCCCAACCCTCTCCCGAAAGGACAAGGAAAAGAAGATCAATCCGCCAGCCACAGCTCCGGCACCAGCGCATAGCCGTCCCCAACCCGTGTCACGCGCGCGAAGCCCGGGAAGTGCAGGTGCATCCCCGTCACCATGAGCCGCTCGGACACGGCCATGTCCAGCGCGCGGCGGCGCGAGGTGATGGCGCTGGGCGGGTCGCTATCGAAGCCGATCGTCACCTCCGGCCGCGGCGCCTGCACGTCCGGGACGTGCATCACGTCGGCCCAGATCAGCAGGCGTGCCCCGCCGTCCTCGATCAAGTAGCCGGTATGGCCCGGGGTGTGCCCGGGCAGCGGAACCGGCTGCAATCCCAGCACTGCCTCAGTTCCGGCAAAGGTCCGCATACGGTCCTTATACGGCGCCACCGCCGCCTGCGCCCCGGCGAAGCGCGGCTTGGCCGCGTCCGGGGCGGCCGCCATCTTGGCCTCGTCCAGCCAGTAGTCCGCCTCCGCCGCCGACAGCACCAACTCGGCCCGCGGGAACGCCGCCGCGCCGTCATCCCCGGTCAACCCGCCAAAATGATCAATGTGCAGGTGCGTCATCACTACTGCGTCCACGTCGCCGGGCGACATGCCGGCCGCGGTCATGCTGTCCCCCAGGAGGCCCAGCGAGGGAAACATGGCGCTGGCCTTGTTGCCGGCGCCCGTGTCCACCAGCACCGTCCGCCCACCGGACTGCACCAGGAAGGCGTTGACGCTGGTGCGCGGCTGCGGCCCGCGGAACAGGGCGTCCCGCATCGCCCCAATTTCTGCCGGGGCCATGCCTTGCAGCGCCTCGTTCGGCAGGACGAGGTAGCCGTCGGACAGCGCCGTGACTGTCGTGCCGCCGAACACCTTGCGGTGATACCCTGGATTGCCTGTCATGCCGCCATTTCCGCCTTGACGCCCAGCCGACCCGCCAGGTCCTGGATGAATTGCCACGCCACGCGGCCAGAGCGCGACCCGCGCGTCACCGACCACTCATTTGCCTGCCTGTGCAGGTCGTCGCGCTCGATGGGCAGCCGCATCGCGTCGGCATAGCCTTCCACCATCGCGCGGAATGCGTCCTGGTCGCAGTTGTGGAAGCCGATCCACAGGCCGAAGCGATCGGACAGCGACACCTTCTCCTCGACGGCCTCGCCGGGGTTGATCGCCGTCGAGCGCTCGTTGTCGATCATGTCGCGCGGCATCAGGTGGCGCCGGTTGGAGGTGGCGTAGAACAGCACGTTGGCTGGGCGCCCCTCGATGCCGCCGTCCAGCACGGACTTCAAAGCCTTGTAATCGGCGTCTTCTTTCTCGAACGACAGGTCGTCGCACAGGATCAGGCTGCGACGGGACTGGGCGCGTAGGGCGTTCAACAGGTCGGGCAGGGTACGTATGTCCTCCCGGTGAATTTCGATGAGCGCCAGGCTGCCCGGCGCGGCGTCGTTGGCGGCGGCATGGGCGGCCTTGACCAGCGACGACTTGCCCATGCCGCGGGCACCCCACAGCATGGCGTTGTTGGCCGGGAAGCCGCGCGCGAAACGGAGCGTGTTGTCCAGCAGGATTCGCTTCTGCCGGTCCACGCCGTGCAGCAGGGCGATGCCGACGCAGTTCACCTGCGGCACCGGGACCAGCCGGCCGGTGTCGGGCTGCCAAATGAAGGCGTCGGCGCCGGCCAGGTTGGGCGGACCCGGCGGCGGCGGGGCCAGGCGCTCCAGCGCCTCGGCGATGCGGGTCAGCAGTTGCGGGTCCATGGGCATCCTTGATCGTGGCTTGCTTTGGGGGCGTGGCCGGGTTGGCTTGACGGGGGTGGGCGGGAAACTATGGTCCCGCCGCACCCGCGGCAACCATGCCGCCTGCATGTAGGACCTGCTATGCTCATCTCTCCCGCCTATGCCCAGGATGCGGCCGGCTTGCTGGGCAGCGTGTCCCAGTTCGCGCCGATCCTGCTGATCTTCGTTGCCGCCTACTTCTTGCTGTTCCGGCCGCAGCAGCAGCGGCAGAAGCAGCTGACCACCGCGCTGGGCGCGTTGCGCCGGGGCGACCGGGTGGTGACCGCCGGCGGCATCTTGGCGACCATAGCGCGGGTGAAGGAAGGGTCGGAGGAGATCGAGGTGGACCTGGCGCCGAACGTCCGTGTGACGGTGCTCCGCAACACCATCACCGGCGTGGTAAAACCGCCAGTTCCGACCGCGGCGAATGACGTCAAGAGTTGAGGTTTAAGCTGCTCCCTCTCCCTCCGGGAGAGGGTTGGGGTGAGGGGGTCTTGGCTGCGGAGCGGGGAGTCTGACACAACACTTGCACCGTATCCTGTCTGGGACCAACGCAGTGCTTGCTCGCCCCCTCACCCCGACCCTCTCCCGGAGGGAGAGGGAGAAGGAAGGCCTACCCCATCTGTGCCGCGGCGAACTCATAGTTGGCCAGCTTGTCCAGCCAATTCGTCACATAGTCTGGACGGCGGTTGCGGAAATCCAGGTAGTAGCTGTGCTCCCAAACGTCGCAGCCCAGCAGCGCCTTGCCCTCCTTGGTGGCCAGCGGATTCGACCCGTTCGGCGTCTTCGTCACCTTCAGCTTGCCGTCCATGCCGAGGACCAGCCATGCCCAGCCGGAGCCGAACTGGCCGGTCGCCGCCGTCTTGAAGGCGTCCTTGAACGCCTGGACGCTGCCGAAGTCCTCGGTGATCTTGCTTTCCAGCTTGCCGCGGATGGAGCCGCCGTTCGGCGCCATGTTCTGCCAGAACAGGTTGTGGTTCCAGTGCTGCCCGGCATTGTTAAACACCGGAGCCATGCTGCTGTCATCGTGTGACAGGGCGACGATCTCCTCCAGCGACTTGCCCTGCAACGCCGGCGTCTTCTCGACGAAGCCGTTCAGGGCGGTGACGTAGGCTTGGTGGTGCTTGTCGTGGTGCAGTTCCAGCGTTTCCTGGCACATGCCGCTCTCGGCAAGGGCGCCGTGGCTGTAGGGCAGGGGGGGAAGTTCGAAGGCCATGTCGCGATCCTCTCGGAAGGTGGGGGCGCAGAGTGGTCGCGGCGGCGCCGGGCCGTCAAGGCTGGGCGGGATGAAGTTGCGCGGCGGTGCGAAACGGCCATGTCGGGGGTATGACCGAGCTATCCCCCCTCGGCCGGATCGTGCAGCGGCACGACCCCGACCGTTTCCTGACCGCCCTATTCGCGCCGCCCGGGCGCCGGGAAACGCTGTTCCTGCTGTATGCCGTCAACCACGAGCTGGCGCGGGCGCGCGAGGTCGTGAGCAATCCGATGCTGGCGCTGATCCGCCTGCAATGGTGGCGCGAGGTGGCAGAGGGCGCGCGGCGGCGGCACGAGGTGGCGGGTCCATTGGGAGAGGCGCTGGACGACGGGCGGCTGCGGCCGGCTGACATCCTGCAGATGATCGAGGGGCGGGAGGCAGAAACGGAGCCGGTTGAGGACGTGGCGGCATTCCGGGCCTATGTCCGCGCGGCGTTCGGCGGCGTGGCGGCGGCGGCGGGCAGTGCCTTGGGCGCGGACGGGGCGGCGTTGAACGCCCTGCGTGACCTGGGCGCCGCTTATGGCGTGGCTGGCATCCTGCGCAGCGTTCCGGTATTGGCCCGGCAGGACCGGTGCGTGCTGCCTTTGGATGTGCTGCGGTCGGCCGGGCTGTCGGAGGCTGACCTGGGCAGCGCCGCGTCCCTGGCTGCCTTCGCTCCGGTCCAAGCGACTTTGGCCGGGATCGGGCGGGACTGGCTTGCGGACGGGAGCCGGACGCGTTTGCCGCGTGCAGTCGTCGCGGCAGCACTGCCGGGTGTGCTGGCGCGATACGATTTGCGCCATCCCGGGCGTGACCGGCCGCGGGGCGTTGCCGTCCGGGTCGCCGTCGCCGTTGCCGCTGCATCCAGCCGTATTTAGCTCGGAATTGAGCTTTGTCGGAAATTCTTACACATCTGCAGCATCTATCTTCTACAACGAAACAGGGGCGCCGCCAACCGGCGACGCCCCTGTCCAGCCTGCGTAAAGCTGCTTACGCCCGGCGGCGGCGCATCACGCCCAAGCCAGCCAGGCCTGCGCCGAGCAGTGCCATGGAGGCCGGCTCAGGAACGCTGGTCAGTGCTGCCGTGACTGCAGTGTAGGTATAGACGACGAAAGCCGAACCGGACGCCTGAGTGTTGATCTGCGACACGACGTTGCCCGGGCCGGTGACGGTGGACGAACCCGTGCCGGTGACGGGCAGGACGATGCTTCCGGCGCCGGCGAACAACGCCAGGTCGGACGCGCTGGTCAGCGTGACCGTCGGCGCAGTCACGGTGCCGGACACGTTGGAGAATACGGCACCAGAGGCGCCGGCGAAGTCAACGGTTCCATCGAACGCGGCTTCCGTTGCGGAGCGTGTGTTAGTCGGCAGGACGATCGCGAGTTGGCTGCTGTCTGGGCGCGCCAACGTCACGGTGGCTGCCGCTGTGCCGGTGACGGTGGACGCGGAACCATCCAGGCTCTCGAACTTGAACGTCGAGTTCACGGAGCCAGCAAAATCGATGGCGACCGAGGTCAGGGTCCCCAGAGTGATGTCGAACTTCGGCAGCGTGATGGAAGAGGTGAAGTTGGTGGTCTGCAAGCCGGTCGTCAGCGTGCTCGTGCTGGCGGGGGTCGTGCCGTAGGCCACGGTGGCAGCCTCCGCCGCTGTGCTGGCCACGAAAATGGCTGCTGCGGCAAGGGCAATGCGGAAGGGGGACATAAAAAGCTCCTGGGAGCGGGAAGGGAGATGCCCTACCCAAAACAATGGACAGGGCGGCGCCCCATCTAGTGAGGACAACTCAAGAATTGTGCCAAGTCCGTAAACCGTTGTTAGGAAATGTTCTTCCTAGCAGGCTTCGAGGTATCCTGTCGGTTTTCTTTACGATGCTTCGTTGTTTCCTCTGGGCGCCGGGTCTGGCCATGCCTGGACCGGGGGGCTGCGGCCAAGGTGTGAGTGCCGGTCCAGCCACTCTAGGCTGCCGATCATCCAATGCCGTTCCTTGCGCAACGGAGCCGTTGCGCGGTGCTCCACGTGTTCACCGGCAGCCGTCTGCTCTGCTCCGGTTCTCGGCGGTGCCGCTGGACGGCAGGCGATGCAAGCGCGCCGGCTGCCTCAGCCTCCGTCCAGCGGGTTCTCAAAACGCGCACCAAAACAGTTTGGCCGGGGCGGCGTTTGCCGCCCCGGCCAAACCGGGATTTAAATCTGTAAAACCGGCGCCGTCAGGAGCCGGTGCGTAACGTCCGAAACGGGCCGGGCTGCCGAGGCCTTGATGCCCGCCAAGCCTGGCGGCTATCCAGACGTTTCGGTTGCCTTACACCTTACGCCTTGCGGCGGCGCATCAGGCCCAGGCCGGTGAGGCCGGCGCCGAGCAGCGCCATGGACGCCGGCTCGGGTACGCCGGTCGGGGCAGAGTCCACCGTGGTGTAGTCATACTCCACGAAGACGGTGCCCGTTGCAGAAGACGTGATGCTCGTGTTGGCGTTGCCGCTCGACGTTGTGGAAGTGTTGAGGCCGCTGACTGTGCTGGCTGCAAGCCCGCCGCCAGTTGCGGAGTAAAGACTCAGCACTGTCGGGTCCGTGAAAACCTGTAGGCCGGAGGTGTCGTTGGCCGTAATGTCTGAGTAGGTCGCACCTGATATGCCGCTGTAGTCAGGCGTGCCGTCATACGTGCCGTCAAAAGCTGCCAGAAACGCCAACTTGGTTGTAGTCGGCAGCGCCTGCGCCAGCTTTGTGGTGCCGTCAGAGGCGGTCAGTACGACGCTGACCTGCGCGGTGCCGATCAGGGTGCGATCGGAATTGCTCAGGTTTTCAAGCTGGATCAGGGCAACTTCGCTGCCAGCCAGTTCGAAGCTGACGCTGTTGAGCGTGCCGAGGTTGGTATCAAACTTCGGGATGTCCAGCGTGACTTTGAAGTCCGTGTTGAGTGAGCCAGTAGTCAGCGCGCTGTCCGCAGCGGAAGTGGCGCCGGCCGAGAAAGCGATTACTGCAGCCTGCGCCGTGCCACTGGTGGCCAGGGCAGCGGCTGCGACAAGGGCGATGCGGAAAAAGGACATGAAAAGCTCCTTTAGCGGGTGGGGTAGTCCAGTCATTTTGTAACCGGCCGAGGCAATGCCGCGTCCAAAACGACATTCGCAATAAGCGTGCCGCTATCGTAACGTATTGCAAAATACCGAACTTAATTAAAAATTAATAAGTATTTGTCAAGTTATTTTACACAACCAAGCCACGGTTGCAACGGTGGAAAAAATATGCGCTTGCCTTTCACTCGCCACATAGGCATTGCCTGTTGGAAGTGCGGTGACCGTAAGCTGCGGCCCCAATTACACGAAACCTGAGGTTAACAAGATTATGGCCGGTAAAGTCTGGAACGGGTCATCGGACATATTCGAGAACGCCGCCGATTGGACCCCGGCCGGTGTCCCCGCCGCCGGCGACATGGCAACCATAGCCGCCGGCATTGTCACCGAGACCGGCACTTTCGCGGACTCCCTGACGCTGCTTCTGAACGCCTCATCGAGCAGCAGCCCGCGCCTGGTGCTTTCAGGCGCCGCGCTGCCTGCAGCCTCGAGCCTTGAGATCAACGGCGCTGGCAGCAGCGCCGTCGTGCAGGTGCAGGGCCAGGTCAGCAACCTCGGCACGATCGCCGTCACCAGCTCCACGCCCGGCAGCGCCACGTTCCAGGTCCGGGATGTCGCCGGTAACCCAGCCACGACGTTTACGAACGCCGGGACGATTGCGGTCACTGACGGCACCGCGCAGTTCCTGGACTTCGGCGGCAACGCGACGAAGATGACGAACAACGGCGTCCTGTCGGTCGCCTCCTCGGGCGCCACGGCATCCTCGGCCTATATCAACCTGCCGACCGACGGCACCGGCAGCGTGGTGATCGGCAATAACAGCTTGACGGAGTTTGCGGCGTCGGTCGGCGCCGGGCAGACGGTTTCGTTCCAGCCGGGCAGCACGTCGGGTAGCCTGAAGCTGGACAGTGCCGGGGCGTTCCAGGGATACATCAAGGGGTTGTTCAGCGGCGACCAGATCGTGCTCGGCGCAACCACCGCGCCGAGCGTGTCCTATACCGCTACATCGGCGACGACTGGGGTGCTGCAGATCGCCAGCAGCGGCACGCCGGTAGCCAGCCTGAACGTCCAGGGCGTGTATTCCACCAGCGATTTCGGCGTGGCCACCACCGACCTCGGCAACGGGAATTCCAGCACAACCTTGACCACGACGGCGACCGCCCCGGCGTTCGGCTACACCGACACCACGACCAGCATAGCCGGCGCCGTGACCCCCGACCTTTACTCCGGTCCGGTGAACTACCTGCAATACCAGTATATCTGGGGCAGCACGGACAACGTCGCGATCAGCGCCAACCGGAACAACGTGTTCCTGCATGGCGGAACCGGCGAAGACGCCCTTGCGGTGCAGGGGGGCAGCAACGTCCTGGACGGCGGCGCCGGCTCGAACTTCCTGGTCGGCGGCACCGGCACAGATGGCGGCATCGACACGTTCTTCGTGGACGGCCGCGGTAGCGCCGTGACTTGGAGCAGCATCGTTAACTTCCACCAAGGCGACGCCGTGACGCTGTTCGGCTTCACCAATGGCGTCAGCACCCAGCCGCTCACGGACAACGAGGGAGCGGCCGGCTATACCGGGGCGACGATCCATTCGGAGCTGGGCGGCGCCGGCACGGGCATCAACGCATCCATCACCTTTGCCGGCATCACCGCGGCCAATGCTCAGGCGGAGTTCACTTATAGTTACGGCACGACGAACAACGCCAACTACCTGCAAATCACCTTTAAGGGCCCGTCATAAAGTAACCGCTCTGCGTTTCTTTTAATATCTCAACATTTACGTTAAGTTCGTAAATAATCAATGCACTTATTAATTTCTGAACTTTAACGCTAAAGAGGCGCCAGCCCCGCTTCCACATGCGCTGGGCCTGGTCCGCCCCGGCGCCGCACCAGTCCTCATACCGATGGGACCCGCCGGGACGGGCGAGGACGGCGCCGTGCCGGCAGCCCTCTGCGCGGCCGTCAGTGACGTACCAGCGCAAGCACGATCTCGACCGCAATCAGCATCAGGATCAGGAACTCCATCAGCCCGGCGCGACTGCTGTTCGACTCCTCATACAGCGCCGTGTAGGTGTCGCGGATGATCGCTAGCTTGCGGTTCACCGCGGCGCTGACGGTCCGCACCCGGAACAGGTCCAGCGCGCTGGTGTAGATGCGGGCGAGGTAAACGTCCTCCGTCACCTGCAGGGCGTTGTCCACCTTCTCCGTCAGCTCTGTCACCTCGGCGACCAGGGTATAAAGCCGCCGGGCCAGGCCGGCATAGCGGTGCGGCGCCAGGATGTTGACGGTGCGCCGGGTCGTCTGCACCAGGCCGTACATGCGCGGCAACTCGTCGTCCAGCAGCTCGTCGTAGTAGCGCATTTCCAAAAGCTGGGCGTTGGCGACCTCCAGCACGTCCGCCACGTCGCTGTCGCCGCGCGGCTCGTAGATGAAGGCGCGGTCCCAGGTGATCACCACCATGTCGTCGGTATAGTAGCTGTAGGACTGGCGCAGCAGGTCGCGCCGGGCGCCGTCAGACAGCGGACGACCCTCGCCCGACAGCAGCGGCACCAGGTCGAGCCGGTCGTGCAGGGCGGATGCAGTCAGGGTCTCGCTGAAGGCATGGACGGTGCCGATCAGGTAGTCTTCCTCGATGGCCGAGGCCGTGGGACGCACCAGGGCCTCGGCCAGCAGGGTGCGGACGCGGGCGAGCAGGCCGTCCCACAGCCGCCCGTCGCCGCCGTCGCCGACATGGGCGTCCATGGCGTTCAGGAGCGCAGTGTAATCGGTCCAGGTCATGTCCACGGCCGCAACGCGCAACGCGATGGCGACCACGCCGAAATCGTAGATGCGTATGGTGACCGCAGCCGTGGCGGCGAGGGTGCCCAAATGCAGCGGGATCGCGTCGAAGGTGAGCGCCACTGGCGGGACACCAAAGGCGACGGCCTTGGCCGGGGTGGCAGACAGGCGGCTGCGGCTGCTGGCGGTTCCAGCGTAGCGGACCCAGATTTCCTCGACCTGGCGGAGGTCTATGGCATAGGCGATGTCGAACAGGCGCAACGCGGTGATGTGGCCGGACCGGACGAGGAGGTCAGCCATAAGCTGGGCGGCCCTGCTCCCTCTCTCTCCGGGAGAGGGTTGGGGTGAGGGGGGCTTGGCTGCGGAGCCAAGACTGAAAGCGCTGTTGGCACACATCCCTGCTTCTGCCAGGCCAGCGCCGCAAGACCCCCTCACCCCAACCCTCTCCCGGAGGGAGAGGGAGAAGGCAGCGTGCCCTCATGCGGTTTTCCGCACCGCCGCGGCTGCCGGCAACAGCGGGCGCAGGTAACGTCCGGTGTGGCTGGCGTTGCTGGCAGCGACATCCTCGGGGGTGCCCTCCACCACCAGGCGCCCGCCGCCCTCGCCGCCCTCGGGGCCGAGATCCAGCACCCAATCGGCGGTCTTGATGACTTCCAGGTTGTGCTCGATCACCACCACCGTGTTGCCCTGGTCCACCAGGGCATGCAGCACCTCCAGCAGCTTGCGTACGTCTTCGAAGTGCAGGCCGGTGGTGGGTTCGTCGAGGATATACAGCGTCCGCCCAGTTGCCCGGCGCGCAAGCTCCTTAGACAGCTTGATCCGCTGCGCCTCGCCGCCGGACAAGGTCGTCGCCTGCTGGCCCAGCTTGATGTAGCCCAGGCCGACCTGCTGCAGGATGGTCAGCCGGTCGCGGATGCGGTTCACCACACCGAAGAACGGCACGGCTTCGTCCACCGTCATCTCCAGCACGTCGGCGACCGACTTGCCGCGGAACTTGATTTCCAGCGTTTCCCGGTTGTAGCGGGCGCCCTTGCAGGTGTCGCAGGTGACGAACACGTCGGGCAGGAAGTGCATCTCGATCTTCAGCACGCCGTCGCCCTGGCAGGCCT
>CAXTCI010000077.1:0-22321 GCA_964242325.1 uncultured Acetobacteraceae bacterium
CTTGAAGACCCCCCTCACCCCGGCCCTCTCCCGGAGGAAGAGGAGAAGGAGCGCACCTGCCCATGACCCCCACCCGCGCCCTGTCCATATTAGCCGCCCGCTACCCGCAGCGCCGCGCCTTCATCACCGGCGCCGCAAGCGGGCTAGGCCGCACCCTCGCGCTGCGCCTGGCCGCCGCAGGCTGGCGCCTGGGCCTGAACGACCTCGACGCAACCGGCCTAACCCAACTCGGGGCAGAAACCGATGCCACCCCCGCGCTCTATCCATTCGACGTCGCCGATGCCCCGGCCTTCAAGGCCGCCGCCGCATCCTTCCTAGCCACCCACGGCCCGCCCGACCTGCTGTTCAACAACGCCGGCATCGGCTGCGGCGGCCCGTTCCTCGACACCCCGCTCGCCCACTGGCGAGAGGTGCTGGACGTGAACCTGCTAGGCACCGTCCACGGCACCCGCGCCTTCCTGCCGGCCATGATCGCGCAAGGCTCCGGCCACGTCGTCAACGTCGCCAGCGCCGCCGCCTTCCACGGCCTGCCCAAGTTCTCCGCCTACTCCGCCTCCAAGGCCGCGGTCGCAGCACTATCCGAGGCCCTGCGAGCAGAACTATCCGGCACCGGCGTGGACGTGACGCTCAAGATGACGACCTTCTACCGCGGCGCCGCCATCGGCGCGCATACCCGCGGCAGCGACGCCATACGCCGGCAGGCGCAGGCCCTGGTGGACCGCGCCCCGTTGGACGCCACGGAGGCCGCCGACCGCCTACTGGCCCAAATGGCCCGGCGCCGCTTCCATGCCGTCTATCCCGCACAGGCCCGGCTGCTGTGGGCCATCAAGCGCCACACCCCGCGCCTATACCTGCGCCTCGTTCCTCCGGTATTCGCCTGGCTGGAACGCCGCCTCGGCCCAGGCTAGCGGCCCAACCGGCCCTAGCCGCCCAATCAGCCCGAGGCAGGGCCGCCCAGCCACACGCACCCGATGGACCAACGCCCGCCAGGCCCCGCCTGCCCCAGCTTTTCCGTATTTCGACCCCAACTACAAACAAGTTCTGGTTGCAGGCTGACCACCGGCAGGACACAATCCCGTTAAACCGGCCCGAAAACGGTGCCGAGAAAGGGAGGCAACCACGCGACACATCCCGCTGCTGGTCCTGCTGGGCCTAGCTATCCCCGCCTACGCGCAAATTGAGCTGCCGCAAGCCGCCCCGCCTGACGGCGCCGCCGTATTCCGCACCCAATGCGGCACCTGCCACTCGCTGACGCCCGGCGAAGTCCGGCAAGGCCCGAACCTGGCCGGCGTGTTTGGCCGCAAGGCCGGCACCCTGCCGGGCTACAAGTACTCCCCCGGCTTCGCCGACGCGGATTGGAACTGGGACGAGGCGCACCTCGACCCCTACCTCACCAACCCGCAGGCCGTCATCAAGGGCGGCGTCATGGGCTACCGGCAATCGAAGCCCGAGGTGCGCCAAGCCGTCATCGCTTACCTGAAAGAGCAGAAGTGATGGCCAAACCCATTCACTCCATGATCCGCGTGCTGGACGAGGCCCGCTCGGTCGCCTTCTACCGCACCTGCCTCGGGCTGGAGGTCGCGGACCGCTACCCCTTCGAAAACTTCACCCTGATCTACCTGCGCGACCCCAGCAGCCCGTTCGAATTGGAGCTGACGGTCAACGCCGACCGGACCGAGCCATACAACACCGGTGACGGCTACGGCCACCTCGCCGTCGCCGTGGACGACCTGGACGCGGACCGGTCCCGCATGGAGGCCGCCGGCGCCAGCCCCGGCCCAATCCGCGAGCTGATGCACGAAGGCGCGCTGCTCGGCCGCTTCTTCTTCGTCAAGGACCCCGACGGCTACAGCATAGAGGTGCTGCAACGCGGCGGACGCTTCGGCTGAAACAACAACAGCAAGGGAGGACCATCATGCGAGAGATCGACCGCCGCACCGGCTTCAGCCGCCGCGGCTTCATGCAAACCGCCGCCGCGGCCCCGGCCGCCATCGCCGCTGGCGCCAGCATCAGCCCCTCCGCCGCCTGGGCCGCCGACGCCAAGAACATCGCCCCGCACGACATGGCGACCATGGTGCGCGCCGCCCGCGACATCTACCCGCACGACCACATCGGCGACTCCTTCTACGTCCGCGCCATCACCCCCTGGGACGCCAAGGCCGGCAAGGACGCGGCGTTGAAAACCATGGTGGCCGAGGGCGTCGCCCGCCTGGATGCCGACGCCGCAGACCGGCACGGCAGCCCCTACCTGAATGTCGCCTGGGAGGCCGACCGCGTCGCCCTGCTGCGCGGGATCGAGCACACCAAGTTCTTCCGCACCCTGCGCGCCGACCTCGTCGTATCGCTCTACAACCAGCCGGAGATCTGGCCGAAGTTCGGCTACGAGGGCTCCTCTGCCGAGCACGGCGGCTACCTGGCCCGCGGCTTCGACGACATAGATTGGCTGCCGAAATCGGTTTAGGGGGGGAGCACGCAAATGGCACAATTCGACCTGAACGATGACGGCGTCGTCGTCATCATCGGCTCCGGCGCCGGCGGCGGCACGCTCGGCAACGAGCTGGCGCAAAAGGGCGTCCGCGTCGTGATCCTGGAGGCCGGCGGCCGCTACGAGCCGCAGGACTTCGTCAACGACGAGTGGGCCAGCTTCGCCCAGCTCGCCTGGTCCGACATGCGCACCACCTCCGGCTCCTGGCGCGTCGCCAAGGACTTTCCCAACCTGCCGGCCTGGATCGTCAAGGCGGTCGGCGGCTCGACCGTGCACTGGGCCGGTGCCTCCCTACGCTTCGAGGAGCATGAGTTCCGCACCCGCGACCACTACGGCGCCTTGCCGGAGGCCAACCTGCTGGACTGGCCGATCACCCTAGCCGACCTCGCGCCCTACTACACCAAGGCCGAGGACAAGATGGGCGTCACCCGCACCAACGGCATCCCCGGCCTACCCGGCAACAACAACTTCCGCGTCATGGAGGCCGGCGCCAAGAAGATCGGCTACAAGGAAGTCCACACCGGCCGCATGGCGATCAACAGCCAGCCGCGCGACGGCCGCGGCTCCTGCCAGCAGATCGGCTTCTGCTTCCAGGGCTGCAAGTCCGGCGCCAAGTGGAGCACCCTCTACACCGAGATCCCCAAGGGCGAGGACACCGGCCGCCTGGAAGTCCGCCCGGAAAGCCAAGTCGTCAAGATCGAGCACGACGACAACGGCAAGGTAACCGGCGTCGTCTACGCCAGCCCGGACGGCGCCATGCACCGGCAAAAGGCCCGCGTGGTCTGCGTCGCCGGCAACAGCATCGAAAGCCCGCGCCTGCTGCTGAACAGCGCCTCCGCCAAGTTCCCGGACGGCCTAGCCAACAGCAGCGGCCAGGTCGGGCGCAACTACATGCGGCACATGACCGGCAACGTTTACGGCATCTTCGAAAAGCCGGTACACATGTATCGCGGCACCACGATGGCCGGCATCATCCGCGACGAGGCCCGGCACGACCCCAAGCGCGGCTTCGTCGGCGGCTACGAGATGGAGACCGTCAGCCTGGGCGTCCCGTTCATGGCCGCCTTCATGGACCCCGGCGCCTGGGGCCGCAGCTTCACCAGCGCCATGGACGACTACAGCAACATGGCCGGCATGTGGCTGATCGGCGAGGACATGGCACGGGAAACCAACCGCATCACCCTGGACCCGAAGGCAAAAGACAAGCTGGGCCTCCCCGTCGCCTCGGTCCACTTCGACGACCACCCGAACGACATCGCCATGCGCGCGCATGCGGTCCAGCAGGGCTCTGCAGTCTACTCGGCGGTAGGCGCGACGCGCCTGATCCCGACGCCCCCCTACCCCAGCACCCACAACATGGGCACCAACCGCATGAGCGAGAAACCCCGGGACGGCGTGGTGAACAAGTTCGGCCAAACCCACGACATCAAGAACCTGTTCGTATCCGACGGCAGTCAATTCACCAGCGGCGCCGCCTGCAACCCCACCCTGACCATAGTAGCCCTGGCAATCCGCCAGGCTGACAGCATCTCGCGCATGATGGAGCAACGGGAGATATAGCCCCTTCCCCCTCTCCCTCCGGGAGAGGGCCGGGGTGAGGGGGTCTTGGCTGCGGAGCGTGGCACGCAAGCGCCACCGAACCGAGTTCCTCTACAGCCGAAGGTGGCGCTTACCCGCCCCCTCACCCCAACCCTCTCCCGGAGGGAGAGGGAGTAGCGCGCACTCCCCTACAACCCCAAAGCCCGCGGCAAAGCCAGCGAGATCGCCGGCACATAAGTCACCAGCACCAAGAACCCCAGCATCACCAGCAGCCAAGGCCAAACCGCCACCGTCAACTCAGTAATCCCCATCCGAGCGATCCCCGAAGCCACATAAAGGTTCAGCCCCACCGGCGGATGGCAAAACCCCACCTCCATATTGACCGCCATCAGCACCCCAAGGTGCACAGGATCAACCCCCAGCCCCTTGGCGATAGGAAACAGGATCGGCGCCATAATCAGCAGGATGGAGGTCGGCTCCATCACGTTCCCCGCCACCAGCAGCACCCCGTTCACCACCAGCAGGAACACCCAAGGCTCGAAGTGCCGCTCGATAATCCACGCGGCCATAGCCTGAGGTATATTCTCGCTAGTCATCAAGAACGAGAACAGCACCGCATTAGTAATGATATACAGCAGCATGGCGCTGGTATTGGCCGCATTCAGCAGCACCCGCGGCACGTCCCGCAGCCCCATGTCGCGATACACGAACACCGCGATCACGAAAGCATAAACCGCCGCCACCGCCGCCGCCTCGGTCGGCGTGAACACCCCGCCATAGATTCCGCCCAGCACGATGCCGATCAGCGCCAATCCCCAGAACGACTCCCGAAAAGCCGTGAACCGCTGCCTCCAGCTAGCCGCCGCCATCCGCGGATAACCCTTCCGCCAAGCCATCACCCCCGTAAGCCCGGCCAGCAACACTGCCAGCACCAGCCCCGGCAGCACCCCCGCCATGAACAGCGCCCCGATGCTGGTATTGGTGGACACCCCATACAGCACCAGGATCACCGAAGGCGGCACCAGGATGCCCAGCGCCCCCGACGTGGTGATCACCCCGGCGCCGAACCCCTTGGGATAGCCATGGTCCACCATGGCCGGCAGCATGATGCTGCCGATTGCCACCACCGTAGCCACGCTCGACCCCGACACCGCCGCGAACAGCGCTGACGCCGCGACCCCGGCCAACCCCAACCCGCCGGGCCAGTGCCCGACGAGCGAGGTGGTAAACCGGATCATCCGCCGCGCCACCCCACCATGGGTCAGGAAGGTCCCCGCCAAGATAAAGAACGGGATCGCCATGATCGAGAAGTTGTCGAGCCCGGTAAAAAGCTTCAGCCCAACGCTCTCGATCGGCACCGTCGTCATCGTGAACAGGAACAGCAGCACCGTCGTGCCCAGCGCGATGCTGATCGGCATCCCCGTCAGCATCAGGGCGATCAGCAGCCCGAAGATGATGGCGGCGCTCAACGGATCGGCGCCCGCTCGGCCTCGTTGGCGGCCTCAATCGCCTCGGCCTCGTCGGTCACCCCCGCGACCTCAGTCACATGGTGCGGCAGCTCGCCGCCACGCCCATACGTCCAGGCAACCTGCAAAAACCGGAAGCACATCAGGTAAGACCCAAGCGGGATGCAAAGGTAAATAACCCAGCTCGGCCACTCCAGGTCCGGCGTGGTCTGGTCCGTGCCCATCAGCCCCCAAACGAAGCTGGCGCCCATAGTCCCCACCGCCGCCGTGAACCCGGCGCCGCACAGCAGCCCGAACATCACCACCGCCCGCTGCCGGGACGGCCGCAACTTCCGCACCACGACATCCACGCCCACATGGATGCCGGTCCGCACCCCGTAGGCCGCGCCGAACTTCGCCATCCAGATGAACATGAAGATGCACAGTTCCTGTGCCCAGGTCAGGTCTATGCCGCTGACCAGCGGATACAGCAGCGCCGTCCCCGCCGCGAACCTGTGCACGACGGAGGCAAAGATCAGCAGAGTCGCCCCAGCCATCAGGCTGGCGATGATCGTCTCCTCCAGCCGGTCCAGGATGCGCAGCGGCAGCGCTTTCATACCAGCAGCCATCGGTTCCCGCCCCTACCGCTCGCCGGCTGTCATTGCGAGCCGCTGTGGCGCCGAGGCAGTCCAGGGCCACAAGGGCGCTGCTTGCCGCCTTTTTGACCTCCCCGCCGCAACGCCCCTTACGCCGCCAAAAGAACGGCACCATCCGCACCGGCGCCAGGACACGGCCATCGGCGTCAGCTAACCCCCGTCTCCCTGCGGAATTCCTCGATGGTATCCTTGCCCACCCGGCTGGTCATCTCCGCCTGCACCGGCTCCAGTGCCCGACGCCACGCCGCCTTCTGCTCCGGCGTCAGCTCGATGAACTGGATCCGGCCGCTGCGCCGCATCTCGGCCATGGCATCGTCATTGTCCTTCTGCGCCGAGTCATTGGCATACGCCGTCGCCTCCGCCATCGCCTTCGACAGCGCCTCCCGCACCGGACTCGGCAGCCCGTCCCAAAACTTCTTGTTCACGATCACTGCGTAGCCAATGTAACCGTGGTCGGACAGCGTAGCGAACTTCTGCACCTCGTGGTGCTTCTGGGTATACATATTGGACGGCGTATTCTCCGACCCGTCCACCACCCCCGTCTGCATCGCCTGATAAACGTCCGAGAACGGCAGCACCTGCGGCAGCGCCCCCAGCGCCTTCATCTGCGCCTCCAGCACCTTGCTGGACTGTATCCGCATCTTGAGGCCGCGGAAGTCCGAAATCTCCCGCAACGGCTTGTTCGCGCTCATGATCTTAAAACCATTGTCCCAGTAGGCCAATCCAGTGATGCCCTTGGGTCCCAGCTTGCTGAACAGCTTGGCCCCCAGCGCCCCATCCGTGACCCGGCGCAACGCCGCCTTGTCCGGCAGGATATACGGCAGGTCGAACACCTCGAACTCCCGCGCGCCCAGCGGCCCGAACTTCGACAGCGACGGGCACAGCATCTGCACCGCGCCGAGCTGCAGCGCCTCGACCTCCTCCTTATCCTTATAAAGCTGCGAGTTCGGATAAACCTCGACCTTGACCCGGCCCTCCGTATAACGCTCGGCCAACTCCTTGAACCGGTCGGCGCCCTTGCCCTTCGGCGTGTCAGGGGCAACGACATGACTGAACTTGATAACGATCGGCGTATCGGCCGCCGACGCCCGCCCAACCGCGGCGGCGAGCGTGGCGACAAGGCCGGATTGCAGCAGTGTGCGCTTGGCGATCATGGGCGTCCTCCGTATTGGGTGCGGCCTCGAAGCCGTCTCATGGTTCGTTCGCGGGCGCCGTCATGCAAGGCGCCAAGTGCCGCGGCAATCCAGCGGCCGGCAGGACACCAGTGTCACTCAGGGACCGCCGCGCCGCAAGCGGATCGCAATGACGCCTGCCAGGGCGTCATCGCCAGTTTGAGAACGCGCAGCGCTGAGTCGGCTGGCACAAGATTCCGAGCATCGAAACGGAGCAGGCATCTAGCCCGTGAACTCCGCCAAAGCCTTCGTTAGGCCCGCCTAACGCCTTCGTTTGGCCAGGGAGCACGGGGAAGCCGCGTCAGACGGCCAGCCCAGTAACATTGTCAAACGGGCACTCAATAGGACCGCGGCATCCCCAGCACGTGCTCCGCCAGGTAGGACAGGATCAGGTTGGTCGAGATCGGCGCCACCTGATACAGCCGGGTTTCCCGGAACTTGCGTTCCACATCGTACTCCTCGGCAAAGCCAAACCCGCCAAACGTCTGGATGCAAGCATTCGCCGCCTCGAACGAAGCATCCGCGGCCAGCATCTTCGCCATATTGGCCTCCGCCCCAGGGTTGGCCCCGCCCTCGTACAGCCGCAGCGCCTCCCGCACCATCAGTTCGGCCGCCCGCATGTTGGCGTAGGCACGGGCGATCGGGAACTGCACCCCCTGGTTCTGACCGATCGGCCGCCCGAACACCTGCCGATCCCGCGCATAGGCGCTGGCCTTCTCGATAAACCACTTGGCATCGCCCACGCACTCCGCCGCGATCAGGATTCGCTCGGCATTCATGCCGGACAGGATATACCGAAACCCCCTGCCCTCCTCGCCCACCAGGTTGGCGGCCGGTATCCGCATGTCGTCGAAGAATACCTCGCAGGAATTGTGGTTCATCATCGTGCGTATCGGCCGGATCGTCAGGCCGCGGTCCCTGACCGTCCGCATGTCCACGATGAAGGTGCTGAGGCCGTCGGTCTTCTTCGCCACCTGATCCCGCGGCGTCGTCCGCGCCAGCAGCAGCATCAGGTCGGAATGCTCCGCCCGCGACGTCCACAGCTTCTGGCCGTTCACCACATACTCGTCGCCCTCGCGCCGGGCGGTAGTACGAAGCGCCGTGGTATCAGTCCCGCTAGTCGGCTCCGTCACGCCGAACGCCTGCAGGCGCAGGCTCCCATCGGCGATCTGCGGCAGATATTCCGCCTTCTGCGCCGGGCTGCCGTGCCGCAGGATGGTGCCCATAATATACATCTGCGCGTGGCAGGCCCCGCCGTTGCAGCCCTGGCGCTGCACCTCCTCCAGGATCGCCGCGGCGGCCGATAGCGGCAGGCCGGCCCCGCCATACTCCTCAGGGATCAAAGCGCCGAGGTAACCGCTTTCCGTCAGCGCCTGCACGAACTCGGTGGGATAGCCCCGCACCTCATCCAGTTTGCGCCAGTATTCGCCGGGGTATCCGGCACACAACCGCGCCACGCCCTCGCGGATTTCGGTTTGGGCATCAGCGCCAACGGACATGCCATCCATGGTGATCTCCTTCCGGGCGTCGGCCCGAACCCTTTATATCGTGCGCCCGACGTCAACTGGCAGCCCAATGCCAACGCTGAACCCAGCACCGTGCGCCACCCGTTCCGCCTCAGCCCAATTACTCGGCGAAGTCACGCCGGATCGCCTCGCCATGCTCTCCGATAGCCGGCACCGGCCCGAGCCAAGGCGCCGCCCCATCCCGGATCGCAGGAGGCGCGATAATGGAAGCCACCCCCCCGGGCGTGCCGACATCAACCCGGCGCAACGCAGGATGCGCCCCCAGCTCCGCCACCCCATTGACGAACCCATAAGCCGTCCCGGCCGCCGTAAAACGCGCCGCCGCCTCCTCCCGCGTCAGCAGCCCGATGCAAGCCGCGACCCGAGCATCCACCACCGGACGGTTGGCAACCCGAGCAGTATTATCCTCGAAACCGGCTCTCCCCGGCAAATCTGGCTCAGCCAAAACCACCTGGCAAAACCGCGCCCATTCCCGTTCATTTTGAATTGAGATTAAAACCAATTGACCATCCGCCGTGGCGAATGCGCCATACGGACAGATGGAGGGATGTGCCAATCCCACCCGCTGCGGGACCTGGCCGGTTCCCTCATAATACAGCAGGGGCACATTCATCCAGTCCGCCATCCCATCAAACAGGCTGGTCTCGATCCGGGTGCCCTGCCCGGTGATCCCCCGGGCGATCAGCGCCTCAAGCACCGCGGCATGGGCCGACATGCCGCAGGCGATGTCGCACACCGAAACCCCCACACGGCCCGGCCCCGCGGGATGCCCGGTGATGGACGCCAGCCCGCTTTCCGCTTGAACCAGCAAATCATAGGCCTTCATATCCGCGGCGCCATGCCCGGAGCCATAGCCGGATATGTCCACGGTAATCAGCCGGGGATAGCGCTGCCGCAGCTCCGCCGACCCAAACCCCGCACGGGCCGCGGCCCCGGGCGCCAAGTTCTGGATGAACACGTCGGCACGCCCCAGAATACGGTGCAGCAACGCCGCATCGTCCGGCGCCTTGATATCGGCCGTCAGACTTTCCTTGCCGCGATTCAGCCAAACAAAGTAGCTGGACAGCCCGGCAACCGCCCGGTCATAGCCTCGGGCGAAATCCCCTTCCGGCCGTTCAACCTTGATGACCCGCGCCCCGGCGTCAGCCAAACGGGAACTGCAATACGGCGCCGCGACCGCTTGCTCCAGCGAAAGCACGAGCAACCCATCCAGCGCGCCTCCCGGCACACGCTGCTGCCCAGAACTCATCGTGCCAGCCTACCCTCAAGCCGGACTTCGCCGGTTTGTTTCGCCATCCAAAGCGCCAGCCAGCACTTTAAGCGAATAACGGCATCAACCGAAAACAACAAGTTTCGGTAAAGAACCGTCTCGCCGTTCCTACGCATTCCGAAACAAGGCATACCCTATCCAGAAACTGCGATCCAGGCCGCATTACCAGCCGAATGCGCATATCGCAACACCGGCGTCATGCAATCGTTCCGCTGGCCGCGATAACGCCCGGTTTCAGCTATTCTTCGCCTTATAGTTCGGCAACCACCATTTAACCGGCTGCGCTTCCCGCTCGGCAGCAGGAGTTGGCGTGGGCTTGCGACGGACTTGCTTGGCCTGGGTCACCGCCAAACGCTGTATAGCTTCTTGTCGCGCGGCTTCCGCGGCTTCACGGGCCTGACGTTCCGCCGCCAAGAAATCGCTGTGCGCCAGCTCCGCATGGGTCAAGCGCGTTTGCAGCGCCTGGCTCGCAAGCTGCGCATCATGCAGGGCGCGCCGCGTAGCGGCATGAGCACCCTTCTCCGCCTCAAGCGAGGCCTCAAGCTCCGAAATGCGTGCCTTGAACGGCGCCGTCGCATCTTCGGAACGGTTGAGGACCACGACCGGCACCCCACCATCCTGCACGAACTTGTGCCGGGCACGGGCCTGATCGGGGCGCTGCTGCGCAACGGGGCGTCCGGGACCTTGCAGACCAAGGGCGCGGCGCATCTGATTTTCCACGGCCTGCGTATCGCTGGCGGGGATTGGCGAGGGTTTGTTTCGGTCCGACATCTCTCTCTGGTATCGCTGAAATGGGTGGATTTAGCCGATGAAGGCGTCCTGCAATAAGCTGCGTCAGGCCATTAGTGCATCCCGCGGCACACGTCCCTCAAGGGGATAAGCGGGATCGGTATAGCCCGGCGTAGAGGGATGGCCGGCTGGAACGAGTCCATCCACAACGTCTTCATCTTCCCGAGTGAAGCAATAGTCAAGTGCGCCGATGTAGTCGGCCCAATGTTCTTCTGTACGCGGCCCGGCAATAGCGCCAGTCACAAACCTGTTGTTCAGCACCCACGCCAACGCGAACTGCCCCGGAGTGATGCCGCGCGACCGCGCATGGGCGGCTAAGGTTTCGGCAATCTCCAGGCTTTCCCGTCGGAACTCGGTTTCCATGATTCGCTTGTCCTGCCGCCCTGCACGAGTCCCCTCCGAAGGCGCCGCACCAGGCCGATACTTGCCCGTTAATACGCCGCGCGCCAACGGTGAATAAGGGAACACGCCAAGTCCCAAATGCGCGCAGGCCGGCAAGTGTTCAACCTCCGGCATACGGTTCATCGCATTATAATACGGTTGGCTGACAACCGGCCGGCCGATGCCGGCCATGTCGCACAGGCGGCAAATCTCGGCGACGCGCCAGGAGCGGTAGTTGGATACGCCGAAATACCTGATCTTCCCCGCCCGCATCAGGTCGCCTATCGCCCCCACCGTTTCCTGCAGCGGGGTGCCGTGGTCCTCCTTGTGCAGATACAGCACGTCGATCACCTCCACACCCAGGCGGCGCAGGCTGGCATCCACGGCGTCAAAGGCGTGGCGCCGGGACAAACCCCCATCGTTCGGGCCGGGGCCGGTCGAGTTGGCAAGCTTGGTCGCCAGCACCCACCAGGTGCGCCGGGCGGCTATGGCGCGCCCGGTGATGCGCTCGGACTCGCCGCCTACATAAGCATCGGCGGTATCGATGAAGTTCACCCCGGCGTCCGCCGCCTGGCCGATGATCCGGTCCGCCGTCGCCTCATCGGTCGGCCCGCCGAACATCATGGTCCCCAGGCATAAGGGCGAAACGCGCAGGCCGCTGTGCCCGAGGTTGCGGTATTCCAATGGCTTTGCTCCGTTATGCCGCGCGGGCCAGGCGCTGTTCCGCGGTGCCCAGCCGCACGACGATGGGCTTGTGGTCGGACGCCGCCCGCAGCAACGCCTGCGCCTCGACGCAGATCAGCCCGCGCACCAGGCACCGGTCCAACCGCAGCGGCAGCACATCCAGCGAATTATGCGTCGGCTCCCGCGGCCCCACGTCGCGGAAGCCGCGCAGCATGGCAGGGCCAACCAGGTTGTAATCGCCCAGCACCGCCGCCCGGGGCGGCAGCGCCTGGGCGATGCAGCGCAGTTGCCGCCGGTTCAGCAACTGCCCATGCGACAGGTGGACATTGGCCACCGAGAACGGGCCGAGATCAATGATCTGGCACACCCGCTCAAATAGCGCCCCGGCCGGCAGCACGACCACCTCCGGCTTCGGCAGCGGAGTCGGGCTCCACATCGCCAGCCCATGAATGCGGCCCGGCAGCAGCACACGCGCATAGGTGCCGCCAATCCGCGATGGCAGCTCGTCTATGCGCTGGGTCGCTTCCTGCATCAGCAGCAGGTCCGGGCGCTCCCGCCGGGCCAGTGCTGCCACGTCATCCAGGCTGGCGCCGGTCAGGCGCAGCAGGTTCCAACTGACGATCTTGATCATCGGATCGCCCGGCGGCCGCGTGGTCCGCAGAATGATTTGAGGCGTGCGGGCGCGCCGAAGCAGCATGTGCATTCCCTAATGGCGTCGTTTCGGGCGGTGGCCCACCCCGGGACAGCCGCAGCCGCCAAGCGCGGACCAACAGCGTCACCCCGATCCAGGCAGCGATGGCGGCAATCGGTATGGTAAGCAAGCGCGGTACCGCGACCGCCGCAATGGCAAGCGCCAGCAGGATGCCGCCGCCCGCCACCATCACCCTGGCCTCCGCCGGCCCAAGCGCACGGTGGTCGGTGATCGCGGCGCCGACGGCGCTGCCCAGGCCAACGGCGCCCGCGGCGAGCCGTCCAGGACTGCCGCGCCGCGCCGGGCCACCCTTGCGATGCTTGGAATGGACCCGGCCGAGGTCCAGCACGATCTCGGTCGCACCGTGCAGATCCTGCTCGAACATCGCCTCCATCTCCGCGGCGAACCCCTCGTCCTCGACGGCGACATCCAGCTCCCAATTGCCCATCCAGCTCGCGAGGTTGAGGTTGCTCGACCCGATCCTGGCCCACCGCCCGTCCGCCACGGCGGTCTTGGCATGCAGCATCGGCCCGTTCCACTCATAAACCCGTATCCCCGCCTCCAGCAGGGAACGGTAGCCGGCACGGGACAGCGCCTTGGCAACCGGGATGTCGGACGGCCCCGGCACCAGCAGGCGCACGTCCACCCCATCGGCAGCCGCGTCGCACAACGTGCGGACATAGGCCGTGGTGCCGACGAAATAGGCATCCGTCAACCAAAGCGAGCGCCGTGCCATCCCGGCGATCAACTGGTCGAGCCGGTATAGCCCCATCGTGTTCGGCCGGCTGCCGATCACGCGGAGCGACACCGCTCCGGCCGCCGCCGGCAGCTTGCCGAAGCCCGCTTCCGGCAACGCGCCTCCCGCTTCCGCCCAGCTCTGGGCAAACGCGGCTCGCAAGTCGGCCACGGCGGGTCCACGCAGCTCGACGCCGGTGTCGCGCCAGGCGGCCAGCTTGCGGCTGGGATCGCCCACCCACACCTGTGCGACGCACAACCCGGAAACGAAGCCGACCTCGCCGTCCACGCAGACGGTCTTGCGGTGGTTGCGGCTCAGCCAGCCAAACGGGCTGTCCAGGCGTGGCGGATTGAAGCAACGGACCTCCGCGCCCGCCCGCCGCAGGTTGCGCCAGTAGCTCCGCGGAACCTGGCCGAAGCAGCCCATCCAATCGTAAAGCACCCGAACCGCCACGCCTTCGCGTGCCTTCGCCGCCAGGGCGTCGGCAAAACGGCGTCCAACGGCATCGTTGCGGAAAATGTAGTTCTCAAAATGGACATGGTGACGAGCCCCCGCAATCGCGGCCAGCCACGCGCCATAATTCTCGTCGCCGTCCCGCAGCAAACGAAGCGCATTGCCTTGGACGGGAGAAGCACCGGCGACGCGGCTGAACAATTGCTCGACGATGATTCGGGACAACGGGCGCTGCCGATCTACCGCCGGGTCAGGCGCACCGTCCCCATGCTCGGGACGGCGCCCTGCCTGCACGCTCGGCCGACCCTTCAGCAATGTGCCGCCCAGCCGGCGCAACGTTCGGCCACGCATTGCAGTGCCTCGCAACCGCTACGAATCCACCACGGTAGGCGGTGGTCCCACGCGGGATCTTGCGTCCTGGAAAGGAGAAGAAACCGCAGCCCCGACATGGTTGATCGAGGCAAAGGCTTGACGCATGAAGGACATCAAAGACCCATAAGACCGGCCCGCAGCCGAGCAAGATAGGTCCTAACCCCAGACCGGCGGCGCCAGCCTGGGATTTGTCTCTGGTCCAAACCAGTCCGCGTGGGGCTGGTCAGGTCCAATATGCTTACCTGACCCTGGTGGTTCCGACGTTGCCCTGGGGCAGCGGGGCGGGATAGGCCATGTTGCCGGTATCGGGGGTACGAGGGCCTACTACGGTGGTGCCGATGTTACCTTGCGGCACCGGGGTCGGGTAAGCCATGTTGCCGGTGTCCGGCGCTTGCCGCCCGACAGTTGTCGTCCCGATGTTGCCCTGCGGCACCGGGGTCGGATAGGCCATGTTGCCGGTGTCCGGAGCCTGGGCGGGACGTTGGGTCGTCTGCGCCAGTGCCGGTACAGCAGCGACAAGGCCGGCGAGCGCAAGCGAGAGAGCGAAAGCTTTCATGATCGAATCCTTCCTGTTGTTCTCCGGTCAAACCGGATCGGCTTGTCAGCAGACGAACAAGAGCACAGTGAACGCATCGCTGGCAAAATGGTTTGTGGAGGTCCAACCGCCGTGGAAGTGCGGAAAAGCCAGAGGCCCCGCCCCAGAGACTCTACTCCCTAGAGACTCTACTCCAGAGACTCCGCCCCAGTGTCCCCTCGCCTGGTAGTGAACGTGGCCTTATCCGCTGGCTGGCGCAACCCCCGGCCCGGACCTGGCCTGCTCCATCGCAGGCCGCCGCCGGTTCCGCCATGCGGCAACGCCGCGCCGGTCCTCGACGGGGTGCAGGCCGCGGGGTAGCTATGGAAACAAACAGCCCGTTTCTGCGTCCTGGCTGTTCCAACCACCCCTGGGAGAAGATGATGCGCTACCTGCACACGATGGTCCGCGTGGCCGACCTGGACCGTTCGCTGAAGTTCTGGTGCGGCAACCTGGGCCTGAAGGAGGTCCGCCGCGTGGACAACGAGGGCGGCCGCTACACCTTGGTGTTCCTCGCCGCGTCGGATGACGAAGGCCAGGCCGAGCAGACCAAGGCGCCACTTGTGGAGCTGACCCACAACTGGGACCCGGAGGAGTATGGCGCCGGCCGCAACTTCGGCCACCTGGCCTACAGCGTGGACGACATCTACGCCCTGTGCCAGCGCCTGATGGACGGCGGCGTCACCATCAACCGCCCGCCGCGCGACGGCCACATGGCATTCGTAAAATCCCCGGACGGCATCTCCATCGAGCTGCTGCAAGCCGGCGGAGCAAAGCCCAAGCAGGAACCCTGGGCCAGCATGGCGAACACCGGCACCTGGTAGCAACCGCGCCGGGCGGGCCAGCCAGCGCCTTGCTGGCCCGCATCCAGGCCCTGCAATCCAAGACCACCGACCGCGGCTGCACCGAGCATGAAGCAATGGCCGCCGCCGCCAAGGTCGCGGAGTTGCTGGACCGCCACGGCCTGCTCCTATCCGACGTCGAGCTGCAGGCCCAACCCTGCAGCCGCGCCGAGCTTGCAACGAGCCGCAGCCGCATCGGCCCGCTCGACGAGTGCGGCCCGGCCGTCGCCGCCTACTTCGATTGCCGCTTCTGGTTCGAAACCGACGCCGAAGGCCGGTTGCACCAGGTCTTCTTCGGCCTGCCCGGCGACGTGCAGGCCGCCGTTTACCTGATGCGCCTGGTCACCCAAGCCTTCGAAACCGAGGCCAACCGCTTCCGTGCCAGCCCGGCCTACACCCGCGGGCGCGGCGGACGCCGGCGGGCGCTGCACACGTCCTTCGTGCTCGGCCTATCCCAGGGCATCCAGGCCAGGCTGCAAGCAATGCGGGCAGAACGCGACGCGGCGGTGCAGGGCTCCTCCGGCCGCAGCCTGGTGCTGGCCAAGGCCGGTGTGGTGGACGCCGAGATGGCGCATCTCGGCCTGCGCTTCCGCACCCGCAACCCGGCGGAACCGCTCGTGGACCCCGCCGCATACGACGCCGGCCACGACGCCGGCCAGCGGTTCGAAGCCCGCCAGGCGCTGGAAAGGGATCAGGGCTGATGGAGTTCGAACTGCTGGACTGCGTCGAACTGCTGACGGACCTGCCGGCCGAAGGTCTCCGGTGCGGGCGGGTCGGCGCGGTCGTGCACGTCTTCACGCATCCCTGCGAAGCCTATGAGGTCGAATTCGTGGATAACGACGGCAAAACGGTCGCAATGCCGCTGTTGCTGCCAGGACAGGTCGCGCTGCACCCCCACCCGCCGTCGAGCTGAGCCGCCGCAACCGAAGTCGCCTGCAAACGAGAACCCGATGACCCGCCAGCCGTTAAAACCGTGCACCCGCAACGGAGGTCGTGATGTCGGACGACACTGAAATCAATGAAACCCGCGAGCTGATCGCTTCCGACAAGGTGGAGGGCACCGCGGTATTCGACCGAGAAGGCACGCGGCTGGGCACGATCCACAATTTCATGGTGGACAAGCGCAAAGGCCAAGTCGCCTACGCCGTGCTGAGCTTCGGCGGCTTCCTGGGCATGGGCGAAAGCTACCATCCCCTGCCCTGGCGCATGCTGACCTACGACACCGGCCTGGGCGGCTACGTCGTCGGCCTATCCCGCCAGGAACTGGAAGCAACCCCCGCCTACCCAACCAGCAGCGTCCCAGACTGGTCCGAAGGCGTAATAGCAAGCTAACCCTTCCCCCTCTCCCTCCGGGAGAGGGTCGGGGTGAGGGGGTCTTGGCCGCGGAGCGGAGCACAGGCCGCGCCAATAAGCCAAGCCCCGCACCGGGCCAAAACCACGCGCGTCTCCTCCCGGACCCCGGCCTAAATCCGCTCAGCAACCCAAGTGAGAGCGACAGGAAGCAGACAGCACTCCGGTGCAAGGCGACGCAGCCCGCTGCCAAACACGGGCGGGTCAAAACCCAAGCACCATGCAAGAACACCCACCTGATAGACCTACGCTCCCTGGAAATCTTCTACTGGATCGTCCAGCTCGGCGGCTTCCAACGAGCCGCCGTCAAACTGAACACCACCCAGCCAGCCGTATCCTCCCACATCGCCACTCTGGAGTCGGATCTGCTGGCAAGCAAAAAGCTAAGCAAACTTCTGAAGGTTCGCGCACAACTGAAAAACTAAGCAGGCTTACGCGGCCTGGCACGGCCGCAGGCCATCTGTGTGACAGGCCGCGTAAGCCTGCTTCTAGGTCGATTTGCGTCCAGCCTGGACACAAACCGATCCAGCGCGTTGACAATTCGCGCTCAGCCCGAAGGCGCTCTAATCCGTCCTCCCATGCTTACGAAGGCACCGGTCCAGCGCCCGGTCCAGGTGCCGTTGCAGCAGCGGCAACGGCCGGGCCTCGCCATCGCCCCCGACCAGCATCGAATCCAGGTCCGCCCGGGGAACCCGCGCCTCGATCTCAAAGCGTAGGCAGTCCGCCATCTCGGGGCCGAACTCCCGGTCCAACTCAGCCGACCAGGCCTTCGCTGCCGACCGGTCCGGCAAGGAAACCCGCGGCACCTGCAGCTTCACCGTCGTCATGGCGAGGGCAAGCGGCACGACGGCCGCGGCAGCCATCCAGCGCGTGCTCCAGATCATCCAAACATCCTCCTCAGGGGTCAGGCGACGACGCGACCCTAGCCCTGGCCCGGCGCAACGCGGCGTGATCCCCGTCACGCACCGGCCTGCCTGCAGACGCAGCACCCCCCCGGAGTCCCGGCCCGGCTGCACCCCTGCACCGGGCGTGCGAGACAACGTGCAAGCCGGACCCGCTGCCGCCCCGCCGCAAGCGCCTGCTGCATCCGGGCCCTGCTGCCCATCACCCGCCTGCCCAGCCGACCGTGCAGCCGTACGATCCCCCACGCCCGCACGCCCGCCCTGATAAACCCCCAGCGATCAAACCCCATCCACAATCAGGATTTGCACCCTCCGCCCGCCCGTGCGGGAATAGCTGCATCGCAGCAAAGGCCGCTCCAATGCCCGACACCCTACCCACCCTCCCCAACATCGCCCGGGAGACCCGCCGCCTGATCCGCAACGGCGCACACGCCGGCCACACCTCCGGCCAGGCAGACGGCCACATCCAGGGCAACGTCGCCATCGTCCCCGGCGCCCACGCCGCCGACTTCGAGCTATACTGCCGCCGCAACGCCCAAGCCTGCCCCGTGCTGGCGATGTCCCAGCCCGGCGACCCGCACTTGCCCACCCTGGGCGCCGACCTCGACATCCGCACCGACCTGCCGCGCTACCGCGTCTACCGCAACGGTGCCCCAGCCGGAGAGCGGACCGACATAACCGACCTCTGGCAGGACGACTTCGTCACCTTCGCCATCGGCTGCTCCTTCACCTTCGAGCGCGCGCTGATCGCCGCCGCCATCCCGCTGCGCCACGTGACCGAAGGCCGGAACGTCGCGATGTATCGCACCACGCTCCCCACCATCCCCGCCGGCCCGTTCGGCGGCCCGCTGGTAGTGTCGATGCGCCCGGTGCGCGCCGAAGACGCAGACCGCGCCGCCGAGATCACCGGCCGATACTCCGACATGCACGGTCGCCCCGTCCACATCGGCGACCCCGCCGCCCTGGGCATCGCCGACCTGTCCCGCCCCGACTACGGCGACGCCGTTGCCGTGCTGCCCGGCGAAGTCCCGGTGTTCTGGGCCTGCGGCGTCACCAGCCAGTCCGCGCTGGAAAGCGCGCGCCTACCGCTGTTCCTGGCCCACGCGCCCGGCTGCATGCTGATCACCGACCTGCTGCACGCGGCGGCCCACTTGCCCACGACGGCCTAAGCGGATGGACGCCCCACAGGCCGGCTGGCAGTTCTGGGTGGACCGCGGCGGCACCTTCACCGACCTGGTCGCCCGCGCGCCGGACGGCACCCTCAGCACCCACAAGCTGCTGAGCGAGAACCCCGGCCGCTACCGCGACGCCGCCGTAGCTGGCATCAAGCAGGTGCTCGGCCTCGCTCCCGACCAGCAAATCCCGCCCGGCCTAGTGGACCAGGTCCGCATGGGCACCACCGTAGCCACCAACGCCCTACTTGAGCGCAAGGGCGAGCGCACGCTGCTCCTGGTGAACCAGGGCTTCGCCGACCTGCTCCGCATCGGCAACCAGGCCCGCCCCCGCCTGTTCGACCTGGACGTGCGCCTGCCGTCCCTGCTGCACGAACGCGTCGCCGAGGTACCCGGCCGCGTCGCCGTGGACGGCGCCGAGGTGGAGCCGCTGGACGAATCCGCCGCCACCACCGCCTTCCAGGCCGCCTACGCCGACGGCATCCGCGCCTGCGCCATCGCCCTGATCCACGCCTGGCAGCACCCCGCCATGGAGCACCGCCTGGCCGAACTGGCCCGCGCCGCCGGCTTCACCCAAGTCTCCGTCAGCCACGAGGTCAGCCCCCTGCTCCGCCTGGTGCCCCGCGGCGACACGACGGTCGTAGACGCCTACCTATCCCCAATCCTGCGCCGCTACGTCGAGCAGGTCTCAGCCGAACTCTCCGGCGTCCGCCTCTACTTCATGCAAAGCAACGGCGGCCTCGCCCAGGCCGACCGCTTCGGCGGCAAGGACGCCATCCTCTCCGGCCCAGCCGGCGGCATCGTCGGCGCCGCCCGCACGGCTGGCATGGCCGGCCTCGACCGCATCATCGGCTTCGACATGGGCGGCACCAGCACCGACGTGGCCCTGTATGACGGCGCGTTCGAGCGCGCCTTCGAAACCGAGGTCGCCGGCGTCCGCATGCGCGCCCCGATGATGGCGATCAACACCGTGGCGGCCGGCGGCGGCAGCATCCTGCACTTCGACGGCGCCCGCATCCGCGTGGGGCCCGACAGCGCCGGCGCCAACCCCGGCCCGGCCAGCTACCGCCGCGGCGGCCCTTTGACCGTGACCGACGCCAACGTCTGCGTCGGCAAGCTGCAGCCCGCGCACTTCCCGCCGATCTTCGGCCCCAACGGCAACGAGCGCCTGGACCGCGACGCCGCCCTCGCCGGCTTCACCGCCCTAGCGGACCAGATGGCCCAGGTCACCGGCACCCGCCAGGACCCACGGGCGGTAGCAGAAGGCTTCCTCCGCGTCGCCGTCGCCAACATGGCGAACGCCATCAAGCAGGTCAGCGTCGCCAAAGGCCACGACGCCGCCCGGTTCGCCCTGCAATGCTTCGGCGGCGCCGGCGGCCAGCACGCCTGCCTGGTCGCGGACGAACTGGGCATGGAAACCGTGTTCATCCACCCCTACGCCGGGGTGCTATCCGCCTACGGCATGGGCCTAGCGGACCAGACAGTCCTGCGGGAGCAGGCGGTGGAGCGCCCCTTCGACCCCGCCGCCATGCCGGCGCTGGAAGCACTTGCCGATCAGCTCGCCGCCGCCGCCTCCGACGAGCTAGCCAGCCAAGGCGCCGCCACCGATGCCATCCAGGTCCGCCGCACCGTCCACCTGCGCTACGAGGGCACCGAGGCCGCCCTACCCGTCCCCCTGCAGGACGCCACCGTAACGCTGGACGCCTTCACCTCCGCGCACCGCACCCGCTTCGGCTTCGCCACTCCAGGCCGCCCCGTGGTGGCCGAGGCCGTCGCCGTCGAGGCAACCGCCCCCGGCGAGGCCATCACGGAGCCAACCCTACCCCCCCGCACCAGCGGCGTCCCCGACCCCGTGGACACCGTGCCCATGTGGACCGGCGCCGCCGAACACCCCACGCCGGTTTACGAGCGCACCGCCCTCCTAGCCGGCGACCGCCTCCCCGGCCCGGCCCTGGTCCGCGAAGCCAACGCCACCACCGTCATCGAGCCCGGCTGGACCGCCGAGGTCACGCCGCAAAACCACATGATCCTACGCCGCACCGAACCCCTCCCCAGCCGGATCGCCGCCGGCACCGAACGCGCCGACCCCGTACTGTTGGAACTGTTCAACAACCTATTCATGAACGTCGCCGAGCAGACCGGCGCCGTATTGCAAAACACCTCCATGAGCGTGAACATCAAGGAGCGCCTGGACTTCTCCTGCGCCATCTTCGACGCGTGGGGCAACCTGGTCGCCAACGCCCCGCACGTGCCCGTCCACCTCGGCGCCATGGGCGAAAGCGTAAAGACCGTGCTCCGCTCCCGCGGCGCCACCCTGCGGCCCGGCGACGTCGTAGCCCTCAACAACCCGTTCAACGGCGGCACCCACTTGCCGGACGTCACCGTGATCACCCCGGTGTTCGACCGCGACGGCACCGCGATCCGCTTCTTCGTCGGCAGCCGCGGCCACCACGCCGACATCGGCGGCACCACCCCCGGCAGCACCCCCCCAGGCTCCCGCACCCTGGAAGAGGAAGGCGTCGTAATCGACGACTTCCTCCTAGTACAAGCCGGCACATTCCGAGAAACCGAGTTCCGCGCCCTCCTATCCGGCGCCCGCTACCCCGCACGCAGCCCGGACGTGAACGTCGCCGACATCAAGGCCCAGGTCGCCGCCAACGAGCGCGGCGTGCAGGAGTTGGGCCGCGTCGTCCAGTCCTACGGCTGGCAGACCGTGCAGGACTACATGCGCCACGTCATGAACAATGCGGAGGAGGAGGTGCGCCGCGTGCTGTCCCGCATCGGCGACGGCGCCTTCGACTACGCCATGGACGACGGCACCCCCCTGCACGTGGCCATAACCGTGGACCAGGCGGCCCGAACGGCGACGGTGGACTTCACCGGCACCGGCCCGCAACGCCCCGGCAACTTCAACGCTCCGCCCGCCGTGCTGCGTGCGGTGGTGCTGTATGTGTTCCGCTGCCTGGTCGGCCAGGACATCCCCCTGAACGACGGCTGCCTAAAACCCATCCGCATCGTGCTGCCCCCGGGCACCTTCCTATCCCCCGCTCCCGGCGCCGCCGTAGTCGCCGGCAACACCGAGGTCAGCCAAGCCGCCTGCAACGCCCTGTTCGGCGCCCTGGGAACCCTCGCCTGCAGCCAAGCCACCATGAACAACGTCCTATTCGGCGACGCCACCCGCCAGTACTACGAAACCATCTGCGGCGGCATGGGCGCCGGTCCCGCCCACCCCGGCGCCTCGGCGGTGCAGACCCACATGACCAACACCCGCATGACCGACCC
>CAXTCI010000078.1:0-1713 GCA_964242325.1 uncultured Acetobacteraceae bacterium
CTCTCCCTCCGGGAGAGGGTCGGGGTGAGGGGGTCTTGGCTGCGGAGCGGAGAACAGCCGGTTCCGCGGGACCACGACCCTACACAGGTGAGGACAGCGCTTGCCCGCCCCCTCACCCCGGCCCTCTCCCGGAGGGAGAGGGAGCAGCAGGCAGGCACCCGCGTCACCCTAATCATCGCTGCCTCCCTGCTGCCACTTGCGCCGGGACAGGCCGAAGTAGCTGAACAGGGTCGCCGCCACCAGGAACGGGATCATAGCGACGGCGATTGCCGCCCCCTCGCCCAACTGCCCCCCGGGGATGCCGCGCTGGAAGGCCAGCGTCGCCATCAGGTGCGTCGAGTTCACCGGCCCGCCGCGGGTGATGGCATACACAAGCTGGAAGTCGGTGAAGGTGAACAGCACGCTGAACGTCAGCACGACCGACAGCACCGGCATCAGCATCGGCAGGGTCACGTTCACGAAGCGCTGCCACGGCGTCGCCCCGTCCAGCATCGCCGCCTCATACAGCGACGGCGAGATCGTCTGCAGCCCGGCCAGCAGGCTGATGGCCACGAACGGGATGCCGCGCCAGATGTTGGCCGCGACCAGGCTGAGCCGCGCGTGCCAGGGCGTGCCCAAGAAATCTATATTCGTGTGGATCAGCCCGGCGACCTTGAGCACGTAGGAAATAATCGAGAACTGCGGGTCGTAGATCCACCAGAACGCGATGGCCGACAGCACGGTGGGCACGATCCAAGGCACCAGCACGATCGCGCGTATCAACGATTTGAACGGGATGTTGTTGTTCAGCAGCAGCGCCAGCCACAGCCCCAGCCCGAACTTCCCGACCGTCGCAACGCCGGTGTAGAACAGGGTGTTGGTGACCGACAGCCAGAAGATGCGGTCGTCCCACAGGCTTTGGAAGTTCTCCAGCCCTACCCACACGCCGGCGCGCCCGATGCGCGTGTCGGTGAAGGCGAGCCAGATGCCCAGGCCCAGCGGGTAGGTCAGGAACACCAGCAGCAGCCCCAGCGCCGGGAACAGGCACAGCGCCGCCAGGAACAAGCGGTTGTCGAACAGCCGGATCAGCCAGGTGTTGCGCGGCGGCGACCAGCGCCACGGATGCGTTCCTGCCGGTGCGGGAGTAACCAGGCGGTCCGCCACTTGCTCGCTCATCGCTGGCCCTCCCTGGCTGCTGCCGGAGAGTATGCCGGGTTCCGGGTGCGGCAGCCAGCACGGATGCGTACCCTCGATGGTCAGCCAGGAGGCCGACCACAGCGGCGGGTGACCGGGTGTGCTATCGCAGGAGGGGCGCCGTCTCTGTCAGGGAGCACCTTGCCGAGGTGGATGTCCGCGGGGCGCCCAGCCATCGGCAGGGCAGACTGATCTCCGGACAGCAATCCGCACCGGTCAGGCCGACGTCACCGATCTGGATAGGCTTCAAACTCCGACCGCATCCTTCACCCGAGTCTGCGACAATGGCAGGTCCCGCAGGCGGACCCCCGCGGCGTCATGCACGGCGTTGGCGATTGCGGCGGCCATCGGCCCCTGCCCGGCCTCGCCCGTGCCCAGGAACGGCATCCCGGGCCGGTCCGCGATGATGACCTCGATGCTTTCCGGCACCGCCGGGAAGCGCAGGATCGGGTAGCCGCTCCAGTCCCGGCTGGTGATGTGGCGCCGGTCGAACCGGACCTGCTCATACAGGGTCCAGCTTGCCGACTGGATCATGGCGCC
>CAXTCI010000078.1:1813-5329 GCA_964242325.1 uncultured Acetobacteraceae bacterium
TCGGGCAGCGCGGCGTTCTGGATGAACAGGCCACCCTTGTTGGGCCGGCGGTTATGGGTGTTGCTCCACACGCCGTAATCCCAGTCAACGATGCGGCCCTCGGCGTCCAGCGCCGCCGCCGCCTCGGCGACCATGGCGGGGGCGAACGGCTCGCTCGTGTTCTCCTGCTCGCGCATCCACTGCACGCGGATCGGGCGGCCCGGCACGGCGCGGGCGATCAGCGCCGCATCCGCCGCGACGTCATCGGCGCCGTTGTGGCCGTAGCAGCCGGCCCCCTCGACATGGATGCAGCGCACCTGCTCCGGCGGCAGGCGCAGCAGCTCGGCAAGCGCGTCGCGCTGGGGATAAACGCCCTGCGTATGGGTCCAGACTGTCACGCTGCCGCCGTCGGCCTGGGCGAGCGCGCAGGACGGGCCGATGGAGCCGTGCATCCCATAGGGCTTGGTGTAGCTGGCCCGCAGCCGCCGGACCGGCACTTCGGCTGCGCCAGTCCAGTGCAGCACCTCGATGTCGCGGCCCGGCAGGCCGCGGATCGTCGCGGCGATGTCGTTCTGGTCGGGCAAGGTGGCTGTTTCGTCCCACTGGGCCGCGGCGGACAGCGCACGCCACGCTTGCACGGCCTGCCATTCGCGTTCCGCGACCACGGCGAGGTAGCTGCCCTGCCGCACGACGGCCACCACGCCCGGCATGTGCTCGACCGGTCCGGCGTCGAACGCGCGGAGCATTGCCCCGGGGCTGGGCTGGCGCACGGCGCGGGCGTGCAGCATCCCCGGCAGGCGCATGTCCTGGATGTAGGCGGCCCCGCCCGTGACCTTGGCCGGAATGTCCACACGCGGCAGCGGCGTGCCGATCACCCGGTAGGTCGCCGGGTCCTTGAGACGCCCGTCCGGCCGGGCCGGCACGTGCAGCGACAGGCCGGCGGCGAGGTCGCCATACGACGCCGAGTGCCCGTCCGGCGCATGGACCGCGCCGTCCGCGGTTTGCAGGCTCTCCGCCGCCAGGCCGAACTGGCCGGCGGCGGCGCCCACCAGCAGCTCGCGCACCTGGGCGGCAGCGTTCATGATCGCCGTCCCGCTGTCCTGCATGGAGTGGCTGCCGGCGGTAAAACCCTCGTTCGGCGTGCGGCCGGTGTCCGCGGTGACCAGGCGCAGGCGGTCCGGTGCAACGTCGAGCTGCTCGGCGGCGACCTGGAGCAGCGCCGTTTTCAAGCCCTGGCCCAGTTCCGCCTTGCCGGTGAACACCTCGATGCCGCCGTCCCCGGCGACCCTGATCCAGGCATCAAGTTCCGGGGTTTCCTTCAGGCTACCCGGCAGTGGCGCCGGGGTGGCCGCGGGGGGTGATCCGCCTTGCTCGTCGGCACGGGCGACGCGGGCCAGGGTGAAGGACACGACCAAGGCGCCGCCTGCGCCAAGCAGGCCGCGCCGGGACAGGTTGCCAGGGAGCAGGTCGGGCATGCCGGCGCTCATCGGCTTGCGTGCCCCATGGCGGCGGCGGCCCGATGCACCGCGCGCAGGATGCGGGCATGGGTGCCGCAGCGGCACAGGTTGGGCGACATATGCTCGCGTATCTCGGCATCGCTCGGCGCCGGGTTGGCGTCCAGCAGGGCGTGGGCGCGCACCACCATGCCGGCGATGCAGTAGCCGCACTGGGCCGCCTGTTCCTCGATGAAGGCCCGCTGCACCGGGCCGGGGGCCTCTGCGGTGCCCAGGCCCTCGACCGTGCGTATCTGCCGGCCCGGCAGCGCCGCGACCGGCAGCAGGCAGGAAAACACGGCCTTCCCGTCCAGCAGGACGGTGCAGCTGCCGCACTGGCCCAGGCCGCAGCCGAACTTGGCCCCGTTCAGGCCGAGGTCGTCGCGCAGCACGTAAAGCAGCGGTGTCCCTGGGTCGGCGTCCACGACGCGGGCTTCCCCGTTGACCGTGAGGGTGATCATTGCTTGGCCTCCTCCGCCCTTGCCGCGGCGACTTCGGCCTCGACGCCGGTCCAGGGTGGATTGCTGCTGTAACGGGCGCGGACGTGGCGCACGAGCTCAGCCACTTGCTCATCCGATAGGGATGCACCGAAGCCGGGCATGTACGGCGACGGCGCGTCCTCCCGCTGCGGCAGGCCGTTCAGGATGACGCGGATGGTGTTGCGCGGGCTGCCGGCGTTGACGGTCGAACTGAGTGCGAGCGAGGGCGCGCCGTCACGCGTCATCGGCGCGTTCGCCGCATGGCAGGCGGCGCAGGCTCCCTCGAACAGGGTGTTGGCGGCGGCGTCCTGGCGCGGTTCTGCCTCGGGCGGCGGCTGCGGCATGAGCGAGGCGACGTAAACGGCGATGGCGCGCACGTCGGCCGGGGGAACATGCGACAGCTCGCGAGTGACGGCGATCATGGGACCCGCCGCCGCACCGTGCTGCGACGCGAGGCCGGTCGCCAGGTACTCGGTCAGTTCGTCCACGGTCCAGGGCCGGGGCGCGGGGGATGCGCCCTGCAACGGGTGGCTTGCCCATCCCTCGGCGACGCCGCCGGCCAGCGCCTGGCTGTCCCGCTCGGCCCCGAGGGCGTTATGCGGAGTGTGGCAGGCACCGCAGTGGCCGATTGCCTCGGCCAAATAGGCGCCGCGGTTCCATTCCGGCGTGTGTGCCGGGTCGGGCGTCCAGGCACCGGGGCGCAAGAACAGCAGGTTCCAACCGGCCAGTGTGGCGCGCACGTCCAGCGGGAACGGCAGCTTGTTCGCGGGTGCGACCGCCCGGATCGGCTGCCGCGTCATCAAGAAGGCATACAGCGCGCCGATGTCGGTGTCCGTCGCCCGGGTAAAGTGCGGATATGGCAGCGCCGGATACAGATGCCGCCCATCGCGGCTGATGCCGTCCCGCATTGCGCGGCGGAACGCGTCTTCGGACCAGCGGCCGATGCCGGTGTCCGGGTCCGGCGTGATGTTGGTGACGTAAACGGTGCCGAAGGGCGTTTCCAGGCCGCGCCCGCCGGCATACGGCCGGCCACCATCGGAGGTGTGGCACACCGAGCAGTCACCAACCGCCGCCAGCGCGGCGCCTCGCCCGACATCGGCAGACGGGAATGCCGTCCGGGGCGGTGGGGCGATGCCGGCGATGGCCGGCCGCCAAGCCAGCGCGACGGCCGCAGCGAGCACGGCGGCAACGGCTAGGCCGGAGGTGTAAACGAGGCGGCGCTTCATGGGCGTGTGCGCCAGGCCAGCAAGACACGCATGCAATGCCTCATAATGGACAGAAGCCGACCCTCCACAGGTTTGGGCGTCTCGTAAATGGCAGCACCCCTTCTCATATCCGAGTAGCCATGTTCAAGCCTCGCTCCTCCACCCCTGCAGGGTGACAGATGGCTATGCACCCGGCATCGTGAACATCCGAAATGTCGAATTGGCGACGCTGGACCGGACCTGCCGCCGCGTGCGGCGATCCCGGTGGGAGCGGGCGGCTTGCAGACCGGCATGGGACCTAAGTCTGATATGCCCCATGCGACGGGGCGCCAGACCGGGACCGCCAGACCGGGACCGCCA
>CAXTCI010000078.1:5429-10761 GCA_964242325.1 uncultured Acetobacteraceae bacterium
TGATATGCCCCATGCGACGGGGCGCCAGACCGGGACCGCCAGACCGGGACCGCCATTCTGCCGACGCCCTGGACCGCTGCCAAGCACAGCGAACATTTTTGTCATTCGCGCGCGAAAGCGAGTTGCCGCAACTTGTTGGAACCGTAGTACGGCAGCCGGGCGATAACTGCCGAAAGCCAAACAGACGTTACGTTGTTGGCAAGCAAGGTGATTCTTCTGATTCGAATTTGTGCATTGATGATGGATTTTGTTGCATGACCAAGGCCAGACCTCGAATCGTCGGGGCAACACCGCCTGCATCAACAAGCGGGTTTGTGGGCCCGTGTGTTACAGGAAGGTCTGAAAGCGTGCCGTCATGACAAGCATCCGTCCCCGTGTGGTGGTGGTCGGCGCCGGGTTCGGCGGCCTGAACGCCGTGCACGCCCTGACCCGAGCCGCAGTCGACGTCGTGCTGATAGACCGCAACAACCACCATCTGTTTCAGCCGCTGCTCTACCAAGTGGCGACGGCCGCGCTGGCGCCGTCCGACATCGCCGCACCGATCCGCTCCATCTTTGCCCGGTATCCGAACGTCGAGGTGCTGCTTGGCGAAGTGGACGGGGTGGATACGGCGGCGCGCACCGTGTCCGTGCCAGGTATCGGCCAGATCACCTACGACTATCTCGTGCTCGCGACCGGCGCCGCATCGACTTGGTTCGGGCATGCCGATTGGGCCGAGCATTCGACCGGGCTCAAGAGCCTGCAGGACGCCGAAATGCTGCGGCAGCGGCTGCTCGGCGCGTTCGAGTGGGCCGAGAGCCGCACCGACCCGGCAGAAATCCAGCGCCTGCTGACGTTCGCGGTGGTCGGGGGCGGCGCCAGCGGCGTGGAGCTGGCCGGCTCGATCCGTGAAATGGCGCGCTATAGCCTGGCGCGGGACTTCCGCCGCATCCGTCCGGATCAGGCGCGGGTGGTGCTATTCGAGGGCGGTCCCGACCTGCTGGCCGGGTTCCCGGACCGGCTGCGCGGCTACGCGCGCACGCGGCTGGAGCAGCTTGGGGTCGAGGTGCGCACCGGCGTGCAAGTCGAACGTCTGGACGCAGACGGCGTCATCGCTGGCGGCGAGCGTATCGCCTGCGCCAACGTTTTCTGGTGCGCGGGCGTGGCAGCAACGCCCGTGGCGAAGTGGCTCGGCGCCCAGGCACGCAAGCACGGCGCAGTGCAGGTGGGTCCGGACTGCTCGATCGAAGGCCACCCAGAGGTGTTCGCCATCGGCGATGTGGCCAGCTTCGACGGTGACGGCGGCCATCCGCTGCCCGGCGTTGCGCCGGTGGCCAAGCAGCAGGGACGCTACGTCGGGCGGCTGATCGCCGCGCGCGTTGTCGGCACGGCAAGCCCGGGACCGTTCCACTACAAGGACCAGGGCAGCCTGGCCATCGTCGGCCGCTCGGCCGCGGTCGCCAGCTTACCGCACATGAAGCTCACGGGCTTTCCGGCCTGGCTGCTCTGGAGTTGCGTCCACCTGCTGCTGCTTGTGGGGCTGCGCAACCGCGTGCTGGTCTACGTGCAATGGGTGTCGGCCTGGCTGTTTTATGCGCGCGGTGCACGGCTGATGGATACGGGCGCTGCGGGACTGCGGCAGGCAGCGAAGGGCAAGGAAGCGACGTGACCACACCCGGAGCGTCGGGACTGCACCAGGACGACGGCGGCGCCACGCCGCTCAGGTCAGCTTTTTAGCAGCAGGTGGGACCGTGACGAACCCAGTGGCTCGATGGGGCCGGGTTCTTGCTAAGACTGCGGAGGGCCAAGCACGACGAACAGTGCGATACCCTCCGCTACCCCAGAGTGAACGTATATGCCGGGCTTGGCCGGCATTGCACCGCCTATTGCCTGCCCGGTCCGCCCTACTCCTCCAGCTTGAGCCACTGGCGGCCGTCGCGGGCCAGCAGTTGGTCCGCGCCCGCAGGGCCCTGGCTGCCCGCCGCATATTGCTCCACCTCGCCTTCGCCGCGCCCCCAGGATTCGAGCAGCGGCTCGACCGCGCGCCAGCCCGCCTCCACATTGTCGGCGCGCTGGAACAGCGTCGCATCGCCCATCATGCAATCATACAGCAGCGTCTCGTAGCCGACGTTCGGCTGCTCCTTGAAGAACGTCGAGTAGCGCATCGAGCTCGCGACCCGGCCGAGCTTCATCACCGGCCCCGGCACCTTGGCGTCGAACTCGCTTTCGATCCCCTGCGTCGGATCAATCATGAGCCGCACCACGTTCGCGGTGGTCTGCTCGACCGGCGTGTCACGGAACATGCGATACGGCGCGGGCTTGTAGTGTACGGAAATCTCGGTGCGGCGGCCCGCCAGGCGCTTGCCGGTGCGCAGGTAGAAGGGAACGCCGGCCCAGCGCCAGTTCTCGATGTCCACCCGCAACGCCACATACGTCTCGGTCCGGCTGTCGGGCGCCACATGCGGCTCGCTGCGATAGGCGGGAACCGGATGGCCGAACTCCTCGCCGGCGGAATATTGCCCACGCACGGCCGCATCGGTTTGGATCGGACGGATTGCCTCGACCACGCTGGCCTTCGCAGTCCGCACGTCCTCGGCGTCGAATGAGTTGGGCGGCTCCATGGCGACTGTGCACAGCAGGGTGAACAGGTGGTTGGGCACCATGTCGCGCAACGCCCCGGTCGGCTCGTAGAAGGCGCCGCGCTCCTCCACGCCGACCGTCTCCGCGGCGGTGATCTGGACGTGGTCAATGTATTCCCGCCGCCAGGTCGGTTCGAACATGCCGTTGGCGAAGCGCACGGCCATGATGCTCTGCACCGTTTCCTTGCCCAGGAAATGATCTATGCGGAAGACCTGGCTTTCGTCGGCCTGTTTGAGGATGCTCGCGTTGAGCGCCTGCGACGACGGCAGGTCGGCGCCGAACGGCTTTTCGATCACCAGGCGGCGGAACTGGTCGCCGCTTTGTTTCAGCAGGCCGGCCTTGCCAAGCCCCTCGGCCACGGTTGCGAAGAACCGCGCGGCAACGGCGAGGTAGAATACGGCGCTGCCCTCGCCGATCGCCTTGCCGATGCGGGCGAAGGTCTCATCCTGGCTGAAATCGCCCGGCATGTAGGCCAGCCGCTGCTGCACCCAGCCCCAGGCGGCATCGTCGAGCTTCGGCGTATAGAACTCGGCGGTCTTGTCCTTGGTGAACGATTGCATGGTCTCGGTCAGGCCGCGGCGCCAGTCGTCATCGCTCTGCTGCACCCGGTCAACGCCAATGACCTTGAAGGCGTCCGGGAGGAGCCGGCTGCCGGAAAGGTTGTAGAGCGCAGGCATCAGCAGTCGCTTGGTCAGATCGCCGCCGGCCCCAAAGATCACCAAGGTGCATGTTGGCGCCGGAACGACACCCGCATTGGACTCTGCAGGCGAGGCATTCGTATCAGCGGTCAATCCCTGTTCAGCCATTACGTCCCAGCCTCCGTCACGCGCGTTTCAAAACGTTCCCAGTGTTGTTGCAGATACGATGCAACATGCGGCGCGGCCTGCAGACAGTCCCGCTCGCGGCTGGCTGGCGCAGACCATCATTTCCGCAGCCGTTCATGTCAAGCAGAGCTGGGCTGAGCTGAATCGAGGCGTTGACTGCGGACATCTGAGCAATTGGCATCTTGTCTGGCCGTTGTTGGCCTTCTTGGAGTGGACGTCCGCAGTCCAGAGCTCGCATATCTATTGTCATGGCTGAGCTATGCCCGGCCGAGGTCAACAGAATGATCTCTGTACATTCACTAGCAGCCGCATGCGGATTGCGGCGTCGGTTCAATGACGTGTGAACCCTGCTATCGTCGCGCCTCCATTGGTCTAGGGTGAGAGAATGGCAGACGTCTCGGTCATGACGGTCGTGCTGTCAGCCGGGGTCAGCGTCTTCACCGGCTACGTCGGCACGCTCATGAACTACAGCCGCCAGCGGCAGCGGCAGCGACGGACTTACGGGCTGTCGCTCTTGGCGGAGATCAAGGCGTTGGAAAGCCGGTCGCGCCAATACTACGGCTCGTTCCGCTCGGGAATGAGCGATCTTCGGACATATCGCCTGCCAAAGGTTCGCATGAGCAACGCCGACATGTCGGTGTTCAACAACGTATCCGGCAATGTCGGGCTGTTCTCGACCCGGGCCGCGGTCCAGGTGATCGAGTACTACAGTGCCGTCCGCAACCTCGTCTCCCAGGCGGAGGCACTGGTGGAGCTGCAGGAAACCGGCGCGGACGAGGCGATCTTCCGCGACCGTCTCGCCGACCACCTGCGGCTGCTGCGTGCGGCGCAGCGGCATAGCGTGGTCGTAACTCAGACGCTCCGGCGCGAAACACCCACCGATTTCGACCAGAAGCTGCGGATCAGCCGACGCTGGCTCAGCCTGTGGCTGCGCCGGCTGCGCCGCAGGGCACGGCCAGCCCCGCCGCTTGCCACCCCTGCCGAACGGCCTCCGGCGCCATGACGCAGCGCAGCCAGATGCACCGGGTCCGCGACACGAAGACAGACCCCGGCTTCGGTCAGTCCGTACGGTAGCAGGGCGCCGCTAAAGTTGCTGCTTCGGCAGTCGCCAGCGAGGAACCATGCGCGAGGAGGACAGGCGAGACGGCGCGGCCCGAGTTCCAGCTGGATAGCCGGACCGTCCGCACAACCGCGCCTGCCTGGCCCGAACCCGGCGTTTCCTGCGGCTGCGACACCGAGTGACTGTTCTGCAATAATAAAACCAGGCGTTGGTGTCGCGTTTGCAAGGCGAGGACCTGATCAGTTGCAAGCCACCCGCGACGCCCCAGCCTGATGACGCACTGCCCGATCAATGGTCTGGCTGTCGTTTGTCGTTCTTCCCGTCGGAGTGTTGTTCAGGCGGGTTCGAGCTGCTGTACGTGCAGGTGGCGCGAGACGAGTGTCTCGGCGCATAGCAGGCCGATCATCCTATCTTCAATGGTGAGCAGGCCCTGTACGAAGGCCTTGGATGAGCCGGAAGCGATGTCAGGCGTGGGCTGGATCATCTGCTCGGTGGCGGTCAGGATGCCGCACACCGCGCTTACCAGCAGCCCAACCATTTCGGCACCGATTTCGGCGACGATGATGACGTGCTGCGGCGTCGGCTCAGAGGCAGGCAGACCGAGGCGTTCGGCCATGTCGATGATCGGCAGCACCGCGCCGCGCAGGTTGATGACCCCGCGCACGTAGGACGGCGCATGCGGCAGCGGAGTGGCTTGGATCCAGCCGCGGATTTCCCGCACGACGTCGACGCCGATGCAGAACTCCTGCTCGCCGATGCGGAATGAGATCAGCTCACGGCCGTGATCTGACGGATCTTGCATGGATGTGTCCTGACGTGGCTGGGGAGG
>CAXTCI010000078.1:10771-21822 GCA_964242325.1 uncultured Acetobacteraceae bacterium
GGTGATGATTGCGTGACGGCGGCCCGCCGGGTCCAGCAGGCCGCCATATCGGCGTCAGAACTCTTGCCAGCCTTCCTCGGCAGCGGCGGCCACGAGCTTGCGTGCGGTGGAGTCGCGGCCCCGGCCACCCTGTGCGACGACCCTCAGGGCAGCGGCGGGCTTGGCCGGGCGTGGCGCAGCTTTAGCTGGACGGCGCAGCGGCTCGACATTCGCGGGCATGCCCCCCTCCTCCTGCCCAAGCTGGAAGCGACTCATGAGACGGGCGAGTTCGTCGGCTTCCCCGGCAAGCGCGTGGGAAGCGGCCGTGCTCTGCTCCACCATGGCGGCGTTCTGCTGCGTCACTTGGTCCATCTGGTTCACGGCGGTGTTGACTTCGGCCAGGCCCGTCGCTTGTTCCTGGGCTGCGCTGGCGATTTCCACCACCGCGCTGTTGATCTCGGCGACCTGGGCCACGATGCGCGAAAGCGCCTCACCGGTTTCACCGACGAACTTCACCCCCGAACCGACCTGCTGTGCCGAGGCCGAGATCAACGCCTTGATCTCCTTTGCTGCCTCGGCGGAGCGCTGGGCCAGCGCCCGCACTTCGCTCGCCACCACCGCGAAGCCACGCCCGGCGTCCCCGGCCCGCGCCGCCTCGACGCCGGCGTTCAGCGCCAGCAGGTTCGTCTGGAACGCGATCTCGTCAATCACCCCGATGATCTGGCTGATCTGCTGTGACGATTGCTCGATGCCCCCCATGGCCGCGACGGCCTGACGGACGATCTCGCCGGAGTGCTCCGCATCCGTCTTGGTCTTGGATACCACTACGCGCGCCTGCTTGGCCCCTTCGGCCGTCCGGCGAACCGTTGCAGTGATCTCATCAAGCGCCGCCGCCGTTTGCTCCAGGCTGGCAGCCTGCTGCTCGGTCCGGCGCGACAGGTCGTCGGCAGCCTGGGTGATCTCGTTCGTGCCGGAGCGGATGCCGCCCACGTTGCCGGCGATGGCCTGCATCGCTGCCTGCATCTGCGCGATGGCAGCGTTCAGATCAGACCGGAGCTTTTCAAAGGCCTCAGGCAAAGCGGTCTCGATGCGGTAGGTGAGGTCGCCGGCCGCCAGCCCCTCCATTGCCGCGCCGATCTCGGCCACGGCCTGCACCCGGCCGGTCACGTCCGTCGCGAACTTCACCACCTTGGTGACCCGGCGGTTCATGTCGAAGATCGGGTTGTAGGACGCCTGGAGCCAGACTTCCTTGCTGCCCTTGCCGACCCGTTTGAACTCCCCGGCAACGTAGTCGCCGCCGTTCAGCTTGCTCCAGAACTCACGATACTCTGGCGATTGCGCGTGGCTTGGTTCGACGAACATGCGATGGTGCTGGCCCCTGATCTCGTCGAGGCGGTAGCCCAGCGTTTTCAGGAAGTTCTCGTTCGCGGTGATTACCTCGCCCTTGACGTTGAACTCGATGACGGCCTGAACCCGGGAGATCGCCTCCAGCTTTGCGTCAACCTCCGCAATCCTCAGCTTCTCGCCGGTGATGTCCGTCGCTTGCTTGATGACCTTGGTCACAACGCCTCGGGAGTTCTTGACCGGATTGTAGGAGGCCTGAATCCAGATCTCCCGGCCACCCTTGCCGATCCGCTTGTATTCCTGGGCGTCGAACTCGCCGCGTCCGAGCTTGGCCCAGAACTCCCGGTAGTCCGGGCTGCGCGCATACTCAGGGTCCACGAACATGCTATGGTGCTGTCCCACGAGCTCGGACAGCTCATACCCCATCGCGGCGCAGAAGTTTGGATTTGCGGTAAGTATCGTCCCGCGAGGGTCGAACTCGATGATGGCCAAAGACTGGCTGAGCGCGGTCAGGGTTGGGTTTCGCTGAGCTTTGAAGCCAAACATCAAGTCTTCTCCGGATCGGGTGTTGCTCCGGGAAGTGTGACGGCAATTGCTTAAAACATTCTGAGCAGAGCCAAGCGGCGACGACGGGCTGCGCGGCCGTGCTGTCGTGGGGCCGGAGGAGTTGACGGCTTGAAGTGGGCGTCCGGCGTACCCCAGCACAGTGCCGTTCGAACCCATACCCGGCGCCGGCTCAGGTCCCGCCAGGCCGCTTCCCGGACCGGCACCCGGGAATGCGATGCCAGCACCCGGGCATCCGGCAAAATGGATGCTGCCGCGGATTTGGGCGCACGGGGCGGATCAGGGGGCCGCGTTAACGTCCATGCGGGCCAGCAGGGAGTGCAGGTCTGGCACTTCGACGTCTGGCGCCTCGGTCAGCAGCCTTGCGGAGCGTCCGTTCCGGCGCACCCAGACCGTCGCGCAGCCGAGTTGCCGCGCAGGCGCGATCTCTGAAGCGCCCTCGGCGACGTGCGTGACAGACCCTAGCTCCACCCCAAGGCGCCGGAGGGCCTGTTCGAAGATGGCGGCGTCCGGCTTGTAGCAGCGGGCCTGCTCGGCAGTGACGACGGTCTCGAACGGGACTTCAAGCTGCCGGGCTGTGGCGGCGAACAGGTCGTCGTCAATGTTCGATATGATGGCGAGCCTGTAACGGCGGTCGAGGGCGCGCAACGCCTGCACCGTATCTGGAAAGGGCTGCCACGATGGGATCGAGGATGCGAGCAGATCCCGCTCCGTGGCGCCGACCGGGAAGCCGAAACGCTGTCCGAACTCCTCCACGACGCCCGCGAGCACCGCCTTATAGGGCCGGAACGGCGGACGGCAGAGCGGTTCTTCGAGATCCTGGAAGATCGTGATGATCTCGTCATCCGAGAGCTTGACGCCGTGCCGGGCCAGCAAGGGCCGCAAGGATGCTATCGTGCCTGTCTCCCAATCAATCAGGGTGCCGTAGCAGTCGAAGGTGAGGGTGGTCGTGCGGCCAAGGTTGGGCATGTCGATCCTCAAGGCGTGCAATTGGAGGATTCAAGAGCTTGCCAGGAACGCCGCAGGTCTCGAACGGTGCGATTGCCTTCAACGCGAAGCCCGCAAACGCGACCCGCTCAGGCCGGGACCTGTGGCTATCTGTCGGCGCCATGCTGCAGTGCCCGTCCAACATCGGCGATTAATGCCGGTGCTCCAAGCCCGTCAATCCCCGCCGGTCCGCCCCCGGAACGCCGCCCGGGGATACACGCCCAGCACACGTATCTCTCGCGAGAAGAACGCCAGCTCGTCCATTGCCCGGCGCAGCGGCGGCTGGTCCGGGTGGCCGTCCACGTCACACATGAACTGCGTCGCGGTGAACTGCCCGCCCAGCATGTAACTTTCCAGCCGGCTCATGTTCACGCCGTTGGTGGCGAAGCCGCCCAGCGCCTTGTACAGCGCCGCCGGCACGTTGCGGACACGGAAGACGAAGGTGGTCATCACATCGGGCGCATCCGCGGGCGGCGTCTGCGGATGCAGCGCCGCGACGTAGAAGCGGGTGGTGTTGTGGGCGGCGTCCTCCACGTTGGCGCGCAGGACCTGCAGGCCGTAGATTTCGGCGGCGAGCGACGATGCCACCGCCGCATCCTCCGGCCGGTTCCAGCCCGCGACCAGCTTGGCGGCCCCGGCGGTGTCGGCCTCGATCACCGGCTCGGCATGCAACTCGCGGAGGATGTTGCGGACTTGGCTGAGTGCCACGGAGTGCGAGTGGACCCGGCGGACCCCCGAAAGCGTCGCGCCAGGCGGGCCGAGCAGGCAGTGCTCGACGCGCTGGAAGTGCTCGCCGACCAGATGCAGGCCGCTGCCGGGCAGCAGGGTGTGCATGTCGGGGACGCGGCCGGCAAGGCTGTTCTCGCACGGCAGCATCGCAAGCCCGGCGGTCCCGTCGCGCACGGCGGCCATCGCGGTCTCGAAGCTGTCGCAGGGCATGGGATCGTGGTCCGGGTAGGCGGTCCGGCAGGCCAGGTGCGAGTAGGCGCCAGGCAGGCCCTGGAAGGCGATCTTGCTCATGTATGTCCCAATATGGCGCGGGCGCGCTCTAGATCCTCAGGCGTGTCCACGCCGAAGGGGGCGTGGTCCACCCGGGCGCAGGCGATCCGCATCCCGGCCTCCAGCGCGCGGAGCTGCTCCAGATGTTCCCGCCGCTCCAGCGGAGACTCCGGCAGTGCGACGAAGCGGGCGAGCGCCGCCCGGCGGTAGGCATAGATGCCGATATGATGCCACAACGGCCCGTCGCCGGCCGGGATGGCGGCGCGCGAGAAGTACAGCGCCGGCGACACTGCCCGGCCGCGGTCGAAGGCGCAGGCGGCCTTGACGACCGAGGGCGCCGCGGCTTCTTCGGCCGTCAGGATCGGGGCGACCAGGGTGGCGATGTCTATGCCGGGGTCGGACAGCGGCTGCAGCACGGCGCGCAGCTGCAGGGCGGGGATGGTCGGCAGGTCGCCCTGCAGGTTGACGACCACGTCGTGCCGGCCCTGCGGGTCCAGCGCCGCCAAGGCGTCGTGAACGCGGTCGGAGCCGGACGGCAGCGACGGGTCGGTCATGATGGCCGTTCCGCCGTCGTTGCGGACGACCGTGGCAACCTCCTCGTCCGCACAGGCCACGGCGACCGGGCCGATGTCGGCCTCCCGGGCGCGGTCCAGCACGTGCAGGATCATGGCGCGTCCGGCGATGAGGGCCAGCGGCTTGCCGGGCAGGCGGGTGGATGCCATGCGGGAGGGGATCACGATGATGGGCGTCATGCCGGGGCCGTGAACCCGGCGCGGCGCTGGTGCGTATGATGGGGCATGGTGTGCCGGCAGCTTTAGGCGGGCGCACGGGCCGGCGCAACGCCGCGGCGGCCAGCAACCCCACACCGGAGACTGCCGATATGGTCCGCATTGCCGCCGTCCTATCTATGCCTGTCACCCTGCTTTCCGTCGCTCTGCTTGCAACGCCGGCGCCGGCGCAAACACAGCAGCCGTCCATGACCCAGTCCAATGGCCAGCCGTCAATGTCTGGCCCGGCGCCTAACCTTGGCTCGCCGCAAGCGGAGCAGAACCAGAGCCAGCAACCCGCTAACGTCAGCAACCTCGGGCCGTCGGGCGGCACGCCGCGCACGGGAGACACCGCGGGCGCTACCAAGCCGCAAGGGCCGGTCAGCGGCAGCACCGGCACAGGCCAGGTGTCAGGCCAGCAAGTGACCCAGCCTAGTCCGACGCAGTATCAGTCGCAGGCGCAGCAGAACCAGGGCCAGCAGCCCGGCAACGTGCGGGAACTGCCGCCAAGCGCCGCGACGCCGGCCAACGATCCGAGTGGGGTAACGAAGCCGCAAGGCCCAGTGTCCGCCCCCGCAAGCCGCGCCCAGGCTGATACGCCGGCAACTGGGACAACACGCTAAGACGCCGTCCAACACTCCCTTCGCCTTCGGGCGAGGATTGGGATGAGGGGGCTTGGTTGCACAGTGGACGGCCGCAAGCTTTGTCGAAATGCGGTTGGAAACAGGCAGGGGCAGCCCTCAGAGTCTTCTCACCCCGACCTCCTTCCGGAGGGTGAGGGAGAAAGGTGGCCCTACCACGCCGTTGCAGTCCATCATTGCTGACATGCGGCCACGTGGCAGTCCAGTTGCTGCCCGGCCCCGCACCCTGCGATGGCCAAACTTGACGGAGTTGCAAGTGATCCCGTGCCTTGGATGACCTGATTGCGGCGGCCGAAGCGGCGGCGGACCTGGCCGGCGCTGCCATCCTACCGCACTACCGCCAAGGCGTGGCCGCCGACCTGAAAGGCGATAGCAGCCCGGTCACGGTCGCCGACCGTGCGGCCGAGGCGGCAATGCGCGCCTACCTGGCCCAGCGCTTCCCCGACCATGGCATCCTGGGCGAGGAAGGCGGCCTCGACCGTCCCGGCGCGCGGCTGCGCTGGGTGCTGGACCCGGTCGATGGCACCCGCGCCTTCATCACGGGGCGACCGACTTTTGGCGTCCTAGTGGCGCTGATGGACGGCCCGGCGCCGATCCTGGGCGTGATAGACCAGCCCGTGACGGGGGAGCGCTGGGTCGGCGCGACAGGCCGGGCCACCCAGTTCCGCGGCAGGCATGGCCGTGCGGGATGCCGACCCTGCCCCGCTCTGGCTACGGCAGAGCTATCCTGCACCGCGCCCGAAATCTTCACTCCGGCGCAGACGGTGGCGTGGCGTAGGCTGCAATCCGCGACGCAGCGGACGTCGTGGGGTGGGGATTGTTACGCCTATGGGTTGCTGGCGCTGGGCGGCATAGACGTGATCGCGGAGCCCGGACTTCAGGTGTGGGACTGGGCGGCGCTGGTGCCGGTCATCGAGGGCGCAGGCGGGCGGATGACCGACTGGGCCGGGCAGCCGATGCACCCCGACGGGGATGGCTGCACCCTCGCCGTCGGCGATCCGGCGCTGCTGGGGGCAGCGGTCGAGCTATTGTCTGGCCGTGCTTCCGTTGCCTCAGGAACCCAATCAGGATGATGGCGGGTGTTCGCAAGCTTTGAACAGCAAGCGGAGCGCAAGGCGACGCCGCCCACGCCGTTCGCCAACCTAGACGATGGTCTGCTCCTAGAAGATGCCGATGAGGAAGGCTTCTGGGGTCGGCTGCCTGCTACACTCCCGGCAACTCGTTCACGCAGCCGATGCGCCAGCCTTCCGGCAGGTGGTCCAGCCGGGTGAGCGACAGGTTTTGCACCGACAAGTGCAGCGCCTGGTCGGCGTCGAGACGCAGCGCGTGGGCCACCGCCGCCCGGATGGCGCCGCCATGGCTGACGATCACCACATCCTGGCCAGCATGGTCCGTCACCAGGGCGTCTAGGGCAGCGCCGACCCGCACCAGAACCTCGGCCATGCTTTCCCCTTCCGGCGGGCATTCGTTGCCGGCGAGCGGCCAGAACGGGTGGGCGGGGGCCTGTAGCAGCGGCGGCAGCGCGGCATGGACCAGGCCCTGGTAGCTGCCGAGGTTCTGCTCAATCAGGCCGGGCACCACGTGCAGGTCTTGGGCCGGATAGCCGGCGGCGAAGATCGCCTCCGCGGTGCGCCGGGTGCGGGACAGCGGCGTGCAGCACCAGGTGGCGGGACGGGGCAGGCGGGCGGCGATGGCCTGGTACATCGGCACTTGCGCCACCAGCGTCTCCGGGCACAGCGACACGTCCAAGATGCCGTAGAGCATGGCGCGCTCGTTCTCCGCCACGAGGGCGTGGCGGATCAGCCAGAATCTGGTTTCCATGGGTGTCCTGTTCCCGGTGCTGGTTTGGGAGCGGTTCTATCCAAGTCCGGCGGGCATGTAACCTGAGTGCGGGTCCGAGCGCCTTGCCCGATGCCCTGATCCAAGCCTGCAACCGGGGCGTTGCCCGTCCGGAGATCGCCATCCCCGTGCGGGACCGGCTCCTTGAAGCTGTTATGGACTCGGCAAGGCCGAGGAGGCCAGCGTCACTTCCCGGGACGCCATGGCGCAACAGGAGAGCAGCATGCCCAAGCTGGTATTCGGCTTTGCCATGCCGGCCAGCACCAGGCTTTCTGTTTCGCCGGGGACCGAGAGTATGACGACCCGTCCCTGCCCGGCTTCTAGGATGGTGCTGTGACATTCACCGAGCTCAGCCTCTGCCACGATGCCGTCGGATAGGGCGTGCATGGTGCTCACGATGACGCTCAGCTTCTCGTTCGGGGCGCCGCCGATGCTGGCAATCTCGATCCCGTCCCTGGTGGAAACGGATGCCCAGATCAGGCCATTGCACCGGGCAGCCAGCGTCTCCAGGACGCCCCGGCACGCCGATGCCAAGTGGGCTTTGCGATCAGGGTGCATCTGGCCCGCCGAGAAGATGAGTGACGCCAGGCTCTGCGCTGATCTGGGAGATCCTACGCCGTTGCAACTAGGGCCTCAATCATGAGCATGATGTGGTCCCGGTTGCGGGCGTCAACTCCGAAGACGGGCAAAATCCGGTCCCGGGCCGCGAGCACGTCGTGATACATCTTCAATCCGATGCCGGGCCGTTCATCCATATGGGTGACGCCGATCACGGCGCTGGCGTTTGCGATCGTGTCGCGAAACAGGTCCATGTAATAAACGAGGTCTCCTGCAGGGTCCGGACCCGCATGGTCCAATAGGACTATGATCCCTAGCGCACCACGCGCCAGCAGCCTGCACATGAAGTCGTAGCGCCGCTGGCCAGGGGTGCCGAAGATCAGCAGCTTGCGGCCGTCTTCCATCGTCATTGAGCCATAGTCCAGCGCGACCGTCGTGGTGGTCTTGTCGCCGCGCACCTGATCCGCGCCGACCGGCACATCGGTCCGCACGGGCGCGATGTCGCTAAGGGTGGTCACGATCGTGGTCTTGCCGGCCCCCATGCTGCCGGTGATGATGAGCTTTAAATCCGTCACGGCCGTTGCAACCCCAGACGTTTCAGAATGCTGCGGAAAACCGTGACGTGTTCGGACGTGCGCCTGGACTGGACGGGCGAAGCGGCGTCCGCTTCGGGCGCCAGTTCACCTTGCTTCAGGATGCCAAGCTCGTCGCAGGCCGCCAAGAATATGGCGGCTTCCTCGGTGTCATGCCCCGTCGCCGCGGAAAGTGCTGCGGCCGTTATGGGCCGGCGGCCGAGCAGGCCGCACCAGGTGAGGTGGTGACGTGCGTGCGGCAGGCTTGCAAGATCTGGCCAGGCCAGGAGTTTGAAGGCGCCGTTCCGGTAGCGTGCGGCCTCACCTGCCCCGCCGCAACGGAGGACCACTACCCAAAACAGGTTCTGGAGCGGGAACGCCGGAACGCTGACGACATGGCCGTTTTGGGTCGGCTGCACTGCGTTTCGGCCGTAGTAGGAGTTCTGCGCCATGCTCACATGAGCGGGCACGAACGCCTCAGCCGGGCTGTCGAACAAGGTTTGCAGCGTTGCATACGAGTAGCACATCTCGATCGTGGCCGCAGCGCAGATAGACGGGAGTCCGCGCAAGCTTACCACGATGACCTGTGACGCCGCCTTTGCCTGGCGCAGCAACTCCAGCAAGGTGGAGCCGGCCGCATCAGGGAAGGCCCTATTGCCGGCCATGCGATCTGAACTGCTGGCGTCAGGCTGTTGTTCCGGCTCGTGAAGGTCAAGCACGGTGGTCGCGCCCGGGACCGGCATTTCAAAGCCCGGCTCCGCCGCGCGGCTTTCAGCCGGGGCATGTGGGACCAGGATGTCATACGTGTGCTGCGCCGGTTCGGCCTCGTGGTCCATCGGTAAGGCGCTGGCCGGCAGCGGCGGCACATGCAGCATGTGCGATGCCGTTGGGCTTGCGGCCGGCCGGGACAACCATGTTGGAAGGGCGCGGAGCATGGAACGTAGTCCGCCTGGCTTCGCCGACGGTGATGCGCCGCGCGCCGTGGGTTCGGATGCTGGCAGGCTCGGGGCGGCAAGGGCTTTGCCGAGTTGCGCGGCCTCGTTGAGGACATGCACGATGCTGCCAGGCCCATGCACCTGCACCGGCTTGTTCAACGTCAGCCCGCCCGACGTTAGAAACCCGAGGGTGGCTGCGGCACGAGCCCCGCCCCGCGTTGCGCTGCGCTGCCACGCGGCGGCACCCGCCGCGGAGTCAACGTCACACAGCAGAAGGTCGCAACTGTCTGTATCCGCCGTGCTGAACGACCATTCCGCCGACAGATGCGACTGCATCAGCCCCGCCAGGCTTTCGATCTGCGACGCATGAGAGGCGTCAAAGCCGGCGAGGGCGCAGTGCAGCTTTGCCATTGCACCCTATTCAGGTTGGTCATGTAGCCTGGGCGCACCGGGCCATACTCAAACGATACGACGCCGGTGCATTGAGGGCGGCCGAACTGCCGCCCCTCACGCCAAGCCGAAACAGGTTAGGCCAGCTTCTTTTCAGCCGAGGACAGCATGTGACGCGCCATCGCCAGGTTGGAGTTCGCCTTGTTGAGCGCGAGGTAGACGAACAGCGAGTTCTCGCCCTTGACGATGCGGATCAGGTGATACTGGTTGCCCATCGTGATCAGGATGTCTTCGATAGTGTCGCGCAGGCCCAGCGCTGCCATCGTCTTCATCTTGGCCTTTACGACCTCGGTGTTGCCAGCGGCGGCAACTTCAAGATTCAAGCCCTGGCCGCCGGCGGTGCCGAGGCACATGCCGCTCTTCCAGTCCACCAGCGCAGCACCGACCGCGCCATCAATCAACATCGTGTCATCGAGGACGGCTTTAACATTCGCAGCATTCATGTGTTTGGCTCCTTTAGTAGGTTTCCAGAGTCCGCCGATTTTCGACCACCGTTGGCTCATTTAGGCGCGCCACTCTGTTTCACCAAAAATATAATACTGGGATCGTAATTTAATACTAGGGTTCGATTTGTCAGATTTTGTTGAAATCAAGTTAGCGGGTTTGAAGATAATTGTTATACATCGCGAACTGCGCCGCGGCCGCCTGCACCGTTGCCTGGTGGCTACCTTGGTACGTCGTGGGCTCAGGCGGCGGTAGCCTTTGCACGGATGACATGAGTCCTCAAATATGTGACCGCTGCCCGTCACAAGGCGGTATCATACCCCTTGAAAATCAATAGGTTGCGTATTGATAAGCACTGATGCCGCTCGCCAGCAGGCACAGCGTAACGTCGTCAGACCATACGGTGAAACGGTCCCATGGCGGGGTAGGCTGTACGGCGTCCTGAGGGTTGCCGTCCACCGCTACTTTGGCCATATCCAACAGCCATTCAGGCACTGCTGAAAGCTTTCTCCCAACGCAATTCTCCTGCTGACTGCTGTAGCAGAGTAAATATGCAATCAACCATCTTGATCTTTCTTATTATTGCAAGAAGCCTGGACATCCAGCCGTCCACAAGCTGTAAACAGATCGCAAAGCCAGAAGCTCATCGGAGTAGAAGTCAATTGACATTACAACTCGCCGATCATTCCTCAATGAGGAACAAGGCGCCGTGCAGCCTGGCCCGGCGGACTTCGTCCTGTAGTGCGACAATCTCGATGTGGTGTGGGCAGCGGATCAGGATGGTGATCTGGTTGCGCTTGGTTTGATGATTGTCGCGCCAGGTTATCGCTGGCAAGCAGCAAGTTCGGCGTCGGGTTAGCTAGCGCCGTCCAGAGCCGGTTCTGGTGTCGGCTGGGATACCTTGGTGCGGAACTGGGCAGCCAAATGGCCGTATCCTTGACCTGCAGCACACGTTCGCGGTTCGGTCGCTTG
>CAXTCI010000079.1:0-21816 GCA_964242325.1 uncultured Acetobacteraceae bacterium
GGACGGGGTAAGGACAATCGCGCCTACATCCCCGGTCCATGCAACAGTGCCGCACCAGCGCGAAGCACTTGGCGCCGCCCATCAGCCCGGAAAGGTTGACCAAGTCGGATGCAGGCATGATGGCGGAGACCCCTCGCGCGAGCCGGTTGGTTGCCCGCACGCCAGCCATCACATCAGATACGCGCCAACGGCACCACCCAGATCACCACTTCGAAACCCGACAAGAGCCACCGCGGCTTCGTGACTACCACACACTTCCTCATGCTCCCCAACACTGCTCCCGGCCAAGTCCCGGCGCTGCCCGGCCCGCCGCGACGCCCCGACAACTGCTCCGCTGCTTCCCGCCGCTTTCCACAATGATGAGTCTGCACCCGGCACAGCCGCGTATATCCGACCCATGTCCCCGCCGTAGCCCAGTGCGGCCTGTGACGTGGCTCACAGCGATTGCAGGCTGCGTTCCGGTATCCAAGCGTCACCCAGGCAGGAAACACACCATGTCGCGGCACAATGTATAGATACCCAAGCGCCGCACCTTGACGAAGGAGGAAATCGCAAGCTGGTCGCCAAACCGTTCGACAACACCGGGGAGTGTGCCATCCTCTGCAGCGAGCTTCAGGACGCCGTGGAGCGGATCAATAACACCCACGGGAATGTCCGGAACCCAATTCTGCCCGTATTCGCGCGAACAGTGCTCAGCGGTCGCTTCTGCACTGCGGGGAATGCGTTTTCAAGTGGCGGGATCAGGCCTGGCCGGCCTTGGCCTGGTCAACCGCTGCCGCAAGACTATCTGAGCCGTCACACGCTCTAGCTCGCATCCGCTCAAACGCATCGGTCGCCGATATTTGGGCGTCCGGGCAACTCCAGGAAGCTTCTGATGTCTCGCATCCGTTTCATCGCTACCGCTGCGGCCAGCTTCGTGCTAGTCGTCAACGCGGTCGCAGTCCCTATTTCCCATGCTCACGCAGCAAGCCTGATCAATAACGGCGACTTTGACAACATCGGCAATGTTTTCATAAATAATACGGATCTCGGATCGGACGACCTTCAGTCCATGAACCCTACCAACATCCCAAGTTGGACGAATGTCCCAGGGTTCGCAAACGAGTTCTGGGCTGCACCCTCGAACGGCTACGGTCTCACTGCGAGTTCGGGGAATGGCAGCGGATATTGGGTCGATCTGACCGGACAAGCAAACAACAAGCCGTATGGTGGGATCGAGCAGGTGGTCTCGACAACATCCGGCGCAACATACACCTTGACCTTCGACCTGGGCACGTCGACACAATACAACAGCTCCGGACTTGGCGCCGCAGCTCTTACGGCGAGTGCGACCGGCGCCATCCTCGACGCGTCGCAGCTATTCACGCTTGTGCCAACCGGCGCCGACCAGTGGCAGTCGCAGTCGCTGACTTTCACGGCAGACAGCACCTCCACCACGATCGAGTTCCTGGCGGACTCGGATTACACGTCGCGATATACCGGACTGGATAACGTCAGTCTCGCCCTGGTCTCAGGTGGTGGCGGAACCGGGGGCGGCGGGTCCGGCGGTGGTGGGACCGGCGGCACGGCCGTTCCCGAACCGGCGAGCCTGGTGCTGCTCGGCGCCGGCCTGTTCGGCCTTGGCCTGACCCGTCGCAAGGCCGACTGAGCCGAGGCAAACAGCTCTCTGCTGGGCCGGCCCTTACCGCGCTCAGCAGATCTGTTTTTGCCATAATTGCCGTTACGCCATCCCGTGGGGCAGCATGGGACGGCCTATGTCCAGCACCTCTATTTCCAATGAGATGATTGGAGCGCCTGCCGTCCGGTAAGGCAAGCCTTGCCGGACGATGTGCCGGGCTCCGGCTTGTGGCCACGTACTACACGTATCCAGAGCCTGTTCCAAGTCGGGGTTAATGGGATACCATGAAGAAATGCCCGCCCAGAACTTTAATCGTTATGCTGCGGGGCGCATTGCGTGTGGGTCCGGAACTGGCAATTGCTGACAAAGCCAGCTCGGCATAAATTTGAACACGTCTCAACCGCATTGATCCATTCGTCAGTGCGAAGCTGGAGCGACAAGAGCAATTTGCTCCGTTTCGTCGTAGATAAGTACGTCTAGTTCATGACTTGTAACACCGCCGCTGGTTTCATCTCACAACCAAGCCTTGAAGCATTTGGTGCAGACAGCATTTCATTTACTTGGGTATACGATACGGGAGCACGAGTACAAAGCGCAGGTAGTTCGGAGTAAGTCCGGCATAGTATTGCAAGCTGATTAGGGAGAACGCTGCGAAGATGGAGGCCAGTATAGAAAACAAACGACTCCAGTTAAGCTTGACTAAGTTGTTCAAGAAAGCACATACTGCATAAACAAGCGTCGTTATGAAAATCAGCGCCTTGGGCATAAGAAAGACAATTTAAAACTGCATGCGCTGGCTATCTCGCCACCAACCTCCACCAAGCAAATGAAGCCAAGCAAGATAGATTCACAACGACTCCAAAAACAATCATTGTTTAGGTTAGGCATGCGTAGATATCCTAGAACGTTTACATGCAACTAGGGTATGATCTAGTGTCGCTGCTTTGAGCCGAATATGCCATCTTGATATGATCCATCTCTGACGTGAGGATCACTCACCAGCCCGCACCAGCTACGGCCTCCTACAAACCACCTGCTGTCGCCGAGTATGCCGACGGTCACATGTGTCTCTACACCTTTGTCCCGCGTCCAACCCTACCCGCTGCATCCCCGATCCCTTCCAACCCCTTCTCCACCCTCACAAGCATCCTGGCCTGGGCGTCCAGCCGCCCGGTCAACGCCACTAGCAGCTCGTGCAGCGACACCTCCGCCTTCGGCGCCGTCACAGCAGCGTCAAGCAGCTGCCGCAGCATCCACCCCTGCTGCTCCAGCACCGCGCCGATCCCCTCCACCGCCTGCGTCAGGTCCTCCACTGCCCCGACCAGCCGTTTGCCGCACCGCATATGGCCTGTGTGACGTTGGGCGTGGCTTGGGCCTGCCTTGCTCCCGCCATGGTATCAGGCCTGACTGAGGCATGACGTTGGAGGAACGAAGCATGCGCAGGATGGTGGCTGGATATCTGGTAGCGGCGGCACTAGCGCTGGGAGTGCTGGTCGGTATGACGCCGTCGCGTGCCGGGGCTGCAGTTTCGGCTCCGCCCAGCGTCGTCCATCAGCCCGGCAGTATGGTGCAGACAGTCCAGTACTACGGCTACCCCGGCTATTACGGTCGGCCCCGGTTCTATGGTCGTCCGCGCTTCTACGGGCCGGGGCCTGGCTACTACGGCCGGCGCGGCTTCTATGGCGGCCCGCGCTTCTATGGGCGGGGACCCCGCTTCTACAGACGTGGCCCAGGCTTCTATGGCCGGCGGGGCTACTACCGCTGACAGATCGGACGTCTCACTGCAGGATCGGGCAGCACGCCTCCACTGTGACGCCGGCCGACTACTCGAAGGCACCGCGGTGATAGCCCGAGGGAGCATGGTGCGTGGATCGGGCGGTGGTGTTGCGCCACAGGGGGGACGTAGGGGATTGTTCTCTCAACCCCTGGATGCCCATCTTGCCCTTCAAGCTGAACCAGGACCGCCGCCATCACATCCCGCGGGCGCTGCGTCGGGTGACGAATTGGCCCATTTACGATGCCAGCCTGTGTCAACGCGACAGCCTGACGATCTGGTTCAGCGACGAGGCGATCGCGGCTTGGGCAGCCGAGGCACATACGACGCGCGGTGGACAGTCCCGGTAATCACCGCTTGCCATCCTGACTGCGCTCACGTTGCGCGCGGTGTTCCGCCTGGCCCACCGGCAAGCCAAGCGGCTGATCGGCTCCGTCGTCGGCTTGCTCGGCCTCAGCTTGCGTGTGCCGGACCATACAACCCTCAGCCGGGGTGCGGCGACGCTGGACGTGCCGCGGCCGGGGAACGCCGGCGCTGGGGCTGCCCCCGAGCCCTTGCACCTGCTGGTAGACAGCACGGGCCTGAAGCTGTGCGGGCTCAGCGAGTGGCTGCTTGAGAAGCATGGCACCACAACACGTCGGTCACGGCGCATGCTGCACCTGGGCGTGAATGCCGGCACAGGCCGGATCGTGGCCGCCACGTTGACTTCCAAGGACTTGGGCGACGCGTCCCAAGTTGGTCCCTTGCTCGACCAAGTCGCGGGGCCCGTGGTGTCGTTCATCGGCGATGGCGGCTATAACCAGGAGGGTGTGTCTGCAGCCGTGGCCAAGCGCCATCCAAAGGCGGCGGTCATTGTCCCGCCACGCGCGACCGCCGTGCCAAGCGAGGCAGCCGAGACCGCGCCCACACAGCGTGACCGCCATTTGCAGTATATTGCCGAGCACGGGCGCATGTCGTGGCAGAACGCGTCTGGCTATAACAAGCGTGCCCAGGCTGAAGCCGCCATGAACAGGTGGAAGCAGGTGATCGGCGACGGAGCCTCTACCCGTCAGTTGAGGGCTGACACGGCACTAGATTTGTTCCAGCGTCAGCTCGCTGGTCATGATCCGGTTGCCCGCCATCAGCCCGCCATCCACCGGCAGCACTACGCCGGAAATGATTCCCGCATCATCTGATGCCAGGAAGCAGGCGGCGCGGGCGACATCCACAGGGTCGGCGACGCGGCCCAGCGGATACCATTTGCGCAGCCCATCCAGGATTTCCGGGTTGCGGGCGACACGGTGGTTCCAGGCGGGGGTGCGCACCGTGCCGGGGCAGATGATGTTGGCGCGAATGCCGAACGGGCCATACTCCACCGCCATCGATTTGGTGAAGCTCACCAGCGCCGCCTTCGCCGCGCTGTAGGAGGGGTTGCCGAACGTCGCCAGCCCGTTCACCGAGCCAATTAACACGATGCTGCCGGCCCGGCGCTGCTTCATCGACGCCAGCACGACGTCCACCGTGTTGAACTGACCGGCAACGTTGTCGGCGACGTCTTCCCGCCACGCCGCCGGGGTCAGCCCGCGCAGCGTGTCGCTGCGGTTGCCGGTGGACGCATTGGCGACGACGATATCCACCTCCCCGGCCTGCGTCATCGCCGCGGCGACCGCCGCACTCAGCGCCGCGTGGTCGGTGATATCGGCCGCAGCAGCGAACACGCGGGCGCCGGTTTCGCGTAAAGCGACGACGCGGGCCTCTACCTCATCCGTCTTCTTGTCGCAGAGGATGACAGCGGCGCCCTCCGCCAGGAACACTTCGACGATCGCCGTGCCGATGCCGCCCACGGCGCCGGTGACCAGGGCGATTTTTCCTTCAAGACGCATGGGATGGTCCTCCTGACTGTAAGCGATTCAGGGCGCGGCCGATCCAATCCAGATTGCCGCGGCGCACATGGCCGAAATTGTAGAAGCCGAAGCCGGCCGCACCTTCCTGGTCCAGCTCGGCCACAGTGCGGGCAAAGCCGCCTTCCTCCGCTGCATCGGGCGGCCCTGGGCGCAGCACGCAGCGTATGGCCGCATCGGGGCCGACCCGGCGCCGCACCTCCCCGAAATCGGCGGCGGCGCGGTTCCAGGCGGGTTCGTAGAAACACACCTCAAGCCCGTCCGCTGCGGTGGCAAGGGCCGGCAGGTCGGCGCCCTCCAGCCAGCCAGCCGCGCTCGGACGGCTCACGGAGGGGATGATGAACAGTTCCGCATCCGCGCGGACCGCGTCGCGGATGCGCTGCACCAAACCGGTGACGACGGAGAAGCGCCAGCGCAGGAACGCCCCCAAATCCGGATCGCTGACCAAATCCGATGCCAGCCAGCGCTGGCCCATATCCGCCGGCGTATCCATCGAGGCCCGCAGGTAGCTGTCGACACGCTGCGCGATGCGGCCACGCAAAGCCGCAGCCGGAATGCCGACGCGCGTCGCCCCAGCAATGCAATAGTCGCAGAAACACAGGCCGAGATTGGCATCCAGCCAGGGATTGCCGGCAATCAGCGCGAATTCGTGGTGGTAACCGTGCTGATACGGCAGCCAACCCGGCGTTTCCAGCACCAAGCCGCGCACGGGGTGGCGATCGGCGATATCGGCGCAGAGCGCAGTGGCGTAATCCTGCACGTCCGGGTTTGCCGGGCATAGGCTGTACCAGTACGGGTCGCCAAACGCGTTGCGGACGACGCAGTCGGGGTGCGCCATGCCCAGCGGCGTATTGTGCAGCAGCACCGTCCAGGCTGTGACCGCAATGTCGGCCCGGCCCGCATATTGGTCGAACACGTCGCCCGACTGGCTGTTCTGTCGTGGCTTGATGCGGCTGTATCGCTCCGGCCGGGCAGGGAAATAAACCGTGCCGTCCTCCGGGAAGCCCACCCGGCCCTGTGTGCCGTGTGGGCGGATGAACTTGCCGGCGTGGTAGCTGGCGGCGAGGCACAGCGTATTGACGCCCCAGCCCTGTAGCTCGGCCACGAAGCGGTCCGGATCCTGCTCCGCCACGTCCCAGACATAGGCGTATAAGCCGTGATATCGTTTCGTGCCGCCCTGCATGGTCGCTCCCTGTACGCAGGCACAGCAGACACCCGTCGGGGATATCGGGCAATGACTGGACGAGGGATGGCATCGAAATTGCAAACTTCGGCCAAGCAATGCCCGGAGATGAACAGTGAACGCCATCAAGAGAAGCCTGCTTGCCTGTGCCGCCATACTGTTCGCCTCCGCCGCGGCCCAGGCGGAAACGGTGCGGATGACTGTGTCGTATTACAGCGCTGCCACCGGACCCTATTTCGAGAAGATGGCCGCGGAGTTCCACAAGGCAAACCCGGATATCGACATCAAGATCGACGTCGTGAACTGGGACGGGCTACTGCAGAAACTGCGCACGGACATCTCCGGCGGCACCAACCCCGACATCTCGATCATGGGCACGCGCTGGCTGCTGGATTTCGTCAAGGACGATATTGCCGAGCCGCTGGACAGCTACATGGCGCCCGATTTCAAGGCCCGCTTCATCCCGCCCTTCCTAACGCCAGGTACAATCGACGGGAAGGTGTATGGGCTGCCGATCGCCGCCTCCGCCCGGGCGATGTTCTACAACAAGGATATGCTGGCCAAGGCCGGCTATCCCAACGGCCCCACCAGTTGGGACGATGTGACCGCCGCGTCCGAAAAGCTGAAGGCGATGGGCCTGCCCGGCTTCGGCTTGATGGCAAAGGGCACCGAGGTTGACGTCTATTACTACTACGCGCTGTGGAGCTACGGCGGCGATGTCATCGACGCGCAGACCAAGGCCGCGTTCGACTCGCCGGCCGGGGTGCAGGCGCTGACGCTGTATAAGTCGATGGTGGATAAGGGGCTGACCCAGGAAGGCCCCACCAACTACAGCCGCTCCGACATCCAGGATCTGTTCAAGCAGGGCCGGGTCGGCATGGTCATCACCGCGCCCTTCCTGATCAACCAGATCGCCAAGGAAGCACCAAAGCTGGATTACGGCATCGTGCCGGTGCCGAAGGGCACGACGTCCTCCACCTATGCCGTCACCGATTCAGTGGTGATGTTCGCCAATTCCAAGGTGAAGGCATCGGCCTGGAAATTTCTCGACTTCCTGTTCACCAAGGCGCCGCGGGTGGAGTTCACCAAGGGCGAGGGCTTTCTGCCCACCACCAAGGATGAGGCGACCGACCCGTATTTCACCGATAATCCTCGGCTGAAGATCTTCGTCGACCTGCTGCCCTCCGCCCATTTCGCCCCGACGGTAACGGGCTGGGAAGACACGGCGAAGGCGGTGACCGACGCGGTGCAATCCGTCTACCTCGGCAACACCAACCCGGCGGTGGCGCTGAAGCAGGCGGCCGCACGGGCCAACGACTCCCTGGGGAAATGAGCCGCGCTACCCGCGTGCGGTTGCCGCTGGCAGTTTGGGCGTTGCTGGCGCCCAGCCTGTTGCTGGCGGTGATGATCATCGGCTACCCGTTCTACCAGATCATCCTGCTGTCGCTGTCGAAGGTGTCACGATTTGGGCTGGTGCAGGGCTTCGCCGGGCTGGCGAATTTCGCCGCCGTGTTCGGCGACAGCATCTTCCGGGGCGCACTGCTGCGCACGGCGGAATGGACAGTAGGGGTGGTGGGCGGCACGATCCTCGTGTCGCTTCCCGTCGCCCTGGTGCTGTGCCAGAATTTCTACGGTCGCGGCGTGGCGCGCACCATCATCATGCTGCCCTGGGCAATCTCGCTCGCCATGGCCGCCATCGCCTGGATGTGGTCGCTGAATGCCGATTATGGCATGGTCAACGCCACGCTACGCCAGTTGGGGCTGATGACCGGGTCGGTCCAATGGCTGGCCCGGGCGGAGACGGCATTTCCCGTGGAAATCCTAATCGGCATCATCGTGTCGATCCCGTTCACCGCGACCATCCTGCTGGGTGGCCTGTCCGCCATCCCTGGCGAGATCTATGAGGCCGCGGCGATCGATGGGGCGCGGCCATGGCACAATTTCTGGCATCTGACGCTGCCGATGCTGGGGCCGTTCATCAACATCGCCGTGGTGCTGAACGTGATCCACGTCTTCAACTCCTTCCCGATCATCTGGGTGCTGACGCAGGGTGGCCCGGATAATTCCACCCACATCCTGGTGACGTATCTCTACGAATTGTCGTTCCGCCTGGGCCGGCCGGGCCAGGCCTCCGCCGTGTCGCTGGCGATGCTGGCGATCGTGCTGTGCTTCACACTGGTCTATATGCGGCTGCGGCGGAACGAGGCGGTGGCGTGAACCGCAAGCTGCGCCGCACGGCATGGAGTTGGCTGGTGCTGGCGCCGCTGCTGGTGGTGACGCTGTTCCCCTTCGCGGTGATGCTGTCCACGGCGCTGAAGCCGCATGATGAGGTGATCGCCTTCCCGCCAAGCTGGCTTCCCTCGCGGCTTGCCTGGGAGAATTTCGCCGACATGTGGACGGCGGTGGATTTTGGCACCGGGTTGGTGAACAGCCTGCTGGTCAGCTTCGGCGGCACGGCATTGACGCTTCTGGTCTCGGTACCGGCGGCCTATGCGATGAGTCGCATGGTTTTCCGCGGCAAGGATGCGTTCGGCCGATTCCTGCTGATCACGCAGATGCTGTCGCCGGTGCTGCTGGTGTTGGGGCTGTTCCGCATGGCGGCCTCGATCCATATTGGCGGCGGCACGCTGGTGGATAGTCGCGGGGCCGTAGCGGTGATCTACGCCGCATTCCAACTGGCGTTCGCGATCTGGATGCTGGCGTCGTATTTCACCACCATCCCGCAAGACCTGGAGGAAGCCGCCTGGATTGACGGCGCCGGGCGCATGCAGTCGCTGTTGCGGATCTTCCTACCGCTGGCGACGCCGGCCATCGCGGTCACCGGCATCGTCACATTTGTTGGCTGTTGGAACGAGTTTCCCATGGCGCTCACCATGCTGCGCGACCCGGCAAATCTGACGCTGCCGCTGAAGGTGGTGAACCTGGTCGCCGGCCGCTACAGCGTGGAATGGAACCAGGTGATGGCCGCGACCCTGCTGGCGACGGTGCCGGTCGCGGTCGTGTTCGCGGCGTTGCAACGCTATCTGGTGCAAGGATTGACTCTTGGTGCTGTGAAGTAGTGCGACTGCAGTGCAGGACGAAGTTGGCGCCACCCAGCTTGTCGGCGGCAACGTTTCGGAGATTGTCAACTTGTTGGACTGAGGTCGCGGTGGTGCGCGCTGAGGACGGCACGTCCGTGGCTACGCCAAAGCAGCGACGCCAGTGATCTCAGCCCAAGCCTGGAGGGCCTTGGTCCGGACCGCGCACCAGGACGTGCTGCTCCGGCGAGACCAGGCCGGCGTCGGGCAGGACCAACCCCGGCACACCCCCTCCAGCTCGGACGCCGTCAGCACCGCGGCGATGCCGGGTGCCTCCCTTGGCAGGTCCGTGAAGCGGAAGGCGGCGTGAGGGTGGGGACTACGCAGGAACGCGGCGTGCAGCTCGCTGCGCGCTGGCAGGTCGTCCACGTAACGGCCGCGCCAGGCGGCCGGCCGGCGACCCTCGGCGCGTGGCAGCCGCCGCCCGATCCAGCCGCCCGGCGGCAACCCGTCCATCACGCGGCTTCATACCGGCAGCGCACCGTGGCAGGCGTACCGGGGCAGCGGCTGCACGATCCCGGGCTGATGTGCCGATCCTGGAGGCGAAGCGGCGGCACTTGCATCGGGCCAATGGGCGGCATCACCGGCGCGGTCACCACATCCAATACTCTTGCATACCACCCGCCCATAGCAGGCCACCATGATGCAGGAACCCTGCCACATTCGCCACCACACGAGCATGGAAGGAGGAGTGGGCAAGGTGGCGAGGAACAGGGCTCTGAAGCTGGAACATCCGTCAGACTGACAAAAACCGATCAATGTAGGCCGCCACTTCGCCGGGAACCACGACGTGGGCGTTGTGGCCGCCATAAGGGAGCAGCTGCAGCTTGGCCCCAGGGATCAGGGCCGCCAACTCCTCCGAGCAATGGGACGGGGTGCTGGCATCGTCATCTAGGCCGAGCACGAGGGTAGGCGCCGCGATACGCGGCAGAGAGGTCCTGCGTTCATGGGCCAGGCAGGCATCAATGCGCTGCAACATGGCATCCACGCCTACGAACCCCGCCAACGCGGCGGGCAGCCCGGCTTGCAAGGCTACGTGGTTGTCACGGATCCAACGCGGCGGATAGATGCCGAGCGGCCCGCTGCGCAGGAAGGTTTCAACACCCAGCCCGGCGAGGACCTCCCGCCGCGCCGTCATCACCTGCTCGAAATAGGGATCTTGCCCGGGCCAGCTCGCGAAGATTACCAAACGGTCCACCCGGTTCGGATAGTCCGCTGCGATTGCCTGCACCACCGCACCGCCCAGCGAGTGGCCCACTAGGTGCGCCTGCTCCAGTCCCAGCCGGTCCATCAACCCGATCACGTCCGCGGCGATCTGATCGACAGACCACGCGCCGGCCCAGCGGTCGCTGGCGCCCAAGCCGCGATGGTCATGCGTGATCACGCGGAAGCGGCGGGCGAGAGAGGCTGCAACCGTGCGCCAAGGAGCAGCCAGGCCATTCAGGCCGGAGATCAGCAGCACGGGATCGCCCGTGCCTGCCGCCTCGTAGTGCAGCCGTCCCCAAGGCAGGCTTACGTCAGGCATGTCGGCGCATCACCGTGGCAGGGCCGCCCGGGCCTCGGGCAGGTCCCAGATGCGTTCGATGGCCGCCACCCCTGCTTTGCAGATCGCTTGCTCGTCTCCGGTCGCCAGTCGCCCGCCATTGACCAGCAGCTTTCCGTCTACGAAGACCTGGGCGATGTCCGCCCGGTTCGCGAGGGCAATCAGTCCGCGCCGCGGGTCTGCCAGCGGCTGCATCTGCGGATGGCTCAGGTCCACCACCGTCAGGTCCGCAGTCGCACCTGGCGAGATGTGTCCAAGGTCCGGGCGCCCGATCACCGCGGCGGCCGTCGCCGTCACCGCTTCGATCAACTCGGGCGCGGTCGCCGCCTCGGGGTCTCCGGCAGCGATCTTCGAGATCATGGAAGCGGCGTTCAGCTCTCCCAGCAGGTCCATGTTGTAGCCGTCCGTGCCGACCACCGTGCGCACCCCATGCCCGGCGAAACGGCCATAGGCCGCCACCGTGCCGGTGCGTGCGAAGACGCGCGGGCAGTTCAGCACGGTCGCCCCGCGGGCGGCCATCAGGCGCAAGTCGTCGTCGGAGCTGGCGATGCAATGCGCCGCCAGCAGGTCCGACGCCACCAAGCCAAGCCAGTCCAGGTACTCCGCAGGCGTGCGGCCGCCATGGCGCGCCTGGATGGTCGCCACCTCCTCCACGCTTTGCGCCAGGTGTGTGGTGACCGGCACGCCCAGTTCCCGAGCACGGGCGGCGCAGGTGCGCAGCAGGTCGGGGCCGCAGGTGTCAGTCGCGTGCGGGCTCATCGCCAGCCGGATGCGGCCGTCCGCCGCGCCGTCCCAACTCCGATGCAGGGCGTTCCAGGTATCCAGGTCCGCCTGCCCGTCATCGCCGGCATAGCGGACCACGCCATCGTCGCCGGCCCGCGCGTCGGCGGTGGAGAACAAGTAGGGTGCCCCATAGAAGCGCAGGCCCATCTCCGCCGCGGCGTTGAACATCTCGGGGATGCCGTTGCGGAACGGCTCCATCACCGTGGTGGCGCCTCCCTTCAGAAGTTGCAGGATACCCAGGCGCGCGATGTCCAGCCGTTCTGCCGGCGACAGGATCTCGATGCCTCGCTTGGTCAGCGGCAGCAGGACCGTATAGACGATGCTCTGGTTGTTCTTGCGCCCGTTGCCGTCCTCTGTATGGGTCCGGGCCACGGCCTCGCTGAAGCAGTGGTTGTGCAGGTTCAGCAAGCCAGGCAGCACGAAGCGGCCGGGCTGGTCGAACACCTGGTCGGCGCTGGGCCGGCTCGGCGTTACCGCGGCGATGCGGTTGCCTTCCAGCAGCACCCAATGGTCGCGCAGCACGTCCTGCCGGCCATCGCGCCGGGCCAGGACATAGCTGCCGAAGATCGCGGTGGTGGTCATGCCGGCCGCACGTTCCAGAACACCGCCGTCCCGTCCAGCACGCCGGTGATGGAGGTGCGGTAGGCTGTGGGCTGCTTGTACTCGCCCAGTGGCAGGAAGGGCACCTCGTCCCAGGCCAGGGCCTGCATGTCGCGGCACAGGCGCTGCTGCGCCGCCAGGTCGGGCGCCTGCAGCCAGTCGTTCCGTAGCGCCTCCATCCGCTCGCTGCGGAACCAGCCGGCCACGCTGGCATCGCCGGGGAGCAGCGGGTGGCCGGCCGGGTTCACGCAGTCAATGCCCTGCCAGTTGCCGGCCCCGGCGCTCCAGCCGCCCTGGCTCGACGGTTCCCGCTTCTGCTGGCGTTGCAGGACGGAACCGAACTCCATGCCGGCATACTCCACGTTCATGCCGGCCTGCTGGAGCATGTCCGCCACCACGTCGCCCAGCGGCTTTTGCACGGTCGAGTTGGTGGGAACCAGCACAACCACCTTCTCGCCGCCGTAGCCGGCGGCCCGCACCGCATCCCGCACCTTCGCCATGTCCCGTGGCCCGCCGAACAGGTTCGGTGGCGGGGGATTGGCCATAGGCGTGTCCGGGGTGAACACGCCCACCGGGGTCAGCTTATAAGCCGGGTCATCACCAGCCACGGCAGTCATCAGGGCGGCCTGATCCACGGCGCCGAGCACGGCGCGGCGAAGGGCGGGGTTGCTGAACGGCGGCTGCAGGTGGTTCAGCCGCAGCATGCAGGTGTAGCCGCGCGGGTCGAGCACGCGGATGGTGAGCCCCGGCGTCCGCTTCAGCACGGGAATCAGGTCGTGCGGGAAGGTCTCCTGCCAGTCCTGCTCCCCGGTCTGCAACGCGCTGACGCCGGTGCCGGCGTCCGGCATGGTGGTCCAGACCACCCGATCGTAATGAACGACCTTCGGTCCGGCGGTCCAGTCCGGCGTGCCGCTGCTGCGCGGCTGGTAGCGGTCGAAGCGCGCGTAAACGTTGCGGGCGCCCGGCACGCGCTCATCCGCCACGAAGCGGAACGGGCCGCTGCCAACTACCTCGGAGAGTGGCTTGAACGGGTCCTGGCTGGCCAGACGCTCGGGCATCATGAAGGCGGCCAGCACCGCGGCCTTGCCCAGCGCCATCGGCAGCAGCGGGAAGGGCCGATGCAGCCGGAACCGGATCGTGCGGTCGTCAGGGGCCGAGAGCTCGTCGGTGGCGCGCTTCAATGCTGCGCCGAAGGCGTCCCGCGCCGCCCAGCGGTTGATGCTGGCCACGCAGTCACGCGCCAGCACCCGCTCGCCGTCATGCCATAGCAGGCCGTCGCGCAGGGTGAGGTCCCATTGCCTGCCGTCGTTGCTGACCACGTGGCCGTCCACCATCTGCGGCGAAACATCCAGCGCCGAGTTGATGCCGTACAGCGTGTCGAAGACCATGAGGCCGTGGTTGCGCGACACCTGGGCGCCCGCAAAGATCGGGTCAATGAACGCCAGGTCGATCACTGGTATGAACCGCAGCGTGGTTTGCGCCGCGGCGCGGGCCGCTGCCGGCAGTGCCAGGGCACTAATACCGGCGCCGGCGCCGGCGCGCAGCAGGGTCCGTCGTGGGAGCGGCATCAGGAACTCCTTTTCAGCAGGCACGGCGTTTGCAGCCATAAGGCCGTCATCGCTGCCGCGGCGGCCTGCTGGAACGGCTCGATCACCGGACAGCCGATGGCCGCCTCGATCGGCTGGCGGTACGGCGCCATGCCGGCGCAGCCCAGGATGACCATGTCGGCGCCGCACCGCTGCACCAGCGCCTGCCCGGCCTCGATCAGCCGCACCCGGACGGCGGGGCCGGCAGTCTCGGCGGCGCTGAGGTCAACGGGCCAGCTATCGGCGTAGCGCGCCTCCACGCCCATCTGCCGCACGACCTGCCGCTGCCGCCGCACGCTGGCGGGCGATAAGGCCATAATGCCAAAGCGCTCGCCCAGCGTCATGGTACGTAGGATGTCCCATTCGGCGATGCCCATGACCGGACGGCCGCCCGCCGCTTCCCGCACCGCATGCAGGCCGGGGTCGCTGAAGCAGGCCAGCACGAAGGCGTCGGCGTCATCCCGCGCCACCCATTCCACCAGCGGTATCACCACGCCGTCCGCATCACGCTGTGTAGCAATGCCCGGCGGCCCATACGCCTGGCCCGCCACCGTGATCTCCGGCACGCGCAGCGGCGCCATCGCCGCGTCAATGGTTGCCGTGACGGACGCCGACGAGTTCGAGTTGATGACCAGGATGCGCCGGCGTGCCGTCACAGGGACGCGGCCTCGTGCCGCAGGAAGTTCGCCGTGATCTGCTCGCCTGTGGTGATCCACAGGTCGGGGCAGGACTTGGCGTAGATCAGGAACTCACGCAGCAGGCGCAGGCGCATCGGCCGGCCGCTGCACTGCGGGTGCAGGACAGTTGTTACCATGGCGCCCCAATCCCGGGTTTCGTCCAGCTCGTCCTTCCAGATCGACAGGACGTGCTCCTTCGGGAAGATCGGGCGCGGGCTGAAGCGTGCGGAAAGGCCGTGCATCCAGTCGTCGTAGCTGGCGGTGACCGGCAATTCGATCGTGCCGGGCGAGCCGTCCGCCAGCACGTGGCGATAAGGCCGGACGTCGTCGCGGAACGAGCTGCTGTAGGTGATGCCGCGGGTCACCAGGGCGGCGCGCAGGGCCTCGCTGAATTCTCCGAACGGAGCGCGGTAGCCGGTGGGCACGACGCCCAGGCGGCTTTTCAGCACTTCGAAGCCGCGGTCCAGCTCCTCCTCGATGTGGGGATCGCCGGGGTCGGGCAGCAAGTGATGGTAGCCGTGATGGCCGATCTCGTGCCCGGCGCGCAGGATCGCCTCGCACATCGCCGGATGCGCGTCCACCGACCAGCCGGTGATGAAGAAGGTGGCCTTCAGGTCCAGTTGGTCGAGCAGCTCCAGCAGCTTCGGCGTGCCGACCCGGGCCTCGAAGCCGCCGAAGCTCATGGTCACCAGGCGCGCCGCATGGGCCGGGTCCTTGCTGGTCCAGGCGCTTTCGGCGTCCACGTCGAAGGACAGGAACATGGCGGAAGTGTAGGGGGACGGCCACGGATACTCCGGCGCGGGCGGCGCCTGATTGGCTGGGACGAGCGGGATGCCGGCAAGGGCCTTACTGTCCAGCATTGATCGTCGCCTTCTTGATGCCGTTGTCCGTCAGGTGCCACTTGGCCAGCAGCGCATGGTAGGTTCCGTCGGCGATCAGCGCGTCCAGCGCGCCAGCTACCGCCTGCTGCAGCGCGGCGTCATGCACTGGCAGGGCGATGCCCGTCAGCTGCGTGGCGATCGGGCCACCCAGCGCCATGTAGGCCTTCGACTCCTGCTCCATCACGTAGGGCAATGTCTCGTTGCCCTGCACGGCGGCGTCAATGCGGCCCTGCTTCAACTGGGTGCGGGCATCGGCCGAGCCTTCCGTGCCTACGACCTTGATGGGGTTGCCTGGGCAGTGCGCGTCGCTCCAAGCCGCAATTTCGTTGGGGAAGGACGTGCGGCGGCTGGCGCCGACGTTCTTGCCGCATAGGGCCGCCATATCTTTGAAATCGGCGGCGCGGGACTGCTGGACGAAGAAGGCGGGTCCGCTGCGGAGGTAATCGGCGAACGTGCTGGCCTCATGCCGGCTGGCGTAGTCCGTCATGCCGGACATGATGGCGCCGACCCGGCCGGTGGTCAGCGCCGGGAGCATCTGGTCGAAGCTGGTTTCCTGCCACGTCCACTTGACGCCAAGTTTCTGCCCGATCGCCTCGCCTAATTCCACGTCGAAGCCGGTGAGCGCTCCAGTGGCGGGGTCCCGGAACTCCAGGGGCGGGTAGTTGGGCACGACGGCGACTGTTATGGCGGCGGGCAGGTCGGCTGCGGCCGCCACCGCGGTTGGCAGCCACAGCAGGGCAGCCGCGACAAGGTTCCTCATGGACAGGTCCTTCATGGGCGGTTGGCCGTGGCCAGGATGGCAGGCGCGGCGGAGTTGTCGGTCAGGCCGTGCTTGGCGAGCACGGCGGCATAGGTGCCGTCCGCCACCGCATCGCGCAACGCCGCGGCAACTTGGTGGCGGAGCGCATCGGCGCCCTTCGGGAAGGCGATGGCGATGTCGAGCGCGGCAAGCGGCGTGCCGATCCGCACGTAGGCGCCGGGCTCCAAGTTCATGGTGTAGGGCACCGATTCGCTGCTTTGGACGATGGCGTCCACCCTGCCCTGCTTGAGTTGCAGCCGGGCCGCCTGGGTGCCGTCGGTTTCCTGCACGGCGATCGGCGGCTTGCCTGCGGCGGAGCAGTTGCTGCCGCTCCAGTTCCGCATGGCGCCGCCGAAGCCATTGCGCCGGTTCGCGCCCAATGTCTGGCCACACAGGTCCAGCAGCGACGCGACCGGCGGATGGGCGGTCGTGGTGTATGCCTGGATGCCCGAGGCGAGATAATCGACGTAGTCCAACCGGTCGCGGGACGCCGGCTCGTCCAACAGGCTGAAGGCAAGGTCCACCCGGCCGGTGGTCAGCGCCGGAATAGCCTGCTCATAGGATACGTCTTGCCAAGCGACCGGGCGGCCCAGCTTGCGGCCGACGTAATCCGCCAGGTCCACGTCGATGCCGGCCAGCTTGTTGGTTTCCGGTACAAGATAGGCCATTGGCGGAAACGACGCGAACAGCGCGATGCGTATTGGCGTGGGCTGGGCTGTGGCGGCGAACGGCAGGAATGCCAGGGACGCCAGGAGAACACGCTTCATCATCCGATCACCGCCGAAAGAAATGCCTTGGTGCGCGCCTCGCGCGGTTCGCCCAGTACCTGCGCGGGAGGACCGGCCTCGACGATGGCGCCGGCGTCCATATACACCACCGTATCCGCCACCTCGCGCGCGAAGCCGAGTTCGTGGGTGACGACGATCATGGTCATGCCGCTGCGGGCCAGCTCCTTCATCACCAACAGCACCTCGCCCACCAGTTCCGGGTCCAGCGCGCTCGTCGGCTCGTCGAACAGCATCAGCATGGGGTGCATGGCCAGGGCGCGGGCGATCGCCACGCGCTGCTGCTGGCCACCCGATAACTGCGACGGATAGTTGCCCGCCTTATCTGCCAGCCCGACCCGGCGCAACAGGTCCTCGGCTTCCGCCTTCACGTCGGGACCGCGGCGGCCCTGGACCTGCCTTGGGCCTTCGGTGACGTTCTGCAGCGCCGTCAGGTGCGGGAACAGGTTGAAGCGTTGGAACACCATCCCGGTCTTGAGGCGCTGCCGGGCGATCTGCGCCTCCGTCAGGCGATGCAGCTTTCCGCCAGCCTCACGCAAGCCTAGGAGTTCGCCATCCAGCCAAATGCCGCCGCGGTCCACGCCGGTCAGTTGGTTCACGCAGCGCAGCAGGGTGGTCTTGCCGGAGCCGGAAGCGCCGATCAGGCAAAGCACCTCCCCAGCTTGGACGTCCAGCGACACGCTTTTCAGCGCCTGGTAGCCGTTGAAGGACTTCTCCACGTCGCGGATGGCGACCAACGGCCGGGTCACCGCGCGGCGCCCCGGGCGAAGCGCCGTTCCAGCAGCATCTGCAGCGGTGTCAGGATCGAGACTACCAGCAGATACCAGAGCCCGGCGACGATCAGCAGCTCGATCACGCGGGAGTTGGCGTAGTAGATGTTCTCGGCGTTGTGCAGCACCTCGGGATACTGGATCACGCTGGCGAGCGAGGTGGCCTTTATCATGCCGATGAACTCGTTCGCGAGGGGCGGGATCACCACACGCATGGCCTGCGGCAGGATGATGCGGCGCAGCGCCCGCATCCGCCCCATGCCGATCGCCGACGCAGCCTCATACTGGCCGCTGTCCACCGAAAGCATGCCCGCCCGCATCACCTCGGAGGTGTAGGCGCCCTGGTTGATCCCGAGGCCGAGCAGCGCGGACAGAAACGGCGTCATGATGTCCACCGCGCGGCCCGACCACAGGCCGGGAACGCCGATAGTGGGGAACACGAGGGCCAGGTTGAACCACAGCAGCAGTTGCAGGATGAGCGGCGTGCCGCGGAACAGCCAGGTGTATCCGGCGGCAACCGACGCCAGCACCGGGTTCGGGGATAGGCGCATTACCGCGACGACCACGCCCAGCACGATGCCCAGCGCCATGGCGAGCACGGCCATGATGACCGTGTTCTTGATCCCGTCCAGGATCACCGGCACGGTCAAGAAACGCCCGACATAGGCCCATTCGATCTGCCCGTTCGCGAAGGCTCGCGCCAGGGCGGCTATTGCGAGGAGGATCAGGGCGGCGGCCAGCCAGCGTCCCCAGTGTAGGCGGCGGGCAACCGGCAGGCCCGAAAGGTCCGGGAATCCGCCAGCTAGCGCGCCGTCCCCGCTCATTGTGCCGCCGCGTTCAGCAGCGGTTCGGCGACCGCGTTTGCCGATAGGCCGTACTTGGTCAGGATTGCCTGGTAGGTGCCGTCGGCGATCAGGCCGCGCAACGCTTGCGTCACCGCCTCACGCAGCGACGCCGCGTCCTTGCGGAAGGCGATGCCCTGGTAGCCGAGCGTGAAGGGCGCGCCGAGGACGCGATACTTGCCGGGTTCGTTCGACTGCGCGTAGGGCAAGGTTTCGCTGCCTTGCACGGCGGCGTCGATGCGGCCCTGCTTCAACTGGTTGCGGACATCGATGCTGTTCTCACCGGCCACATACTGGACGGCCGGCTTGCCGGTGGCTTCGCAGGCCCGCTTGCTCCATGCCTCGATCTCGGTGGGGAAGGAGGTGCTGCGCGTCGTGCCCACCTTCTTGCCGCACAAGTCCGCCTCGGATTTCGCCGGGCTGTCCGCCAGCGCGAAGAATTGGGCGCCTGTTGTCAGGTAGTCAACGAAGTCGGCAGTTTCGCGCCGGGAGGCACGGTCCGAAAAGCCGCTGATGATGAAGTCGGCGCGGCCGGTTTGCAGCGATGGCAGAAGCTGCTCGAACGGGGTTTCGCTCCAGACCACCTTCACGCCCAGCCGCTTCGCCAGCGCCTCGGCCAGCTCGATGTCCAGGCCTGTGAGCTGGTTGGTGGCGGGGTCGCGATACTCCATGGGCGCGTAGGTCGAGTTGACCGTCAGCCGCAGCGCCCCGGCCTGCCGCACGGCTTCGGGCAGGTCGGCGGCCATTGCGGACCCAGCGACGGCCAGGCTGCCGAGTACGAAAGCGGCGAAGCGATACCGGGGCATGTCGTCCTCTCCTGTTGCTCAGATCACGTCGAGCGTCGCCGGTTCCACGACCCCGGCACGCGCGGTGATGGGGCCGTACTGGGCGGGCTGGCGGTGCGCGGCGAAGTTGAACATCTTGTCCTTGCCCTGCCGGCACAGGTCGAGGTCGCAATCGGCGACCAGCACCTCATCGCCCAGTGTCGCCGCTTCGGCCACGATCAGGCCGTTCGGATCGACAATGCAGGAGCCGCCGATCAGGCCCGAACCGTCTTCTTCGCCGGCCTTGGCCACGACGACCGCCCAAGTGGCGTTCATATAGGCGTTTGCCTGGGCGACAAGCTTGGAATGAAAGGTCCGCAACGCGGAGTCCTCCGTCGTGCCGCCGTTCGGGTCGTAGGCGGCGGAGTTGTAGCCGATGCAGACCAGTTCCACGCCCTGCAGGCCGAGCACCCGCCAGGATTCTGGCCAGCGCCGGTCGTTGCAGATCATCATGCCCATGATCGCCTGCTGCCAGGCCGCGCCAGCGCGGAAGGCGGGGAAGCCGAGGTCGCCGTATTCGAAGTAGCGCTTCTCAAGCTGCTGGAACCGCTGGCCTGGCCGTGGCTCGACGGAGCCAGGCAAATGCACCTTGCGATAGCGTCCGAGCACGGCGCCGTTTGGCTGGACCAGGATGGAGCAGTTGAAACGCTGCCCTTCTGGCGTCAGCTCGGCGTAGCCGAGGTAGAAGCCGACGCCGAGTGCCTTCGCGCGGTCGAACAGCGGCTGAACCGCCGGGTTCGGCATGGTGCGCTCGTAAAAGGTGTCGAGTGCGTCGCCTTCCAGCAGCCAGCGCGGGAAGAAGGTGGTGAAGGCCAACTCCGGAAAGACGACCAAGATGGCGCCCGCTGCCGCTGCCTGCTCGAGCAGGCGGACCATGCGGGCGAGGATATCAGGACGCGTGTCGGCTTTTTGGTTGGGGCCCATCTGTGCGGCGGCCACTCGGATCAATCGGGTCACTCTGCCTCCGAATGCAGCAAACGACACGTCTGAGGGTGTCTCCGGTGCTGGTCTATGCCCGATACCACCGAACTGCACGGGATGCATGCAGAACCAATCATTCAAGCTATGCTAAAACCGGGCAGTCTATCACTGGAACCTATATGACATTGCGCCAGCTCGAAATTCTGCGAGCGCTCATCCGCCACCGCACAACGGTCGCGGCGGCCGAGGAGTTGGCCTTGTCGCAGCCGGCCATCAGCAACGCGCTAAAAATTATGGAGTCGCAGGCCGGCTTCGCCCTGTTCCATCGCATCAACAACCGCCTGTTCCCCACCGTGGAGGCGCTCAGCCTGCATAAAGAAAGCGAGGCGCTATTCGCCCTGCATGCCAAGCTGGAGAACCGGGTGCGCGACCTGCGCGAAAGCCGGTCCGGCCGCCTGGCGATCATGAGCACGCCGCCCCTGGCCTACAGCGTTATTCCACCGGCCTTGAAGCGCTTCCTGGGCCACCGTCCGCAGACCCGCGTCTCCCTCGACGTGCGGCGTTATGAGGGGGTCATCGACGGCGTGCTCAGCCACGTCGCGGAGCTTGGCTTCGCGCTCGGCTTCTCCCATCAGCCAGGCATCGCCCACGAGGTGGTGCATCGCGGCGAGATGGTGTGCGTCGTGGCATCCGACCACGCTTTGGCCCAGCAGGCGTCCATTGCGGCGGCTGACCTGGCCGGCCTGCCGATGATCGGCCTGGAACGCGGGACGCGCCTGGGCGAGGCAGTCCGCAGCAGCTTCGAGCAAGCGGGCGTGCCCTACGCTCCCGCCGTGGAAGTACGCTACTGCAACACGGCTTGCGTCCTCGCCGCGGCCGGTGTCGGCGTTTCCGTGGTGGACCCGTTCTCGCCACTGCAGGGCGGCAGCCATCCGCTGGTGGTCCGCCCGTTCGTGCCACGGACCCCGGCTGTCGCCCACCTGCTCTGGTCGGAATCGCAACCGTTGTCCCGCCTGGCGCATGCGTTCCTGGCCGAGTTCCGCGGACAGACGGCTAATCAGGCCCGGTTGGGCCGGGTCGATTGACATTGCGGAACCGGTCGAGTCCCAGCTAGCGGTTGGGCCGCAAAACGATCCTGGGTCTGAGCAGGATATTTGCCTGGCAGCAATCGTTAAGCTGCCGATCCAGCGAATGTGCGTATACCTTCGCTAGATACGGTCGTCTGACAGGTTACCAAATCCGATCTGCGCACCAGTGCCTTCCTGCGAACTAA
>CAXTCI010000080.1:0-21717 GCA_964242325.1 uncultured Acetobacteraceae bacterium
GTTGAGCGGCATCTGGTGCCGCCGTGCGAGACGCAATGCGATGGCGACCAGCCGGAAACCTTCAGCGCCTCCAGCGTGCGCTGATACTTGCACAGGCCATACGACAGGGCGCAGTCGAATTGCGGCCAGTCCCGGTCCGGCCGCATGCCGCCGTAACGCAGCAGGTTGCGTGCGTCCTGCTGGTTGAACAGGTTCTCCCCGGTCGCCATCGGGCCGGGGTCAAACTCCGCCGGCGCCGCCTGCAGCGCGAAGTCGAGCGGGTCGCCCGCCTCCTCGTACCAGAACAAGGGGCAATCGCGCAGCATCTTGGCGTATGTGACGGCGTCCTCCAGCAGAGGCAGCGGTTCGCATCCACCGCAAGCTGGGCCTGGCCGTCCAGCTCCCGCAACACCCCCTCGATACAGGGCCGGTCCTCCGCGACATCGTTGCCGATCTTCATCTTGACCACGGTGTAGCCGCGGTCGAGGTAGCTGCGCATCTCGTCGCGGAACTGGTTCACGTCCTTGCCGGGGTAGTAGTAGCCGCCGGCGGCATAGACGAACACCTGCGGATCGACCCAGCGCCGGCTGATCTCGTTCAGCCCGCCATTCAGCTTCATAATGTAGATCACATTATTCAAATACTCGTGCAGCTCGAAGGCGCCCCGGCGCACGGTCATCGAGTTGGCTATTGGGCAAAGACGGACTTTGGCAAGAACTCGTGCGCGATCCCTACACATTCGACACTGACGGGTCATAACCGCCATTTTACAGCCTCACAGCGCCCAGAATGCCCAGCAGCTATTACTCTCATGGGTCTACGACAGAACGGAAAGGTGCAAGACGCTCAAGCTGAGCGGGTGTTTCGTGCACCACACTACGGGTTCATGCATATCCCGGGCACCGCCGGAACCAACTCGGAAATGCTGGCGCGCCGAGGCTAGAAGCGGAGGGGTTTGGTGCACGGCCCTTCTGGATACTGTGGCTGCCCAAAGCGCCCAGTCAGCCGCATGGCGCCGATTTGTGAAGATCCCGCACGGATCCGCACCACGGTCCTATGAAGTTCAGCCGTCCAGAAAATGCTGCTGTTGTCTGTAGCAGACATGTAAAAATCATGCTGCAACTTATATAGCTATTCGAGAGCGCTCCACGGCTTGAATGAATCTAACATTGCCTCACATGTTTACGATCATTCAATTATGATTGGCGTTTTCTGAATTCTTGCCATATACATTGGGCAATTGGGCCTCATCGATACAGTGTTGGGGTCGATTATGGATATCCGCATGGCGTCTGCCTCAACCGCTGCACCTGCACCCGCTGACCGAATGAGCCAACGGGAGACTGCGGGCGTTCCAGGTTCGGCACCGGCGGCGGCGGGCGCCGATCCGGCCTGTGCCCAGGAACCGATTCGCATCCCGGGCTCCATCCAGCCGCATGGCGCCTTGTTGGCCATCGATCCCCTGCGCGACTGGACCGTGGTTGCCGCCAGCCGCAACACGGCCGAGTTGCTGTCCGCCCCATCCATTGGCAGGGTGATAGGGCGCGGCATCGCCAGCCTCCTCGGCCAGCCCTTCGCCGAGGCGGTGCAGCGGCGTTTCCACGGCAACACGCTTCGGGGAGGAGCTCCGTGGCAATCCACGCTCAACGTGGCCGAGGCGGCCCTAGCATTCGATGTGGCCGTCCACAATCATGCCGGCTTGGTCCTGGTGGAACTGGAGCCGGTGGACGCCGACGTGGACACCGAAGCCAAGGCCGTCATCCGCCAGCTTCAGCAGATCATCGTCGACCTTCGCGAGACAGGCAGCGATCTCAACGAGCTGGCCCTGGTCACCGCCCGTGGCGTCCGCCTCATCACGGGCTACGAGCGGGTCGTGATCTACCGGTTCGACTCCGATTGGAACGGACAGGGCATCGTCGAGGACAAGGTTGCCAACTGGGACAATTCACTGAGCGGCCTGCGCTTCCCCGCGTCCGACATCCCGGCGCAGGCCCGCGAGCTATACCGGCACAGCCCGATGCGCTGGGTCCCCGACCGGGACGCCGCGCCGGTGCCGCTCGACATTGATCCCGCCTGGCACCCCGCCCAGCCCCCGGGCGGGGCGGCCGGCACGCCGCCGCCACGGGCCATCGACCTGTCGTTCGCCTACCTGCGCAGCCTGTCTCCGGTGCACATGCAGATCCACCGCAACCTCGGCATCGACGGTTCCATGTCGCTGTCGATCCTGCACAAGGACCGGCTGTGGGGCCTGATGGTCTGTCACCATCGCCAGCCGCACCACCCGTCCGCCAATCGGCGCCTGGCAGCCTCGGTGCTGACCGACGCCTTCGCCTTGCGCGTTGGACCTGCCGAGCACATCGCGACGGAGCAGGCCCGGCGGGAGGATGTCGTCCGGCTCTCGGCGCTGCTGGCCCACATGGCGGAGGCGGACGACGTGACCGCGGCGCTGACGACCGGCGGCATCACGGTCAACAGCCTGTTCGAGTCCATCGGCGCCGCGGTGCTCTATGACGGCGTCCTTTCGCTGCTGGGGCACACGCCGCCGGAAGCCGATGTCCGCGAGGCCGCCGCCTGGCTGCGCGCGCAGGACAGCCCGGCCCGGCTGTTCCAGACCAACAATCTTTGCGCGGCGTTGCCGTCCTGGAGCCCGCACACGGCGATCGCCAGCGGCTTGCTCGCGGTTTTCCTGTCCGATGACCGGGCCAACATGCTGCTCTGGTTCCGGCCGGAGGAGGCGGAGCTGGTCACCTGGGGCGGCAGCTCCCGCAGCAGGGTGGCCGGCGGTGCCCCCAGCCTGCCGCAGCATCCCTACGAGAAATGGACCGAGATGCGGCACGGGTTGGCAAGACCCTGGGCCGAGTGGGAGCTGGAAATGGCCGAAGCCCTCCGGCACGGCATCGCCGACGTCATGGTGCGCAGCCTGCGCCGGATCGCCGACCTGAACGAGAAGCTGCGCCAAAGCCAGAAGATGGAGGCCGTCGGCCAACTGACGGGCGGAATTGCGCACGACTTCAACAACCTGCTGGCCGGCATCCTCGGCAGCCTGGAGCTGCTGCAGGTCCGGGTCCGCCAGGGCCGGATCGGCGACCTGGACCGCTACATCGGCCTGGCCACGACCTCAGCCAACCGTGCGGCCTCGCTCACCCACCGCCTGCTGGCGTTCTCGCGCCGGCAAACCCTCGATCCGCAGTCGGTTGACGTGAACCGGCTCGTCACCTCGATGGAGGACCTGATCCGCCGCACCGTTGGCCCCGCCATCCGCGTCAACACGATGATCCTGGGCGGCCTTTGGCGGACGCTGTGCGATGCCAACCAGCTTGAGAACGCGTTGCTCAATCTGGCCATCAATGCGCGGGATGCGATGCCGGAGGGCGGCTATTTGACCATTGAGGGCGCCAACGTCACTCTGGACGAGGCGGAGGCCGGCCGGCATGAGATCGTCTCCGGGCCGTATGTCATGGTGTCGGTCACCGATACCGGGTGCGGCATGGCGCCGAACGTGATCGCCCGCGTGTTCGAGCCGTTCTTCACGACGAAGCCGCTGGGCCAGGGCACCGGGCTCGGGCTGTCCATGGTTTACGGCTTCGCCAAGCAGTCGAACGGCAATACCCGCATCCAAAGCGAGGTCGGACGGGGTACGACCGTGCGGCTCTACTTGCCGCGTTATGCGGAGATCGACGATGCGGAGGGAGCCAACCCAGAGCCAACCCCCAACATGGCAGGCAGGGCCGAGGGAACGGTGCTGGTGGTGGACGATGAGCCAGCCGTGCGCATGCTGGTCGGCGATGTGCTGCGCGACCTGGGCTACGACGTGATCGAGGCGGTTGACGGGCTGGAGGGGCTGCGTGTCCTGCAGTCTAAGCAGCGCATCGATCTCCTGGTCAGCGATGTCGGCCTGCCTGGCGGGATGAACGGACGGCAGCTCGCCGACGCGGCACGGGTCCAGCGCCCCCGGCTAAAGGTGCTGTTCATCACCGGATTTGCCGAGAACGCCGCCTGGGGCAGCGGAAAGCTGGAACCCGACATGCAAGTGCTCACGAAGCCCTTCGCCCTGGACGTCCTGACCGCCACGGTGGAATCGATGCTGTACTGACAGCCACTCCGCCGGGTAGTGCGCTACTGAGCTATCTGCGGACTGGACGCGCATAACCCACGACCGGCTTGAGGGCGATGCGGCCCGGCTCCGGATTGGCCTTCTCCCGCATCGCCTGACAAGCACGGGCCGTATGACGTTCGCGCAGAACTCCCCGCCACGGCGCCTGCGGATGTTCGAGGCGATGGCGGCCCGCCGTCGGCGTATGGTGCCGGCAGTCCGGCCGGACATGTGCGGCGTCATCACCAGGTTCGGTAGGGTCTCGAACGGCAAAGCCGATGGCGGCGGGCCGGGAGAAGGGTAGCGATACCAGGTATCAATTACCGCGCCAGCGATGGCGCCGCCCTGCAACGCTTGGAACAGGGCGTGCTCGTCCACAGTCGCGCCGTGCCCGACGTTCAGCAGCACCGCATGGGGCTGCATGGCGGCGAAGGCCACGGCGCCGACGATCCCCCGGGTTTCCTCCACCAGCGGCACACCTTGCGGAACCCGCGCCTAATCATGGAGGGACAGCTATGTTGCCGGGGCCGGCCGGCGGGCATGCCGTCGCGGGCTGCGGCGCGTATTGCTGGCGCGAGGCACCCGGCTGTGCGTAGGCAAATGAGCCAGGGACGGGGCGTTCAGGGAAGAAGGCCCCGTCGCGTTCGCAGCACTTGGGAATTGGGCTCCTTGGGACAGTGCCGGCCCGGCGGCTGCAAGCAACAGCAGCGATGTGATCAGGATCAGCTTGCCCATTGCGAATACCTCGAAATCTATGTTGCCACTAGGCCAAGGTTCAACCTTCAAGCGACATGGCCGGGCCAGGCGCCCGTATTGCCGCCGGACAGCGGATTGCGGGGCTTGTGGAACTCACCGGCCCGGCTGACCCGGTTCGTTCAGAGTTGCTTGCCCAGCCCACGTGGCGGATGAGGCGCTACCGCCGGCCCGACCCTATCTCCGCTTGCAGGCTGCGCAACGTATCGAGGTTGCGCCGTATGATGGCCTGACCCTTCTGGATCAGGTCTGCGAAGACTGGCCGGACGTTGGCGGAGCTCATGGAGTTCTGCATCAACACCTCTTCCTCATGGCTCGCAATCTGGTCATTGAGGTAAGTACGATCGAAGTCCAGCCCCTGCTGCAACTGCATGTGGGCCAGGCGGACGCGCAGGTCGTTGCGAAGCTCCGTCGGTGGCTTGATGCCTGCATCCGTCGCAACGGGCGCCAACTGGGCCGCGAAGTCGTTGGCCTCATTGGTGAGCTGTTGCGCCAGGGCTTTCACGCGCGGGTTCCGGGCCTGGGTTTGCGCCAGGGCACCCTCCCTCCGGTCAAACTCAATGATCTGATAAGCATTGGTTACGAAATTGACCTCTGTCGGATCGGCATTGCCCGTGGTGGATCGCGCAACCGGGCCCTGGCAGGCCGCGAGCACTAGCAGCAACCCGGCTGCGGTAAGGCTCCGCATCATTGGGATCATGGACGTTCCTCCGTCTGGTGGAAGCGGACGAGCCCCTAGGCGCTCGCTGGCAAGCTAGGGCTGCGCGGATCAGAAGGCATAGAGAACCCGCAACTGGGTGCCGAAGTCCTGCTTGAAGCCACCGAAGTAGGCGATATCGTGGTTCAGTTCCAGCATGGTCTGAAGCTTTGGCGTAATGAACAGCGCCGCGTTGGCGCGGATGCGGTGCTCGTCGGTCTTGTTCCCGGTCAGCAAGCCGTTTTCCCGCTGGTTGCCGCCGAAGAAGCCCTCATAACCGATCGAGGTGGTGAAAGCCGGGCTCCAACGGTAGTTGGCCCAGAGCTGGACCCGGTAGGTCGGGTCCTGGCTGATCCGTGAGCCGTTGGGGAATGCGTTGTCGTTGTCCCCGTAGAACTGGGCATCGAACGAGGCATCCAACGCGAGACGCTCCCCGAAGCCCTGGGTGAGGCCGAGCTGGACGTCACCCCGCCACCGGTTGTCTCCGACGTTGAGGGGCGCGCGAGGATCGTAGGTGCCGGTTGGCGGATAGATGTAGAACGTCGTATTGACGTTGGTCTTGGTTGCGGTGTTCACGTAAGGCCAGATAAACGCCGACAGGGACAGGTTCTGTGCTCCAAACGCGCTGCCAAGGCTCTGGCCGCCGACGTTGGCGCCAGATAAGGAACCGAAAATCTGGATGAGCTGGAATCCGGCGGGGTGCCCGGCAATGTCAACATAATGGACGTAGCGGCCGACCCCGATGTTGGTCTCCAGCTTCGCATCCTTGAAGGTCGGCCCGGCGGCGACGTTGAACTCCGTGTTGTGCCCATAGATGTAGTAGCCAATCGCCAAGTTGCTGCCAGCTGGCAGCGGCGTGAACTCATACGGCTGGATTTCCTGCGCGGCGGCCAGGTTTGCCGAACCTGTGATCATTCCGGCGCAGAGCAGACCGCACCCCGCGAGCCGCAGCACCGACCCGGCTGTGGTAACCCCTTTATTGACCATCGTCTTGCGTTTCCCCCGCCCGATATTTGCTGCCCCTGCGTCATTTCGCGCGCGTAAGGGTTGCGTGTGGTTCAGTTCCGTCGTTCGCCCATCAGCCCAGGTACAATCAGCTGCACACCTCCTAAAGCCGTTTAGAGCCATGAGCTTGCACGGAAACTGTGGTGACGAAAACCTGGTAAGTGTCAGCTCGAAGGCCACCGATTTCCCGTGTGGCAAATATGTGACATTCATCAGAGAATGGGCTTGAGGACATGCGCACCCTATTAAGCGTGACCGTTTGGGGCCACGTAGCCACATCAAGTCTGGAACTGGAAGAAGAACTTCGCTTCCAGCGCGCCATTTCTACTGTCGCGGAGAAGCTTTTATCTGGTTTCATTATTAAGTTCAGCACGGAATGGTTGCGCTGGCGAGTTTTTCACCGCCCAATATTTTGAATGCCGCATTTGGGTTGCAGGTCTTGCTGGCCGTTCCAGTCACCTGCTGCCATCCGGTCCGGCAGCAACGGGGGAGCCGCCCCGCTGCCCAGATCATGGAATGGCCGGAGTAGCTTTCCACCAGCAGGGCCAAATTCCTATGAGGCGGTCACTCGTCGCCACTGCAACTGATCCAAGTCGATCCGCCCGCATCCAGGATCGGACATCATGGCTGGCCTGGATGCAGCGCGGACACGCCGCTCAGGGAGCAGCGCGCAGCTTGCAGGGGGAGTAATCAAGCAAGAGCATGTTCGCGTTTCCGAGGCGTAAATACGAGCGTGCCGTCGTCAACGCGCCCATACCGCAGCGTCACCAGGTCACGCGCATAGTTCTGGTGCAGCCGCCACGGCGCCACCGTACCCTGCCGCGGCATCATATCGCTCGCGCGCTGGACATAGCCCGACTCGAGGTTCAGGAACGGCGCTTCTGCCACCTCGGCGCTTCGCACCGGCACGCAGGATTGCAGGCGGCGCCGGTCCATGTGGCGCAGGAGGCGGCAAACATACTCGCATGTCAGGTCGGCCTTCAGGGTCCACGAGGCATTGGTGTAGCCGATGACCACAGCCAGGTTGGGAATGCCGCTGAACATCATGCCCTTGTAGTTCATCGTGCTGGACGGCTCGATGCGCTTGCCGTCCACCACGATCTCCACGCCGCCCATGAACACCAGGCGCAGCCCGGTCGCCGTCACCACGATGTCCACGGTCAACTCCTTCCCCGACGCCAACCGAAGACCGTCCGGCGTGAAGCGCTCGATGGTATCCGTCACGACCGACGCCGACCCGTCCCGTATCGCGTTGAAGAAATCGGAGTCAGGCGACAGGCACAGACGCTGGTCCCATGGCTTGTAGCGGGGCGTGAAGTGCGTCGCGATGTCGTATTCTCCGCCCAGGTGCGCCCGGACACCCTTCAATACCCCTGCCTTGAACTTCTCCGGCTGTTTCCGGGCCGTGCTGTAGAACAGCATCCCCAGCAGCACGTTGCGCCAGCGCGTGACGCCATAGGCGAGCTTCGGCGGCAGCAGGCGCCGCATGCGGTTGGCGAATGCGTCCTCGGCCGGGCGGGACACGATGTAGGTCGGCGACCGTTGTAGCATGGTGACGTGGGCAGCCGTGCCGGCCAACGCAGGCACCAGCGTGACAGCCGTGGCGCCACTGCCGATCACCACCACCTGCTTACCAGCATAGCCGAGATCGTCCGGCCATTCCTGCGGATGGACCACGCGGCCACGGTAGTCGGCTACCCCAGGGAAGTCCGGCGTGTAGCCGCCGGAGTAATCGTAGTAGCCACTGCACGAGAGCAGGAAGCCGCAGGTGAGGCGCACGGGCGTGCGGTCCGCTCCCTGTTCCGCGTCAACTGTCCACATCGCGTCCGCGGACGACCAGGAGATGCGTTTGACCGCGTGCCTGAAGCGTATCTTGCTGTCCACGCCATAGGCTGCGGCGGTATCGCGGACGTATTCCAGGATAGCCGGGCCGTCCGCGATGGCCTTTGCCCCCAACCAGGGACGGAACGAGTAGCCCAGGGTGTGCATATCGGAGTCCGACCTGACCCCGGGATAGCGGAACAGGTCCCAGGTGCCGCCGATGGCATCGCGCGCTTCGAGCAAGGCGAAGGACTTGCCGGGACACCGCATCGCCAGATGGCACCCGGCACCGATGCCCGACAGCCCGGCACCGATGATCAAGACATCGAAGTGTTCAATGGTCATGTCCAGCTTTCCGAAGAAACGTCCGAGGGTGTGTTGCAGGATGCCGTAACGCCGTTTGGCTGGGTAGGATCGTTCGACCGGGCCGGGCATGTGACGACCGGACAAGCTTGTGGTTCCCGGCGCGGCTGCGCGGCCGTCAGTTTCCTGCGTGGCCCAAGCACCTATTGATATGGACACGCTTGCCAAAGCCGCGATGTTGCCGGCCGTGCAGACCCGGCAACAGGCCCGGCACTGCCCGGCGCCCCGGCATCTGCCGCTTCAGCCACGCCGGCTCGTTGACTTGTCAAAGGCTGGCACGTCAACTCGGCGCCGAAGTCCGGAAGGCGGACACGATCCGTTGGGGAGGCCGGCCAGCATGGCAGAAGCGAAGCTCAACCTGCGCGGCAGCGTCGCGGTTGTGACAGGGGCGGCCAGTGGCATCGGTGCCGGGCTGGCGCGCGTGCTGTCGGCACGAGGCTGCGCCCTGGCGCTGGCGGACCGCAATGCCGAGGGCTTGGCCGCCGTGGCGGCAGACGCCCATGCGCGGGGAGTCGTGGTGTCCGAGCACGTGTTGGATGTCTCGGACGCCGAGGCGGTGGCTGCCCTGCCGGCGGCGGTGCTGGCCGTGCACGGCCGGGTCAACGTGCTGGTCAACAACGCCGGCGTCGCCCTGATGGGCCGGTTCGAGCAGGTGTCGGCCGCAGACTTCGAATGGCTGTTCGGCATCAACTTCTGGGGCACCGTCTACATGACCCGGGCCTTCCTGCCGCTGCTGCGGCAGGAGCGTGCGGCGCAGATCGTAAACCTGTCGAGCATCTATGGAATCATGGCGCCACCCGGCCAAACTGCGTATGCCGCGAGCAAGTTCGCCGTGCGCGGCTTCTCCGAGGCGCTCCGGAACGAGCTGGCATCCTCGCCGGTCGGCGTCACCATCGTTCACCCCGGCGGCGTCCGCACCGCCATCGCCACCACCGCCAGGGTTGCGGAAACGGTGCAGAAGGCGGAGTCGGCCGCCGCGCTGGCCATGTTCAACCTGCTGCTGCGGACCGAGCCGGACGAGGCGGCCGAGGCCATAGCCCGGGCCATCGAGCAACGGCAGCGCCGCCTGCTGATCGGCAGCGATGCCCGGCAAGTCGCGGCGCTGGTGCGGATGTTCCCGGTCGGCCATTGGCGCCTGGTACAGCGGCTAGCAGCGCGCACGATCCGCCGCGCCACCCGCCGCAAGGCCGCGCATGGCTAGCTGGCAGGCCCATGCAATGGTGCTGCTGCTCAAGGCGACGGTGAAGCGCAAGCTGCGCCGGGCGACGGACCCGCGTGCCGCCCGGGTGGCATTGCAGGCTGGAGCGGCTGGCACGGTCGGCAGGGACAGCGTGGGAGGCATCCCCGGAGAGTGGCTGGGTGCGCCTGGCGCCCCGCGCACGCTGTTGTATCTGCACGGCGGCGGCTACTTCGCATGCTCCTCCCGCACGCATCGTCCGGTCACCCAGGTCCTCGCCCGGGCTGGACTGCGGGTGTTCGCGGCCGATTACCGCCTCGCGCCGGAACATCCCTATCCCGCCGCGCTGGATGATGCCGTGGCGGCCTATCAAGGACTGCTCGATGCCGGCGCGGAGGGCGTGGTGGTGGCAGGGGACAGCGCCGGGGGCGGCCTGGCCCTGGCGCTGATGCTGCGGCTGCGCGAGCTTGGGATGCCGCTGCCAGCCCGGGCGGCGCTGTTCTCCCCCTGGACGGACTTGGCGGCAACTGGCGAATCCATCCGTCTCAACACCCGGCGGGACGCGATGTTCGTCGGCGAGGGGATCGCGTTGGGCGCCGATGCCTATGTGGGCGGCGCGGACCGGCGCGACCCGCTGATCTCGCCGCTTTATGGCGACCTGGCGGGCTTGCCGCCCCTGCTGGTCCACGTCGGCGCCGACGAGGTGCTGCTGGACGACAGCACGCGCCTGGCGGAGCGCGCCCGTGCGGCAGGCGTCGCGGTCGAGTTCAAGGTTTGGCCGGTCGTGCCCCATGCCTGGCAGGTCATGGCTAGGTTTATCCCCGAAGGCCGCCAGTCGCTGGACGCGGCGGCCCGCTTCCTGCTGGCCCGTTAAGCGCATCGCCCATGCCGGACGCCATCAACGACCAGCCGGCGCAGGTGCTGCCGCCGGACCTACTGCTAGGCGCATGCGGGATGACGGTCGATTTCGACCTTCGGGAGATTGGGGCAGCCAAAGCCCGGCGAGAACGTCGGCAAGCTGATCATCCAGGCGGCCAGCTAGGTTTGACCGTCTCCGCTGTGTCCGGCATGGCCGGCGAGGAACTCCTGCAGCAGCCGGTTCACCGCATCCGGCGCGTCCTGCTGCACCCAGTGCGAAACGCCGGGCAGGCGGTGGATCGCCAGGTCGCGCACATAGCGTTCCGTGCCGTCCAAGCAAATCAGGTCCAGCGCCACGTCGTCCTCGCCCCAAACAACCATCGTGGGCGTCTCGATCACCCGGTTCAGGTCCGGCATCCCCGGGCCGGGCCGGCGCGCGGCGCGATACCAGTTCAGCATGGCCGTTGCGGCCCCTGGCTCGGCAATCTGCCGGGTATAGGTGGCCATCACCTCCGGCGGCAGCGCCAGGCCAGCGAACATACGCCGTACCGAGGCGCCGTTGCCCGCCGCAAGCAGCCGGTCCGGCAGGCCCGGCACCTGAAAGAACGCGGTATACCAGGAGCGCAGCATCTGCCGGGGATGGCGCAACGCCGCGCGGAAGCAAAGCGGGTGCGGCACATTCATGATGACCAGCCGCTCCAGCGGGCGCACCTGCCCGGCGGCAAAGCACCACGCAACCATCGCCCCCCAGTCATGGCCGATCAGCACGGTGCTGCGTGCGCCCGATGCGTCCATCAGCGCCGCCACGTCGGCCATCAGGTGCGGGATGGCATAGTCGCCGACCTGCGCGGGCCGGGTGGTGCGGCCATACCCGCGCTGGTTCACCGCCCATACGCGGTAGCCCATCGCCGCCAGCACCGGCATTTGGTGCCGCCAGGACACTGCGTGCTCCGGAAAGCCGTGCAGGCACAGGGCCAGGCGGTCGCCGGAACCCTCCTCCAGCACCTCGAACCGCAGGCCGTTCGCTTTAACGGTGATCGTCTGCATGTGTCAGCCCCGCCTTGCCCCAGTCAGCCCCGAGCGGCAAGCGCCGCGGGTGCATGGTAAACAGTGCCGGCGGTGGCGGGCAGGGGGGCTGACCCAGACCACCATGATACCGGGCTACCACTTTTTCACGCTTCGAGCGGCACCCAGGCGCCTTCGCGCATGCTGGTGCGGATCGCTTCCAGGGTCAGGGCCGTGTCAACCGACTCTGCCTCCGTCGCGCCGTTCCATTCGGCTGCGCCAAGACGGACCATGCGGGCGAACGACTCGGCTTCGGCCCGGAACCCGTCGCCGCCGGGCACCTCGATGTGCTCGGACGAGGTGCCGCCCGCCGTGCCCGGCATCACGCGCAGTGACAGGGCCTCGCCGGCCAGGGCGTGGTTGCTGTAGCTGGTCTCGATCACGCCGCGGTCGCCCACGATCGTCGCCGAGCGGAGCCGGGCCGTGGCCATGCTGGTGAACAACTGCGCCACCGCACCGCCCGGGAACTCGATCGTGGCGGCGACCGTGAGGTCCACCCCGCCCGGCGTCATGCGGCCAGTGGCCCATACCCGCGCCGGGCGCTCCCCGACGGCAAGGCGGATCAGGCTCATGGGATAAGTGCCGGCATCCAGCAGCGCGCCGCCGCCGCGGGCGGGATCGAAGCGGATGTTGGCGTCGGGCTTCAGCGGAGAACCGTCCGGAGCGCAGAGCGCGAAGCCGAACGCGGCGGTCACCGCCTGGACACGCCCAATCGCGCCGGCCCGCAGCATCTCCCGCAGCCGGAGCGTCTGCGGCTGCGACATGTACGGATAAGCCTCAGCCAGGCACACGCCGTGCTGGCGCGCGGCCGCGAACATGGCCCGCGCCTGCGCAGCACCCATGGCGAGCGGCTTTTCGCACAGCACGTGCTTGCCGGCCTCCAACGCGCGGATGGTCCACTCGGCATGCATGTCGTTCGGCAGGGGCACGTAGATGGCCTCAACCCCGGGATCGGTCAGCAGCGCGTCATAGGAGTCGTGGACCCGGGGTATGCCCAGCTCGGCCGCGAAGGCCTGTCCCGTTACCGCCGTGCGGCTGGCGACCGCATCCACCTGCGCCAGGGGCGATCCAGCCAGCCCACGGGTGAAGGCGCGCGCAATGTTGGCGGCGCCGAGGATGCCGAAGCGGAGGGGCGTGATCTCAGTCATGTCGGAAACTCCATATTGAAGGGCATCCAGGCCGCATCCGCCCGGCTGGACACGACGGCGGTGCCTGCATCAGCAAAGTGCAGGCTGCCATACTCCGTCCCCGAACCCGGGCGCCAGCGGAGGGGCGGGCGACATAGGTTGGGCTTGGTTCATCCCGGAAACGGCTCCACAGTCCCCGACATGATCCGGGAAAGGGCATAAACCTGCATGACGCAACCATCGGCGCATGCCGCAGCATCGCATTTCGACCGGCGCGGGGCGACCTACGATCAGGACGACGTTCACCACCGTGTCGCGTCGCTTCTGGCCGTGGGGGCTGACATCCGGCCGGGGTTCCAGGTCCTGGATATAGCAACCGGAACGGGCCTCCTGGCCCTCCAGGCGGCACGGCAAGTCGGGCCTGCTGGAACGGTCGTCGGCATCGACGTGTCAGCAGGAGTGCTGGCTGAGGCGGAGCGGAAGGCCCAGGCAGCAGGTCTCCAGAACCTGCGCTTCATGCTCGCCGATGCCGGGCGGTTGGATCTGCCGCGTGCAAGCTTCGATTGCGTGTTCTGTTCATCGGGCCTTGTGCTGATGCCGGACATCCCCCAAGCCCTTCGCCACTGGTTCGGCTTCGTCAAGCCAGGCGGCACGATGGCGTTCGACGCGCCCGCCAAGCCATTCGGCATCTCTCAAACAATTGCCGAGAGTGCTGCGGCACATGGTGTCCATCTGCCCTATGCCGACGTCGCAGACACACCAGGCAAATGCCGCTCACTCCTGGAAACGGCGGGGTTCGAGGTGATGGCGGTCAGGACCGAACTCACGCATACCGACCCTATCGAGCTGAGCCATGCCATCGCATTCTACGAAAGCCGCCTGGATCACCCGGCGTGGCACGCTCTCAGCCAGGCGGAACCGGAAACGCGCGAGGCCATACGGTCCGACTACGTTCGTCGTCTGACATCAGCGGCCGTTGCCGGATATGTCCTCAATGACACCGCGTTGAACCTCTCATTCGGACGTAGACCCATGTGATCCCTTGGTGACGATGGGCGTGGTCGGGTTTGCGGAGACGGCCGAACCCGACCGTGGAACAAAGGCAGCGTTCGTGATGCGATGTCTGGCCCGCGGGATGCGGTGCCGGTGGCCAGGGCTAGGTTTGAACGGCTTACAAGTCCCGTGCCGGATCAGCCACGAAGCCACGTTCGACGTATTCGAACCAATCGAAGTCCGCATGCAGCCCGGTGCCAGCCGTATCCTGGCAGCACATGCCCACGAACGCGCCGGTGAAGTTCGCCGTGCCCGGCGCCGACGCCTCATCGGACAGGATGCTGGCGTCGAAGATGTCGGGCAGCCACTCCCACCGCGACCCGTCCAGGCTCCAGGCAAACAGCAGCCGCTGGTCGTCCACCTCCACCCGCAGGTGCACCCGACCCGGCGGCAGCGGCACCGGCGTCGAGAAGCTATCCGACGCCGCACCGTCCGGCAGCGCAGACATCACCCGCAGATGGCGTCCGCCGAAATCGTCGTCGTGCGAGACGTACAGGTAATGGAACTTGGCGGCATTGTAGTAGCACACCAGCCCGGCCGATTGCTGGTAGTGGCGCGGCTCGAACTCCACCACCGTGCGCGCGCCATAGCAGAACGCTTGCTGCCGCCGGGCGACAAGCGCCTGGCGGAACACGCTGCCAATGGTGTCGCGGCCGAACAGGCGGAGGTGCCCAGGCCGCTCCGTCAGGCTGAACAACTCCTGCCAACACGGCGTGCGGAGCCATTGGAAGTCTATCGGCAGCTCTGGTCCATCGAACTCCGCCCGGGCCGGCGTCGGCGGAAACGGGTGCGGCGGCAGCGCAGGCATCTCCGGCGCCACCTCCGGCGCGCTGCCCAATTCCGTCACCAGGCGCGGCCAGCCGTCCTCGCCCCAGCGCAGCCGCGCGATCCCGGACTCCCGGCCCAGCACGGACCGTCCGCGGTTGCGCAACGGCCGGCTGCACAGGAAGACGATCACAGTCTCCCCGGACTGCGTATCGGCCCAGTCGGCATGCCCGGCCCGCTGCAACACCGCGTCCGGCCGGTTTCGGCTGGTGATGATCGGGTTGTCCGGATGCACCTCGTAGGGTCCGAATACCGACCGCGACCGCGCCAAGGTGGCCTGATGCTGGTAGTAGGTGCCGCCCTCCGCGGTCAGCAGGTAATACCAGCCGTCCCGTTTGTGGATGTGCGGCGCCTCCGTCAGCCCGGCGCGCGTGCCCGTAAAGACGTTGCGCCGCTCACCCACCAGCCGCTGCTGCGCCGGGTCGTATTCCTGCACGACGACGCCGCCGAACCGGTTCTTGCCGGGACGGTGGTCCCAAAGCTGGTTCATCACATAGATGCGCCCGTCGTCGTCCCCGAAGATGGATGGGTCGAACCCGGATGAGTTGAGGAACACCGGGTCCGACCATTCCCCGTCAATCGCATCGGCGGTGACGAGGTAGTTGTTGAGGTCGCGCAGCGACGCCCCCGGCGCCCCGCCCGCACCCGACGTCCGGCCATACCGCTTCATGTCCGTATAGATCAGCGTGAACTTGCCGTTGATCCGGCGCAGCGCCGGCGCCCAAACGCCGCAGGAGTCCGGATCTCCTCGCATGTCGAGCTGGGCCGCCCGGCGCAAGGGCCGGGTCAGCAGCCGCCAGTGCACAAGGTCGCGGGAGTGGTGGATCTGCACCCCGGGATACCACTCGAAGGTGGAGGTGGCGATGTAGAAGTCGTCCTCCACCCGCAGGATCGAGGGGTCGGGGTTGAACCCGCGCAGGATCGGGTTCTCGACAGTAGGCATGATCTATCCCTTGACGGCGCCGGCGGTCAGCCCGGCCACGATATGCTTCTGCGCCACGAAGAAGACGATGACCGTCGGCAGGATCGTCAGCGTGATAAAGGCGAGGATCAGATTCCAGTCGGCCGAATACTCGCCCTGGTAGGCCATGATGCCCAGGGGCCACGGATACTTGCTGTCGGTATCCAGCATCACCAGCGGCATCAGGTAGGCGTTCCAGCTTTGCACGAAGGCGATGGTGCCCACGGTGGCGATGATCGGCCGGGACAACGGCAGCGTGATGTGGCGGAAGAACCCGATGTAGGAGCAGCCATCAATGACCGCGGCCTCGAACAGCTCATGCGGCAGGTCGCGGAAGAAGCGCCGCAGCAGCAGGATGGCCATCGCCAGCCCAAACGCGGCCTGGGGCAGGGCGACGCCAAGATAGGTATCCAGCAAGTCCAGGTCCCGCACCCTGATGAACAGCGGCAGGATGGCCGTCGCCGCCGGGAACAGCAGGCCGAGGGTGATGTAGCCCAGCAGCATGGAGCTGCCGAAGAACTTGATGTGCGCGAACACGAACGCCGCCATCCCGCCGCACACCAGCGTCACCACGACCGTGATGGTGGAGATCACCAGCGAGTTGCCGAGCAGTTGCCAATAGCGGGCAGAGGACAGGATGCCGGCATAGTTCTGCCATTCCCACACGTGCGGGATGCCGAACGGGCTGGTGCGCAGCTCACCCAACGACTTGAACCCGCCCAGCACGGTCGCCACCAGCGGCACCGCGACAAAGCCGGCGACCAACAGGAGGAACAGCGCGCGATAGAGCACCGCCAGATCGAGAGGGCGGCGGCGCAGGACGGCGTCACTCATTGCGCAGCACCAGTTTTTGATAACTGAACGCGAAGCCGGCGCAGATCAGGAACAGCACCACCCCCACCGCGCTGCCGAAGCCCACGCGCATCCGCGTCACGCCGAAGTTGTAAAGGAACGTCACCATCGTCTGCGAAGAGTCGGCGGGTCCGCCACCCGTCAGCGGCATGATGACGTCGAACAACTGCAGCGAGCCGACGATGGCAAAGAACACCGACAGCCGGATCGTCGGATACATGGCCGGCAGCACGACATGGCGCAGGACCTGGGCGCGGCTCGCGCCGTCGAGCTGCGCCGCTTCGACTTGGGAGTGGTCCAGTCCCTGCAGGGCCGCGATGAACAGCATCATGTGGAAGCCGAAGTACTTCCACACCACGACGACCAGGATCGCCGCCATCGCCGTGGCCGGGCTCGCCAGCAGATGCGGCGGGTTGTCCGATCCGAATGCACGCCAGATGCCGGCCAACAGGCCATACTCGCCGTCATAGACGAACGAAAAGATCAGCCCGGCGGCAATCTCCGCCAGCACGTAAGGCATGAAGAACAGCAGCCGCAACGCCACCGCACCGCGGAACCGGTTGGACAACGCAATCGCGAGCGCCATCGCCAGCGGCAACTGCACCAGCAGCGACACCGCAATCACCAGCGCATTGTTGCGCAGCGCCAGCAGGAACGGCCGCGAGGCGAACACTGCCCAATAATTGGCCCATCCGACCCACTGGGTGGGACGCCCGTAGCCGTTCCAGTTGAATCCGCTATACCAGCCGGCCTCCACGACTGGCAGCACCACGAACACGGTGAACAGCAGCAGCGCCGGCGGCAGGAACAGCAGGATCGCAGTCATCCGGCCGCCACCGCCTGGGCCGCCCCGCTTGCGCCGTCCGGCGCCGACGCCGAGCGTCCACAATCCCCGCCCTGGCTTCAGCCGGGCCGGCGCCAACCGCGGGGCAGCGATCAGTTGCCCTGCTCCCAAGCCGCCTGGATTGCAGCGGCCGCTTCGTCGGGCGTCATGGAGCCGCCAGCGATCTCCGCAACCGCGTCGTTCACCGTGCGGCCCACCGACGGGCCGAGCAACTGATCATAGAAGTTCTGGTGGTAGGTGGACCGATCCAGCTCATCCGCGAAGTGGCGCTGGAACGGGTTGGTGATCGCCGCCTCCGCGCTGCGCACCACCGGCACGATGAACCCGGCCGCAGCAAGCTTCGACTGCACATCAGGCGAGACGAACGACTTGATGAAGTCAACCGTAGCCGCCGGCGCGCCCTTGCTGATCACCCAGCCGTTGATGCCACCCAGCGTATCGGTGGGCTTGCCCTTGCCGCCGGCGACGCCGGGGAAGTCAATCCAGCCAAGCTGCTCGTCTGACAAGCCTTTCTTGTCGGCCGCGATGGATTTCTGTTGGGCATAGAACGTGCTGATGACCAGCGACATCGCCGCCTTGCCATCGGCGAACAGGCCGACCGAGGGCAGATACTTCGTGCCGAGCATGCCCGCCTGGAACGGCTGCAGGTCCACGAGCTGCTTGAAGTCGGCGCCCGCCTTCACGAACGGCGCCGCCTTGAAGCCGCCATCCCGGTTGGCCATCGCCGCGTCAATGGCGTCCTTCCCGCCCTCGCGCAACGCCAGGGCCGAGTAATACAGCGCCAAGGGCCACTTGTCGGCGCCACCCGACGTCAGCGGCGTGATGCCGGCGGCCTTCAGCGTCTTCACCGCCGCCAGCAGGTCATCCCAGGTCTTGACCTTGTCGCCATCAACGCCGGCGCGGTGGAACAGGTCCCTGTTGTAGATGAACCCCACGACCGTCAGGGTCTGCGGGATGCCGTAAACCCTGCCGTCCACGGTGAACGGACCGACCGCGGCCGGGTTGAGCTGGTCCGCATAGCCTTTAACCTGCGCGGTGATGTCCTGCAGCACCCCGGCCTCGACCTGTGCCCGCAGCACGCCTCCGGCCCAACTGTAGAACATTGCCGGCTTATCGCGGCTTTGCAGCATGGTGGTCAGCTTGGCCTTGTAGGCCTCATTCTCGATGTATTGCGGGTCAACCTTCACCCCTGGGTGGGTCGCCTCGAACTGGCGCGCGGCACCGTTCCAGACCGCGATCTGAGCCGGATTGACCTCGACGTGCAGCCACTTGACCGCTTCGTCGGCGCGCGCGGGCGCCAACGGCGCTGCCATGATTGGGGCGAACGCCACGGCTGCTGCTGCAACGCTCAGGCGAACGAATGTCCTCACACTTTCCTCCCCGCGCCGGGTTCTATGCCCGCCGGAGCAACCTGGCATCCCACCGTGAGGGGCGCAACTCAAATTATGCTTGTCCTCCCGTAGAAGCCCGATCACATTGCTTCCAAGCGGGAGGGGGCGACGATGCTGACGCGGCATAGGCTGCTTACGGGCGATGCTAGAAAAAGCCAGGGCAGCGGCTGCCGCGCCGTTGCTGCCCTCAGCCGCACAGGCAGCTTCTATCGCCGTAACGATGATGCACGTTGAGCAGAACCAAGGATGTTGCCGGCTTCGGCGCCAGCATCGCCCGGCGTCGCGAGGCCGGGCACCCAACAGGCGAGGCCGCGCGTCGAGCACTCGTCCGCAGGAGCCCCAATGCGTGGCCTCGGCGCAGCAAGCCTCCCAACAACGCGGTGAATAAGGAAAATCCGTGGACCCCGTTCGTATCGGCCTGATCGGCTGCGGCAACATCAGCGCGGCCTATCTCCGCGCTGCCGCCGCTTATTTCCCGGACATCGCGGTCGTCGCCTGCGCCGACCTGGACGAGAGCCGCGCCCGCGCCCGGGCCGAGGAGTTCGGCCTGCACGCCACCTCCGTGGACGCGCTGCTTGCCGACCCGGCGGTAGAGATCGTGCTCAACCTGACCGTCCCCCAGGCGCATGTTCCGGTCGGCCTCGATGCGGTGCGCCACGGCAAGCACGTCCATTGCGAGAAGCCGCTCGGCGCCTCGACCACCGAGGCGCGTACCCTGCTGGATGCGGCGAAGGCGGCCGGGCTGCGCGTTGGGGTGGCTCCGGACACGTTCCTGGGCGGCGCCCATCAAACCGCACGACGCCTGCTGGACGAGGGCGCGATCGGCCGGACGCTGTCCGGCACGGCGTTCATGATGAACCACGGCCACGAGCACTGGCATCCCGACCCCGGCTTCTACTACGCGCCCGGGGGCGGCCCGATGTTCGACATGGGTCCATATTACCTGACGAACCTGGTCAACCTGCTCGGCCCGGTCGCCCGGGTCACTGGGTTCGCGACGTCCGGCTTCGACCGGCGCACCGTCACCAGCGCACCCAAGCGCGATACGGTGCTTGACGTCGGGGTGGCGACGCACGTGTCCGGGCTGATGCAGTTCGTAAGCGGTGCGGTCGTCTCGATCGCGACCAGCTTCGACGTATGGCAGCACCGCCACGGCAACATGGAGCTGTATGGGGCCGAAGGCTCGATGGTCGTCCCAGACCCCAACCGGTTCGGCGGAACCGTCTCGTTGGCCAAGGGGCGCGAGGCCTGGGCGGACATCCCGCTCAGCCACGGCTACGCGGACGGGAATTTCCGGGCGATCGGCCTGGTGGACATGGCCCGCGCCCTGCGCGCCGGCCGCCCGCACCGGTGCGATGGGGCGCTCGGGTTCCACGTGCTGCAAATCATGGAAGCGTTCGGCGAAGCAAGCGAGAGCGGCCGCTTCGTCGAGATCGAAAGCCGGTGCGAGCGCCCCGCGCCGTTGCCGGCCTGGCCTGTCGCCGGCCAACTGGATTGATGGCCAACTGGATTGATGGAAGGACTAGAGAATGCGTAAAGCGTTGATCGTTCATGGCGGTTGGGCCGGGCACGAGCCGGCGGAGTGCGCCGCGGTCGTGGCGGGCATGCTGCGGGAGGACGGGTTCGACGTGACCGTGGCCGACAGCACCGCGGCCTTCGCGGAGCCCGGGCTGGAGCAAATGAGCCTGATCGTGCCAGTCGTGACCATGGCCACGATCGCCAAGGCCGAGGTTGACGCGCTGTATGCCGCGGTCGAGGCGGGCGCCGGACTGGCCGGCTTCCACGGCCAGATGGGCGACAGCTTCCGCAACGAGGTCAAATACCAGTTTATGGTCGGCGGCCAGTGGGTGGCGCATCCCGGCAACATCATCGACTACACGGTCAACATCACCCGGCCGGACGACCCGGTGACCGCCGGCATCGGCGACTTCGCCTACCGGTCGGAGCAGTATTACCTGCACACCGACCCGAACAACGACGTGCTGGCCACCACGAAGTTTGGCGGCACCCATTGTTCCTGGATCGAGGGCCATGTCATGCCGGTGGTATGGAAGCGCCGTCATGGCGAGGGCCGGGTGTTCTACAGCGCGCTTGGGCACGTCGCCTCGGAGTTCCAAGTGCCGGAGATGGTTGCCATCTTCCGCCGCGGGATGAACTGGGCGGCGCGGGCGGACGCTCCTGCGTAAGGTGGTGCAGCAGCCCGCAGACGCTCACCAGATTTCGGGTTGGATGGCCCGGTACGGCCGGCGTTCCGAACGACCCGGCCATCTCTGGCCGGCACAGCATGTGGAAGGATACATCCAACCAACGCGTCACATCGTGGCGCGTCGGATCTGGTCTGGGACCAAGTGTCGTAGTCAGGCCACTAGGCTAGGCGGCAATGGTGTTGCCAGCAGGCCCAGCCGGCACCGGAAACTCCAAAATGCACAGGGTTCCGCTGCTTGAACTAACGTTTACAGTGCCGCCGACCTGCTGCATGAGCCGCGTGACCAGACCGACTCCGTGGCGGTTGTTCTTGGCCTCAACGTCGTAGCCGACCCCATCATCCTGTATCGTGAGTTTCGCGCTGGCTGGGCGAGGATGGGTCAAAGTGATGGTGATTGTTCCACTACGGTTGGGGAAGGCGTGCTTGTAGCTGTTCGTCACCATCTCCGCGACTACCATGCCCAGCGACGTCACCTGATCCAAATCAAGCAGCACGCTCTCCGAACTGAAGTTGAGCGCCACCGCTTTGCTCCGCGCTGCCTGCAGGCCAGGCAGGCTCACGCACAAGGCGCGAAGGTAATCGGCCATATCGATCGTCTTGCTCAAACCGATCCCCAGCAAGCTGTCATAGACCTGAGCCAGCGTCGT
>CAXTCI010000081.1:0-10126 GCA_964242325.1 uncultured Acetobacteraceae bacterium
ATGCTGGGCGGCGCCATCGTGCTCGCGCTCGGCATCGCGATCGGGAGCAGCTAGGCGGCTCTTTGTATGCCTACTCGCGGAACAAACCTAGGCAGGCCCGTTATGTGGTGCGATTGCGGGCGCTAGTGCTGCCGGCCTTGACAGAAACAATCCAGGTCAAGGCCAGCAGTGATCAGTGCAGCCGTGGGTTTCCAGGCCGGAGTTCGGACTGGATCAGGCTGCCAGGCCGCCTGACATGGGAGCAGCGAGGGAGACCAGGCCGAACCGGTTCGGCCCCGGCGTGCCAGCCAGGCACCCGGCCTCGACCAGGTACCAGATCGAGCCGATCACGGGGATGAACTGAACCAGGATCCAAGCGCCGGATTTGCTGCGGTCGTGGTAGCGCTTCACACCCAGGCAAATTCCTGACCAGACCATCGTGACGCAGAAGCCGAGCATAATCAGTAGATACGGCACGGCCTCGATGCCGTCTGCTTTGAACCCGCCGTCAACGCTGGTGCTGGGCATAAGCATCCGAAGCAACGTGAACAGGGCGACGGCCACGCCCAGCCCCACTAGCTGCAAGAGCACCCCAAACCAGAACCGGCCACGGTTGATGCGGCCCTGGGCAGAGAAAAGAAGGTTCACCATTAGACCTGTTCCGATTCATGCATGAGGCGGGACGCCCCTTCCATACCGAAACGACTTAACCCTCAAACGCACATTCATGCCCGTCAATATTTGTCACGAATACGTATTGAAAAAGCTGGCTGGAGCCGGCGAGCAAGCCTTGCCTTGTACATATGCAGATCACCCGTCCAGACCGGTTTGCGAGCAGAGGCTTGCGGTGAGGTCCGTTCGCTACACGTCCGAACCTGATTGCGATCTGTTTTAGCCGGCCAAAGAGTTCGCCTTAACGGCAGATCCGGCAACGATAGCCTCCGTCCTGATGCCGTGGTGCGGCACGGAGGCAATGCCGGACCCTTGCGCCGGTGGCCGGGACACTAGGCTGGACCGCAAACGTCAATCCATTCGACGGCGAGCCGTCCGGTGGCAGGGCGATGTTCACGCCCACGTTGCCGATGCCAACGACGCCAAGCGTCACCTGGTCGAAGGCGCGAGACAGCGCCTTGTCCTCCCAGATGGCTCAGACACAGATCGGGGGCGTCACCGCAGTGAGCGGAAAGAGGATCGTGAACAGGCCGAGGAGGCTCACACGCTCCAACAGGCCGAACCGCCACGACGAGGGAATGAGCGACCCCACCGGATGGGAGTTCCCGACGACGCCGAAGTAGGCCCTTCCGACCGTCGAGGAGCGTGGCGGTCATCGGGAAGTCGGGCAAACAACGGGGCCAGGCCGCCCGTGTCCAACTCTGCTGCTGCCTTAGGCGCGATTCCGCTTGGGGCTGTGTTCCCGCGCGGATCCTGAGGTTTGCTCAGGTCCCGCCCAAGGCCGCGACGGCGCACTCGCCCAACTGGTTGATCGCGTCCTTGCTGCCGGACAGCGGCTCATCGATGCTTTCGCCGCCGGCATCAATCGTCAGGGTGTTGCCGGCCATCGCACCTTCCATGAAGGGACTCTGATTCTCGACCGGGATCACCAGGGTCGTCGCATCCGCGGCGACGGCGTCGGCCGACACCACCGTCTTCTTGTCGATGTTGTACTTGGCCTTGTAAGTCTGGCCCTCGGTCAGTTTGAAGTCAGGCTCGATGATGACGACATAGAGCTTCTTGGATGCGGCAACCGCGAAGGCCAGGATAGACTTGTCGTCATAGGTGATCTTGGCAGTGCACTGCTTGAAGCTGCCATCGGTGTTGTGCAGCCGCGTGACTTTCCAGCCACCCACGTCAATCGTCTGCCCGGCGGATTGCGCCAGCGCGGGCAAGCCTGGAAGGGCGAGCAAGGCGGCAGCGGCGGCGAGCATCAGGGAACGGCGCACGTAACTCTCCTTTTGGGTTCGCCGTTACGATGGACCCTGGCCGGGCTTGCAGCACGCCATGAATTGTCAGGTGGGGTGCTTTAGGCGGGGTGTTGTTGTGCCGCCTGGGAGACGGGCCTAATGTCCCGCCCTTTCCAAACCTAGCCGGACTTCCCATGGACCTCGTCGCCGAACGCCTAAACCGCATCAGTCCCAGCCAGACCATCGCCATCACCAGCAAGGCGCGGGTGCTCAAGGCCGGCGGGCGGGACATCATCAGCCTATCTGCGGGCGAGCCCGATTTCGATACGCCGGACAACGTCAAGCAGGCGGCAATCCGGGTGATCCAGCAGGGTGATACCAAGTATACCGACGTCGCCGGCACGATGGCGCTGCGCCAGGCCGTCGCCGCCAAGTTCAAGCGGGACAGCGGCCTCGACTACAAGCCCGAGGAGATCATCATCTCCACCGGCGGCAAGCAGGTGATCTTCAACGCCATGGTCGCCACCCTGAACGCCGGCGACGAGGCGATCATCCCAACGCCGTGCTGGGTGAGCTACCCCGATATCGTCTCGCTCGCGGACGGAACCCCGGTCTTCGTGCCCTGCGGCCAGAACAACGGCTTCAAGATGCGGGCCGAGGACCTGGAGGCCGCCATCACGCCGCGCACCAAGTGGCTAATGCTGAACAGCCCCAACAACCCGACCGGCGCCGCCTATGCGGCCGACGAGTTGCGCGCCATCGCCGACGTGCTGCTGAGGCATCCCGACGTTTGGGTGTTCACCGACGACATCTACGAGAAGCTGGTCTATGGCGGGTTCAAGTTCTCAACGCTGGTGGAGGTCGAGCCTCGCCTGCGCGACCGCACCGTCACCATGAACGGGTGCAGCAAGGCGTATGCGATGACCGGCTGGCGCATCGGCTTCGCCGGCGGCCCGGCGAAACTCGTCAAGGCGATGGACAAGCTGCAATCCCAAAGCACCTCCAATACCAGCAGCGTCAGCCAGGCCGCCGCAGTCGAGGCGCTGAACGGCCCGCAGGATTTTATCGGCGAGATGGTGGAGGTTTATCAGCAGCGGCGCGACATGGTAGTGTCCATGCTGAACCAGGCGCCGGGCATCAACTGCCACACGCCGGAGGGCGCGTTCTACGTCTTCCCCGGCGTCCACGGCTGCATCGGCAAGACCAGCCGCGGCGGCGCCAGCATCACCGACGACGAAAGCTTTGTCCTGGCGCTGCTGGACGAGGAGGGCGTGGCCGCAGTGCACGGCAGCGCGTTCATGTATCCCGGCCACATCCGCATCAGCTACGCCGCCGCTACGGAGCAACTGCGGACGGCCTGCGAACGGATACAGCACTTCTGCGAAGGACTGCGCTGATGCTTCCCCCTTTCCCTGCGGGAGAGGGTCGGGGTGAGGGGGTCTTGGAGGACAGCCCCCGGCCCGATCAGGATGCAGTCCTGCGGCAGGGACCGTCCTCCGCTCCGCAGCCAAGGCCCCCTCACCCCAACCCTTTCCCGGAGGGAGAGGGAGCAGCAGGCGCCGCTCCTGCCCTCGCCCGTCGCCTGGCCCGGGTGCCCGTGGCGGCCACCGTCGCCATGACGATCAAGGCGCGCGCCATGCGCAACGCCGGCATCAAGGTAATCATGCTCACCATCGGCGAGCCGGACTTCGCCAGCCCGCCCCATGCCATCGAGGCCGCGCATCAAGCCGCCCTGGCCGGCGACACCAAGTATCCGCCCCAGGACGGCCAGCCCGCCCTCAAGCGCGCCATCCAGCGCAAGTTCCAACGGGACAGCGGCCTGGACTTCGCGCTGGACCAGATCACCGTGGGCAATGGCGGCAAGGGCGTCATCTTCAACGCCCTGATGGCGACGGTGGACGAGGGCGACGAGGTGCTGATCCCTGCCCCCTACTGGGGCGCCTACCCGCTGATGACCCGGGTGGTCGGCGGCGAGCCGGTGATCGTCACCTGCCCGCAGAACAACGGCTTCAAGCTGCGGCCCGAGGACCTGGACGCCGCCATCACCCCGCGCACCAAGTGGCTGATCCTGAACAGCCCCAATAACCCGACGGGGTCAGCCGTGTCGGCGGACGAGCTGGCGGCCTTGGGCGAGGTCATGCTGCGCCACCCGCATGTGTGGATCATGTCGGATGATATGTATGAGCACCTGGTGTTCGACGGCGCGCATGCGACGATGGCCGCCGTGGAGCCGCGGCTGCGGGACCGCACGCTGACGGTCAGCGGCGTGTCCAAGACCTATGCGATGACCGGGTGGCGCATCGGCTTTGCCGGGGGACCGCGGGCGCTGGTCAAGGCGATGGTCAACATGCAGGGCCAGGCCGCGGCCGGGGTGTCCACGATCGGCCAGGCCGCGGCGGCGGCGGCGCTGGATGGGCCGCAGGACGCGGTGCCGGAGATGGTGGCGGCCTACAAGCGGCGGCGTGACATGGTAGTGGATGCGCTCAATACGGCGCCGGGCATGTTCTGTCACCGGCCGGAGGGCGCGTTCTACGTGTATCCCAGCGTGGCGGGCTGCCTGGGCAAGACCACTCCGGCCGGCGCCCATCTGCGGACGGACGAGGACTTCGCCCTGGCGTTGCTGGATGAACAGCATGTCGCCCTGGTGCACGGCGCGGCGTTCGGCATGTCGCCGCACGTGCGGATCAGCTACGCGACGGATGACGCGTCGCTTGCGGAAGCGTGCCGCCGCATCGTGGCGTTCTGCACCAGCCTGCGATGACCCTGCTCCCTGCTCCCTCTCCCTCCGGAAGAGGGTTGGGGTGAGGGAAGCCGCACGCACCGCACCTCCACTTTGGCGAACCGTCTGCGTTCGGAGCGAGGTCGGCGCTTGCTGTTTCCCTCACCCTGGCCCTCTCCCGGAGGGAGAGGGAGCAGGCGGTTCCGGACCTTCCGCAATGGTAGCACTCGGACCATGGGCCTGATCCGCCCCGGCCGGGACGCAGCCTCCCCAGGCGTCATTGCCCTCATCAGCCGTTGCTGGGCGGACTACCCCAACTGCGTCCTGGACGTGGAGGAAGATGCTCCGGAGCTGCTGGCGCCAGCGGCCTACTACGCTGCACAGGGAGGAGCGCTGTGGATTGCGGAGCACGCTGGCGCCGTCACGGGCATGGTCGCCGCCGTGCCGCGCGCTGCCGGGGCCTGGGAGATTTGCCGAGTTTATGTCCATCCCGACCGGCACGGCACGGGATTGGCGCACGGGCTGCTCGATACTGCCGAGGCCCATGCCCTTGCGGCCGGCGCGGCCCGGCTGCTGTTGTGGACCGACACCCAGTTCGACCGGGCGCACCGGTTCTACGAGAAGCGGTCCTATGTGCGCAGTGGGCCGATCCGGATATTGGAGAGCGACCCGGGCGTCCTGGAATTCGGATACGCCAAGCCGGTGGACGGTGTTGTCGCGCTGGATGCGGCCGCCGCCGCCTCCGCGGTGCGGCGCCTGTCCGACATCCTGGTGGCCTGCGTGGATGGCGGCGGCTCGGCGTCCCACCTGCCGCCGCTCGCGCCGGCTGCCGCGCGGGAGCACATGCGCGCCATGGCGAGCGGCATGGCGCAGGGACGATGCTTGCTGCTGAGTACCTGGTTCCGCGGCGTGCTGGCCGGGGCGGTTCGGCTACAGCTCGACACTCCGCCCAACCAGCGGCACCGGGCCGAAGTGGCGGAACTGCTGGTGCATCCTGATTTCCGGCGGCGCGGACTGGCATCAGGTTTGATGCACGACTTGGAAACCGAGGCGGCGCGCGCTGGGCGGACCTTGTTGACGCTGAATGCCGAGGCCGACGGTGCGGTGGTTCGGCTTTGCGCCCGGCTGGGCTGGACCGTTGCTGGAGAAATTCCCGGCTATACCGTTGGCACGGCCGGACTGCCCGTCACCGCGGCAATCCTGTTCAAGTTTGTGGACGGCGGCGGGACGTAGCCGGGGCGATCCAGCCCCGGCATACGCGAAGGCTGGCCTGCCGCGTCAGTTCGCCGGCGTTACCTGAACCGGCGCCGGCGGCCCGGCGGTTGGCGACCCCTGGGCCAGTATCCGGCCATCGTCCACCACAAGCGTCTGCGCCGTGCAGTCCGTGATGCCCTGGGCGTCCAAGCTCCGCCCGTTCTGGAACTTCACGTGCACCGCCGTCACGCAGGCTCCGCCTGGCGCTGCAAAGGTCTGTGCATGGTTCTTGGTGATCGGCCCGGTTTCGGTCAGCGAGCGCGTCGAGTTGTCGCTGAGCTGCACGCTGGCCTCACTGATCGTCTCGTTGGCGGTGTTGCGCAGGGTGTAGTTGCGGAGGTTGCTGCTGCCGGGCTTGGACCTGTCATACGACTGGGTCGCGTCCTTTTGCTGCGCCGACGCCGCAGCCGGCGCCAAGGCCAGCATGCAAGCCGCCGCAAGGGCTGAGTGTCTCATGATGGTTTCCTTAATCCGACTGGACGTTGCCGTCCGGGCCCTGCTTGTTGGCCGGGTTGCGGTGGCCAGGGGCGCCGTGGTCCTCCTCGCCGTGGGCGCCCTCTGCCTTGTGGCCACCCCGCTGGCTGCCGCCCTGGCCAGTGGCACCGGTGCCGCCTGCGCTGGTCCCGGCTGTGCCCATGCTGCCGTCGCCATCCTCGCCGATCCCCTCGGTGCCGAAACCGTCCTTGCGGCTGCTGGCCTGTGACTTGTCATTTGACTTGGCGTTCATTGGGCGTATTCCCGTCATAGTGCGGCGGCACAACGGGCGAGCGGACGCCGGGCTGCATCGGCAGGATGTGACAAGGTTGTGTGCCTGCCCCCGGAGATCCCAGCAGGGTCCGCGCAGTTGGGATCAGTTCTACCTAGGAGGTAACGACATGTCCGCACACCCGCCACCGGTTCCGCCCGACAACCAGAGCACGAAGGGGCCAGGCGACAACACTGCCTCGACCGCCGGTAAGCAACATCCGATCCATCCGGACAAGGCGCACGACAACACGGATGAGCAGGGCGACCACGCCAACGTCAAGCAGAATACCCGGCATCCTGCGGCGCGCGGGGATCGCTGATTATGCCGGATAAGCACCCCAACACCGACCGGCACCATGGCGGCCCCGGCAGCAGCCATGAAAATGCAGCCAAGCCGCATGTCGAACCGCACCGCAACGGTAGCGGGGGCCGCGACAACAACCCTCCGGAGCCGGGCGAGGCTACCAGCCCAGACCGCAGCCAGGTATCAGGCGGTGGCGGGGAGCGCGATAAGCATCATACGCACGACCCGCGAACGAAAAGCTAACCGCCCCAGACTGGCGCCCGCTTTTGCAGGAAGGCGTCAATCCCCTCGGTGGCGTCGTGCTCGGCCATGTTGCGGGCCATGACGGTGGCGGCATAGTCGTAGGCCGCCGCTAGGGGCATGTCGGCCTGGCGATGGAATGCGGGCTTGCCGATCGCGACGGCAGCAGCGCTTTTAGCGGCGATGCGCCGGGCCAGTGACCAGACCGCGTCGTCTAGTCCGGCTTCCGCTACGACATGGTTTATCAATCCGAGCGCTGCGGCGCGGGGGGCGTCCACCATGTCGCCTGTCAGCAGCATTTCCATCGCCGCCTTGCGTCCCACTGCACGGGACAGCGCTACCATCGGCGTCGAGCAGAACAGGCCGATGTTGACGCCCGGCGTTGCAAACCGCGCCGTGTCCGCCGCCAGTGCCAGGTCGCAGCTTGCGACGAGCTGGCACCCTGCCGCGGTGGCGATCCCGTGGACCCGGGCAATCACCGGCACGCGCAGCCCGACGATGCGCTGCATCAGGGCAGAGCACTGGGTGAACAGCGCCGCGACCCCGTCCCGGTCAAGTCCGCGCAACTCCCGAAGGTCGTGTCCGGCGCAGAAGGCAGGGCCGGCGCCGGCGATCACCGCGACGCGGATGGCGGGATCAGCTTCGATGTCGTTCAACGTCGCGTGCAGCACCGTCATCAGCGAAGCGGACAGGGCATTGCGGGCGGCGGGGCGGTTCAGGGTCAGCCAAGCGATGCCGTCCCGATCGTCACGCAACAGCAGGGCTTCATTGGTCATGGCGGCCTCCTGCCACGTAGCATAGGAGCAGCAAGGCTGCTGGTCAGCCCCGTCCAGGACAGTCTTTACCTCGGCCTGCACGCCCGTCATTGGAAACGACGAGGCAACAGGGCAATCCAAGGGCGGCCGGACATCCGTCCGTTTCCCGGGATTGCCGCGAAGCAAGGATGGCCGGCGATAACGGATTTTTTGATGACTCCGCTGACCCATGCTGCCAGTCAACAAAAGGACGCCCCCATGCAAAACCAGCAAGTGCTGCTCAGCAGCCGCCCCACCGGCATTCCGCAGGCCCAACACTTCGAAGTCGTCAGCGCCCCCCTGCCCGCGCTGGCCGACGGGCAGGTGCTGGTCCACAACAGCTACCTATCGGTCGAGCCGGCGATGCGCGGCTGGGTCAACCTGGCGCCGAACTACCTGCCGCCGGTGGAGGTCGGCGCCGTGATGCGCGCCTACGCCGTTGGCCGCGTGACGGAAAGCCGCCATCCCGCCTACCAGCCCGGCGACGCCGTGACCGGCATGTTCGGCTGGCAGGAATGGGCGGCAGTCCCGGCATCGGCCATCGAGCGCCGGGTGGACCACGGCGCCACCGCCGGGCTGCCGGTCCAGACCGCCCTGGGCGTGCTGGGGCTGAACGGTCTGACAGCCTATTTCGGCCTGCTCGACATCGGGCAGCCGCGACCGGGAGACACGGTGGTGGTCAGCACTGCGGCGGGGTCGGTCGGGTCCTGCGTCGGCCAGATTGCAAAGATTGCCGGCTGCCGCACGGTCGGCATCGCCGGTGGCCCGGCCAAGGTGGCGATGTGCGGGGACGAATTCGGCTATGACGCCGCGATTGACTACCGCGCAGATGGGCTGGACGAGGCGCTGGCCGCTGCCTGCCCGGGCGGGGTGGACGTGTATTTCGACAACACCGCCGGTCCCGTCAGCGACGCGGTGATGCGGCTGCTGGCGCCGCGGGCGCGCGTGGTGGTGTGCGGCACCGCTTCGGTCGCGGACTGGTCCGACTGGCCCGTGGGTCCGCGCGTGGAACGGCACGTGCTGGTCAAGCGCGCCCGTATCGCCGCCATCCTGGCCTTCGACTACCGCGACCGCTACCCCGAGGGGCTGGCCCGGCTGGCGCCCTGGGTGCGGGAGGGACGGATCGCCTATCGCGAGGACGTGCTGCAGGGGATCGAGACGGCGCCGGGCAGCATCGCCGGGCTGTATGCGGGGGAGAACATGGGCAAGCGGCTGATCCAGGTGGGCCCGGCGTGATCAGCCCGGCCTATGTGCAGGCGCTGACGGCCTACAACGCGGAGATGAACCGCCGCCTGTATGCCGCGGCGGCGCGGCTGCCCGACGAGGAGCGGCGGCGGGACCGCGGCGCGTTCTGGCGCTCGATCCACGGGACGTTCAGCCACCTGGTGTGGGCGGACCGGATGTGGATGGCGCGGTTCGATGGTTGGGAGAAGCCAGGCGTCGCGTTGGCTGAAAGCGGCGATTTTCTTGGGGATTTCGCGGCGATGCGGGATGCACGCGTGGATGCGGACCTGGACCTGCGGGACTGGGCCGGCCGGGTGCGTCAGGACTGGCTGGACGGCACGACGGCCTGGTTCAGCGGCGCCACCGGGCAGGAACAGGTGCGGCCCACGGCGCTGCTGGTGGCGCACATGTTCAACCACCAGACACATCACAGGGGACAGGCCCATGCGATGCTGACGGCGGCAGGGGAACGGACGGGCGCTACGGACTTGTGGCTGACGGAGCTGTAGGCGGCGAGCGGTGGAGCGGGGAGCGTTGGTTTAGTACCGACCGCCAACCGCTCCGGCCCGTCCGCAAGCGGGTCGGGACGACAGCACGCCGATGGATGGGTCAGAGCGGACCGCAATCGGCATGGCACCCTTTACCAGCCGGCAGGAACTGCCGCCCGGTATTCTATGCTCACCGCCGGGCGGGCAATCTCCCAATGAAATCCGAGGCTGTGGGTTGGAACGGCTGTTGCAGAGCGTGCTGGTGCGCAATCGCGCGCATAGGAGCAGGGCATGTCAATCAGTTCCGTCGGGAGCGATGCCTCCCAGGTTTGGCAACAACGTAGAGAAAGCAGGACGCAGCAGGCGAACAGCACGGATGGCACCGGTGGCGCCCAGGGGCCTCGCCGCGGGTCTTTTCCCAGCCTGCCGGGGGATGCCGGCTCAAGCCCGGACAGCACGAGCGCCAGCACGGGCAC
>CAXTCI010000081.1:10226-21687 GCA_964242325.1 uncultured Acetobacteraceae bacterium
GCCAAGGCACTCGCTTCGACTGTCGCCAACGCCACGGGCATGGCAGCGGAGCGGCAAAATCCGCGCCGGCTGCGCCTCGCGTGCAACGGCGCAAGCGTGCCGTGCCGTGACAAGCTGCGCCGACCACCCCAACCCGGACCCGTCTGCAAGCCGGCGGTCGGCGCAAGCCGCCATTCGGCGTAGCGATCCAGGGGCCGCAAGGACTGCACGTCCGCCTGGATCGGCGCGTCGCTCTGCTCATTTCATCGGCGGAACCGTCGGGACCGCAAGGTGCCGCGCCCGCCGCAGCGCGCACGGGATGGCAGCCCGCGGTCAGCCCCCGCCGGGCCGCACTGCCAGCGCCACCCCCACGGCGAACGCCGGCACGTCTAGCCGCAGCCCGTCCATCCCGGCCTCGGCCATAATGGCGCAACAGGCCTGCCCCGTCTGCGTGTCCCAAACCCGGGCCTGGTAACGCCCCGGTGCCAGCCCCGGCACCACAACGCTCACGCCGCGCCGCACCGCCGGGTCCACGCAGCCATCCTCCAGCAACGGCGCCGTCCGCAGCAGGAACAGCACGGCCTGCCGCGCATCCGCACAGGCGAAGCAAGCGACGTCCGGATCGTCCGCCAGCGCATCAACCGGGCGCCGGTCGAACGTCGCCCAGTCCACCAGCGGCAGGAAGTCGGCCAGGTTCCGCTGCGCCCGGCGCATCCCGTGCGTCAGCCGGTGCGGGTTGCGGTTCGGCCAGCGCATCCCGCCGCCCACACCGCCGGACGCCAGGTGCGCCCATTGCAGGTGGCGGAAGTATTCGTCGTCGAACGCCTCATCCAGCGTCCGGCCGTGGTCCTTAAAGGTGTGGATCGGCCCGTGCTCGCTGTCGAAGAACGGGCGCTGGTCGGTGATCTCCGCCAAGGCTTCGCGCACCAGCTTGCCCACCGCCAGCGCGGGCGCCACCGTGTCGGAGGGATGGTCAATCGTGTCCTCCTCGTAGAAGTGGTTGTTGGCGAAATCGAGGTCCGGGTGGCGGAACACCGGCTCGTTCAGCCAGGGCTTCCAGTGCAGCTCCGGCCCGAACACCGACACGCATTGCGGGTGGGCGCGTCCGTGCGTGCGCAGCTCGATTTCCTTTAGGAACGGGCCGACGTCGCCGATGTAGTCCTCGAAGCAGCCGGGCCGGTCCTCGCCCTGGACCGGGTGCATCTCGTTCCACAGGTCCCAGGCGAACAGGGTGCCGGAGCCGCCCCAGCGTTCCGTCGCGAATTGCAGCCGGGCCTTGATCAGGCGGCGGACTTCCGGATGCACCATCAGGCTTGTACGCGCGTCGCAGGGACCGCCATTAGCGCTGTTATATGGGTGCAGATCCCAACGGACCCAGTGGAAGTAGGTGTCCAGCGGCGTCAGCAGCAGCCGGAGCCCGGCCTCCCCGCAGAGGCGGAACAGGTCGTCCCATGCCTGCACCAGCACGGGGTTGAACACGCCGGCCGGCTGCTCGAAGAAGTGGCCGCCGAACTCCGAATACTCCAGCATGAAGCGCAGGCAGGTCACGCCCTGCCGCCGCAGCCAGGCCAGGTGCCCGGCCACTGCCGGCAGATCCCGCTGGTGAAGCACGCCGTTCCAGTCCACCCAGGGCATGGCGTCGTTTTGGCCGATGGGGGTCCAAGGGTCGCCGTGTTCGGTGATGAAGTAGGGCAGGCCGGGGGCACGCTTTATCCAAGGCAGGTCGTTCAAGACGGCTCACTTCATGTTGTCGCTGTCAGGGCTGTAGGAGGAGCGGCGTCGAGAGCAGCATCTGGATTTCCCCATCCAGCACGGCCAGCAGCAGCCGGCGGGACGCTCCGGCGGCGGCGGCCAGATCCGCGACCATCACCTCCGTGTCGAGGACCACGCGCCGCACCATGCCGGTGCGTGTGGCATCATCACGTCGAAGCGTCCAGCGTCGATCATGCCAGGTCGTTCGTCCGAACGGCCCCATAGCAAGAGCAAGCACCTGCCGCGCTGAATTTGCTGCATCATTGCAAGGAGCGAAGCGGTGCGGCGATCCGGCGACTGCGCAGTGCGCTGCTCGCGACGACGGGTTACGGGATGGGACCGGCCTTGAGCGACAAACGCGCCATCCAGGTGCAGCCTGCATCCCCGTCGTTCCCCATCCCTGATCCCAGCGCAAGCACTGTGCCGTTGCGTTGAGTGAGCAGAGATACGCTCGATGCATAGCCGCCGCGCTGGCAAGGTGGCGGCGCCAGGCGGGCGAACGCCACTTTACCCGTTGTGGCATCGAGCCGGTAAACCTGGACCTGACTGTTTAGCGCACACGCAACCAGCGCGTCGCCATTGGGCAGCGCTGTCAATGCCGGCCAGCACGAGTGGACGCGTCTGGCATCCATGGGTGCGACAGTCTCCCGCAAGTGCCGCTGCCAAGAAACCGTGCCGTTTGAGCCGATGCGGGTGACTTCGACGCCAGTAGGCTCGGGATCGCCGAACCAGTTGGTTGCAATGTAAGCCGCCTCACCTGCGGCGGCGATTGTTATGGTCCCGGCATGGTTTCCTGGGCCATTGTATGGCGATCCCTGGCTGATCCCTTGGTGGATCGGCATCGGTCCTTGTGGATCGCCGGTCGCGTCGAGCATCCATACCGATACGTCGTCCCGGTATGTGCCCGCCTGGGTCGCCACCTGGGCCGCTTCGTACTGATTGGCTGCGCTTGCCGTTACACCGCCTTCGTTGAACCCTGCGACCACCACGCGACCACCGGGCAGCGGTGCGAGCGCGACGCCCTTGCCGCTGCCGAAGCGCCACTCCGCAACGCGTGCCCCGTCCGGGCCAATCCTAGCCAGCCACGAGTTGTCCCGGCCGGAACCGGCCACCACGACTCCGCCGCCATCCATTGGCACGATGCTGGAAACCGAGAGTTCGGCGCCGTCGGTATAGGCACGGTCCCACGCCACTTTTCCCGTAACATCAAGCTTCGCAAGATAAGCGTCGGAATGGGGGCTTGAGCCGATGTCGCTGAAGTCGTTGATCCGCCCGCCGAGCCAAGTTCCGCCATTCCCGCCAATGGCCATCGTGCCAAACGCCCGGTCGAGGTTCGGCTTCAATCGTCCGCCGAGCAACGAAGCGGGTCGTTGCAGCCCTTCAGGCTCAGACGTGGGCGACGCGAATGGGATGGCGGCCTCCGGCCCCGCCCGTTCGGCGTGCCGGAGCATCAGCCGTTCTTCACGTCCGGGACCGACCATTGAACCGAGCAGGACAACTGCTCCATCGGGCGCTTCCGCCCAGGAGCCGGGCGAGAACCCCAGACGCTGCGATGTAGATTTCGGGTCGGTGGTGAGCGGGGAGGTCCAAATCGGTTCGAGCTGGGCCTGCAACGCATTTGGCGCCACTTCGCCACCGTCCGGCCCGGCCGCAATTGCGGCGCTGACACCCAGCAACGAAGCGAAGCCGGCTATGGCAAGGCTACGCTGCACACGTGCTGGCAAACACACCATCCAACTCATCCATGTTCTCCCATCCTGAAGGCGCAACGGGGTCTTTCGCGGCTGTTGTGCTTCTCCGCAGTCCGGCCTGCCGAGAGCCGGGCAGCTACGACGCCCATGAATGATCCCGCTCGTAGGGCGGAAAAGCGCAGCGCCTTCGAAGCCTGGCGCTGCGTTGCGGCGGAAGGCGCTGCGCTTTTCCGCCCTACAAGACTGCACAGACCTCGTAGCCGGCTTTGGTCTCCGCCCGCCTCACGCTTGCGTTACACGTAGGGCGTTGGTGGTCCCTGGCTGATTGAATGGCACGCCGGCGGTGACTACGACCTCGTCCCCCGGCTGCGCGAATCCCTCCGAGCGGGCAATGCGTGCCGCACGGGTGACGGTCTCGGTCATGGTGTGCAGCTCTCCCGTCAGCACGGCATGGACGCCCGACACCACGGCCAGCCGCCGGGCCGTCTGCAGGCTGGTGGTCAGGCCCAGCACCGGGCACTCCGGCCGTTCCCGCGCCACCCGTAGCACCGTGCTGCCGCCGACCGTGAAGGCGGCAATGGCGGCGGCCCCCACGGTTTGCGCGACCTGCCGGGACGCCGCGGCGATGGCCGCCGCCGCCGTGCGCTCCGGCACCGGCCGGCTGCTGTCCATCAGCGCCCGCCAGCCGGGGTCGCGCTCCACACGCTCGACGATGCGGTCCATCATGTTGACCGCCTCATACGGATATTGCCCGGCGGCGCTTTCCGCGCTCAGCATCACCGCATCGGCGCCGTCGAACACCGCGGTCGCCACATCCGACGCCTCCGCCCGGGTCGGCGACGGGGCCGAGATCATGCTTTCCAGCATCTGCGTCGCCACCACCACGGGAATGCCTCGGTCGCGCGCGGCCCGGATGATGCGCTTCTGCGCCAGCGGCACCTCCTCCGGGGGCAGCTCCACGCCGAGGTCGCCGCGGGCCACCATCACCGCGTCGGACAAGGCGAGGATCTCGTCCATGTTGTCCAGGGACTGCGGCTTTTCCATCTTGGTCATGATCCAGGCGCGCCCGGCGGTGATCTCCTTGGCCTCCGCCACGTCTTCCGCCCGTTGCACGAACGATAGCCCGATGTAGTCCACGCCGTGATGCAGGGCGAAGTCCAGGTCCACCCGGTCCTTTTCCGTCAGCGCCGGGATCGGCAGCGCCACGTCGGGCACGTTCACGCCCTTGCGGTCGGACAAGGGGCCGCCGGTCACGACCTCGCAGTCCAGGTGGTCCTCCCGCACATGAACGACGCGCAGCCGCAGCTTGCCGTCGTCCAGCAGCAGGGTGGTGCCGATGCCGGCGGCCTGGATGATCTCGGTATGGGGCAACTGTACCCGCCGGCTGTCGCCCGGCACCGGGGACAGGTCGAGCCGGAAGCCCTGACCCGTTTGCAGCGTCACGCGCCCGCCCTGGAAGCGCCCGACCCGCAGCTTCGGCCCTTGCACGTCGGCGAGGATGCCGATCGGCCGGCCCACGTGTTCCTCCAGCGCGCGCACCATGGTGATGCGGGCCAGGTGGTCCTCGTGCGTGCCATGGCTGAAGTTCACCCGGAACACGTCGGCGCCACCCTGGAACAGGCGGGCCAGCATTTCCGCGGTGGAGCTGGCGGGTCCGAGGGTGGCGATGATCTTCGTGCGCCGGCGGCGGCGCATCTTCACGCGTGGAGCCATAAGAGGGTGTCCCTTTATGCGACCAGGATGGCGCGGAGGTCGTTCACGTTGGTCAACGTCGGCCCGGTGCGGATCAGGTCGCCCACCGCGTCGAACAGTCCGTAACTGTCATGCTCCGCCAGCACGTGGGCCGGGTTCAGGCCGGCTGCACGGGCACGCTGTAGGGTTGTGGGGGTTACGACGGCGCCTGCCGCGTCCTCCGTCCCATCGATGCCGTCGGTGTCGCCCGCCAGCGCCCAGATGCCCGGCGTGCCTCGCAGGGCCAGGGCCAGGCCCAGCAGGAAAGCGGTGTTGCGCCCGCCGCGTCCGGACGGGCCGGCTCCGATGGTGACGGTGGTCTCGCCGCCCGACAGCAGGACGCACGGCGGCGGCAACGGCTGGCCGTGCAGCCGGGCGCTGGCAGCGATGCCGGCCATGACCGTGCCGAGTTCACGGCTCTCGCCTTCCAAGGCGTCGCCCAGGACCAGCGGCACCAGGCCGTGCGCGCGGGCAACCGATGCGGCGGCGGCCAGGGCCATCAGCGGGGTGGCGATCATGCGTATGTCGGGGGTGATCTCGCCGGGCTTGGGCGTTTCCGCGCCGCCGGTGCGGGGCAGCGCCAGGCCGTAACGGGCGGCGATGGCGCCCACGTCGGCCCAGGTGGTGGGGTCGGGCACGGTGGGGCCGCTGCCGATGGTGGCGGGATCGTCGCCGGGCACGTCGCTAATGACGATCGTGATCACGCGGGCCGGTGCCGCCGCGGCTGCCAGGCGGCCACCCTTGACGGCAGACAGGTGCTTGCGGACGCAGTTCATCTCGCCGATGGCGGCGCCGGATTTCAGCAAGGCGCGGTTCACCCGGTCGGCGTCGGCCAGCGTCAGACCCGGCGCCGGCAGCTCCAGCAACGCGGACGCGCCGCCGGACATCAGCGCCAGCACCAGGTCGTCCGGCCCCAGGCCCGCCACGGCGTCCAATACGCGGCGCGCGCCGGCCTCGGAGTTGGCGTCGGGGACGGGGTGTGAGGCTTCCATGACCTCGATGCACCGGGTCGGGTAGTTGTGGCCGTAGCGGGTGACGACGATGCCGGTCATGGGCACGTCGGGCCAGGCGTCCTCCAGCGCGGCAGCCATCACTGCGGCGGACTTGCCGGCGCCGACGACGACCACGCGGCTTCCCGGGCGTAGCTCGCTGCGGGGCGGCAGGTGCGCGGCCAGGACCTGCCGCGGGTCGGCGCTGGCCACGGCGGCGTCGAACATCGCCCGCAGCGCCGTGCGCGCCCGTTGGTCGTCCCAAGTCATGGCGCCTCCTCGCTCGACGCCACTATGCGGCGTCGGGGCGGGTTGGGCCAGACCCCGGGGGAGTGGCGCTGCGCCACCTCGCACGCCATCTATGGCTCACACCAACCGAGGATTCCGCCATGCCGACACCCGAAATGGACGCCGCTACCCGCACCGAGCTAGAGGCGGCCGCCTTCCGCCGCCTGGTCCAGCACCTGCAGGAACGGACCGACGTGCAGAACATAGATTTGATGAACCTGTCCGGGTTCTGCCGCAACTGCTTGTCGCGCTGGTATCGCGAGGCCGCCGAGGCGCGCGGCCTGCCGCTGGCCGATCCCGATGCGCGCGAGGTCGTCTATGGGATGCCCTACAAACAGTGGCAGGCGCTGCACCAGCGGGATGCCACGCCGGATCAGAAGGCTGCGTTCGCGGCGTCAAATCCGGGGCACTGACCGCGGCTGCCCCGTCATAGACAGCGGGCGCAGCGGCGCGGTCCAGGGGCGGCAAACACTGTCCTGCCGGCCCCTGGGTCGCCACGCGGGGTACTTGGCTTCCAGCGGCAGAATGACGCCGCGGTTCCGAAGTAGATCGCGGTCAGACGGGGCTGCGCAGCGACCGGACCTGCACGTTTCTGTTTGCCAAGAAGCCAGATCGGTTTGCGTCAGGTTTGGACGCAAACCGATCTGGCTTTGTTTACGGCGTGGCCAGATACATCGTCGCCGCGCCGAACCAACGTGTCTGGAACTCGATCCGCACCGGGAGCTTCGGCCCTCCTGGGACGGCGGAGGCAAACCACGCGGTTCCCCGCTGCGGCCGGCGTAGCGTTGCCGGGTCGGCGTCGTGGACAAATCCGCCGGTCTGCCGGCCCTCGAAGTCGCAGCGCAGGGCCGGGCCGGCGTAGCTGGAGCGGCTAGTCGGCTCCAACTCCTGCATCGGCCCGGTGTGAGCAGCCAGCTCGCCCAAGCGGCGGCCGTCAAAGGTGCGGACCTGGCCGTCGCAGCGGCCGGTTAGGTTCACGTTGTGGATCAATAGGGCCAATACGCTCAGCGTGTCGGCCGTGCCGGCCTGCTCGGCCGGGGGCACTGGGTCCCGCTCCTCGTCATTGGACGGCACGAGCTGGCGTATCTGCGGGTTGTTTGCCGGGTAGTCTATCTGCGTCACCCGCTGCACGCCGCGTTGGGTGCCTGCGCTGAAGAACCGGCGGGGCAATACGCGCCCGGCGTCGAACCGGCCCTCCGCCACGCTGTCGTTGCGGCTGCTGAAGGCGAGCGAGAGCGCGCCCACGGTACGAAACGCCAGATGGACGCGATACGTGGCAGGCTGCACGTCCCAGTCCGCATCCATCACCACCACCTGCAGGCCGGCGGCATAGGCCTGGTAGTGAGCGCTGACCGGCTCGGCGCCGGCCGAGGCGGCAGATAAGAACAAGAGCGCTGCCGGCATCATCAAGCGTTGCATTCCCCGGACGTTACGTGGCGTGGGCGGAGGGCACAACGGTCTTGCTGCGCCCGCGGGAACACGCCCGCGTCATCCCGCCGCCGGCGTTCTCCGGTGCTGGAGCAGCCTTGCGCGATCCTTGCGCAGCAGCGGTTACCGCCCTGCGCACAGTGCTGGTCGGCCGGGCCAACTCGGGGCGGGGACAGCACGTAGGCATGGCGCTATATGGCTGCATGACCTCAACCCAAGACTACGCCGTGCAGCGCTGCATGCTCGGCGGTGGCATCAACCTGCCCTTCCGATGTTCGGACTGGGGTTCGTTCCCGCGCAGCCCGGCGCCGGTGCTGCACCAGCATAACCGGGATGCGGCGGCCGGGCTGGGCTGTTCGGACGCAGAGGTCGATGCCGTGGCGCGCGACGGCCTGCTGCATGCGGAGGCGGCGGGATGACCGACCGTTATGCGGTGATCGGCAACCCGATCGGACACAGCAAGTCGCCTGCCATCCACATGGGCTTTGCCGCCGTCACGGGTCAGGACATCAGCTACGAGGCGCTATTGGCCCCAGTGGACGGGTTTGCCGATGCCGTGGATGCCTTTCGCACCGGCGGCGGCCGGGGGCTGAACATCACCACGCCGTTCAAGTTGGACGCCGCCGCCTATGCAACACAGCGGCTGGACCGGGCGGAGCAGGCCGGAGCCGTCAACGCCCTGTCATTCGACGGCCCGGCGGCGGTAGCCGACAACTTCGACGGCATCGGCCTCCTGCGGGACATCGAGGCGAACCTGGAGTGCCCCCTGCACGGCCGGCGCGTGCTGCTGCTGGGCGCGGGCGGCGCGGCGCGCGGCACGCTGCCGCCGTTCCTGGAGCAGCGCCCGGCTGAACTCGTGCTCGCCAACCGCGAGCCGGAGAAGGCGGCGGAGTTGGCGGAGCGGTTCGCCTCCCATGGCCCCGTCCACGCCACGGGGCTGGATGGGCTGCGTCGGTTGGGCAGCTTCGACGTGGTGGTCAACGCCACCTCTGCCAGCCTGTATGGCGAGCTGCCGGACATCAGCCCGGCGGTATTCGGGCCGGGGTGCCTGGCCTACGAGATGGTTTATGGCCGCGGCCTGACCCCGTTCCTGCGCCTGGCGCGCGACGCGGGCGTGACCCGGCTGGCAGATGGAGTTGGGATGCTGGTCGAGCAGGCGGCCGAGGCTTTCGCTTGGTGGCGCGGTGTGCGGCCAGACACCCGGGTGGTGATCGAACGGATGACGGTGCCGCTGGTTTAAAACTGTTCTGCTCCCTCTCTCCTCGGGAGAGGGCCGGGGTGAGGGGGTCTTGGCTGCGGTGCGGGGTGCGAACAGTGCGGCGGCACTGCGGGCACTGCCTGGTTGGGAAGCCGGGGCGCTTGACGACTCCCTCACCCCGACCCTCTCCCGGGGAGAAAGGGAGAAGGCCAGCAGCTGGACGCACGACAAGGAGAACCTGCATGACCCGCCTCGTTTACGTCCTGAACGGACCCAACCTGAATCTGCTCGGCCGGCGTCAGCCGGAGATCTATGGGCGCGAAACCCTGGCCGACGTGGAGCGCGACTGCCGGGCGCTGGCGGCCGAGTTGGACCTCGACCTGCGATTCCACCAGAGCAACCGCGAATACGAGATCATAGATTGGGTGCATGAGGCGCGGGAGGACGCGGGGGGCATCGTGATCAACCCGGCAGCCTTCACCCACACTTCCGTCGCGATCTTGGACGCGCTCAACACGTTCGAGGGGCCGGTGATGGAGGTACATATCAGCAACGTTCACAAGCGCGAGGCCTTTCGGCACCATTCCTACGTGTCGCTGCGGGCGGATGGGGTGATCGCCGGGCTTGGGACCCAGGGCTATCAGTTGGCGCTACGGCGGGTGGCGCACCTGCTGGATGGGGCGAAGTAGCGGGGGCGTCTATCTGCCTGGCGGTGATGGACGTTAAGGCTGCCGGGCGCTGATCGAGACGTTGGCGGCAGGCTATATTGATGGGATGGACTACAAGACGATACCGCCTTGGTGCCCCGTACGGGATTCGAACCCGTGTTACAGCCTTGAAAGGGCCGTGTCCTAGGCCTCTAGACGAACGGGACCGCGGCCCGCGGCGTAGCGCGAGACGCCGGTCGGGTCAAGCACGTCGGCGCCGCGGAAACCGAGCCATGCAGCTGCGGTCCTCATCCCAAAGCGCATACAACGGTGCCGTCAACGCCTGCCGCAGGGTCAGCGTCGTCACCTGGCCCATCTCCGGCCGCGCCATGTGGCACGCTTGCAGCCGGTAATTCGGCACCCGCGGCGACAAGTGGTGCACGTGGTGGAAGCCGATGTTGCCGGTGAACCATTGCAGCACGCGAGGCAACTTGAGGTAGGAGCTGCCGTCCAGCGACGCCTGCACCGGATTCCAGGCGTCCTGGTGCGCCCACTGCGCTTCTTCGAACCTGTGCTGCACCGAGAACAGCCACACGCCCACGATTGACGCCAGGCCAATGGTCGGCCCCTGCACCATCAGGACCGGACCCGCGCCAAGCAGCAGCATCAGCGTCCCCAGCACGCCCGCAAGGGCGAGGTTGGTGCCGAACACGCTCCGGCGCTCCCGCTTGGCAGACCGCGTCGTGTCGAACGGCACGCGATACAGCAGCACGAAGACGACCGGCGGCAACAGGAACAGGGTCAGCACCGGATGGCGCACCGAGCGATACAGCAGGCGTCGCGCCGGCGACAGCGCCTGATACTCCCGCATCGTCGCGCAGGTCGAATAGATGTCGAGGCCGGAATCGCGGCGGTCGAGGTTGTTGAAGCTGGCATGGTGGTTCGCATGCTGCCGCCGCCAGAACTCATAGGGTGCGAAGGTCATGGCGCTGCAGAACCGCCCGAGCCAGTCATTGGCCCAGCGGGACCGGAAGAACGACCCGTGGCCGCAATCGTGCTGGACGATGAACAAGCGCACCAGCAGCCCAGCCGCCGGCACCGCCAGGGCAAACACGAGCCAGGCCGAAACTCCCACCAGCGCATACATGGCCACAGTGACGGCCAGGTAGGCCAGGAACGTCGAGGCGAATTGCCACAGGCTGTAGCGCAGGGACGGAGCCTGGAACTGGGCGGTGACCGCCATCAGGGCCTTGCGGTCGGTGGTGGATGCGCTTGCGGCGGGGTGGGACATGGGGACACCAGTGTGAGGTTGGCCGGTGCGGCAACGCAGAGGCGCCGCACGACCAGAATTGATGGGTCAGCCAGATGGGGAACGCCGAGTGTCATGGCCGGTCGCCTGCACAGGCCGCCATGTCGCACATCGGTCTCTGCAAGGTATGACACCGTACGTTTTTTGTTGCGCTACCATGCACCTTTTCGACTGCTTCTTGGTAGAAATGTGTTGTGCAAATGTTTTTGGATCACTGCCGGGGCGGATTGCGAACCGTTGGCATCGCCATCGAGGTTGCAGGCCAAGGGTCGTCTAGTACGCCATGTCCGGACGCCACTGGACGTCGTCGCAACTGTCGCTCGCACTTCACCAGGGTGGCACGGCCCATCCTAGGCAGGCGATGGCGCCGCGCGAGCACCGGTCGTTGGAAAAGTGTGTCCGCGGCGGGATTCGAACCCACGGCCCCAGGATTCATCCCACTTCGGCTT
>CAXTCI010000082.1:0-21451 GCA_964242325.1 uncultured Acetobacteraceae bacterium
CTTCCAACCCCCAGATTCGTAGTCTGGTGCTCTATCCAATTGAGCTACGGGTGCATCCAGAGGCGGCGATGTAGCCCACCGGACCGTGCGCCGCAAGACCTTATCCCCGCTTGGCGAGCGGCGGCACGAACAAGGGTGCCGTGTCCCAGGGGAACAGCACCCAGGTATCCTGCGGCACCTCCACCACCCAGGTGTCGGCCAGGCGTTTGCCGGCGGGCTTGGCATACAGGCAGGCGAAGTGGGCGCGCGGCAGCAGCCCGCGCACCACGCCGGCGGTCACGCCGCTGTCCACCAGATCGTCCACGATCAGGAACCCGGTCCCATCTCCGGCGGCATCCGGACGCTTCAGGATGGCGGCGGCGCCCCGGGCTTCTTCCTCGTAGCTGGCGACCGAGACGCACTCGACCAGGCGGCACTCCAACTCCCGGGCGATGATGGCTGCGGGGATCAGGCCGCCGCGGCTCACAGCGACGATGCCCCGGAACGGGCCGAGGGGCATCAGCGACTCCGCCAAGGTGCGGGCGTCCCGGTGAAGCTGATCCCAGGTGACGGTCGCATAGGAGCGGGCGGTCAAAACAAGCGCCCTCCGTTCGGCACGGTCTGGTCCGGGCGGACCAATACGACGCCGCCATCCGGATCCGGCATACCAAGGGTCAGCACCTCGCTGATGAATGGGCCGATCTGCCGAGGCGGGAAATTGACAACGGCGCAGACCTGGCGGCCGATCAGGGCCGCAAGTTCATAATGGGCGGTGATCTGGGCGGACGACCGTTTGGTGCCGATCTCCGGCCCAAAGTCTATCCACAGCTTGAAGGCGGGCTTGCGCGCCTGCGGAAAGGGTTGGGCGTCGGTGATGGTGCCGACGCGGATGTCCACCTGCTCGAAGGTCTCATAGGTCGTGGGGGGCGTGCTCATGGCCGGCATCATGGCAGGCCGGCCCCCGTTGCCAAGGGGCGGGGGCCATGCCAGCAATCAGCGCGATGCAGGACGATGCACCTCGGCTGGCGGCCAATGGCGGTTTGCGCTTGAATGGACGGCGCGTAATTGCCGGTGCCGCCATGGCCACTCCGGCAACGTCTGCCGGCGTGCCCGGCCCTGCGGACGGCGGCCCAGCCGCCGCATAAGGAAATCCTGACATGGTGACGCGCGACTTCCACCTGCCCGGCCGCAGCCCGGTCTACTCCACGCATGGCATGGCGGCGACGTCCATGCCGGCGGCGACGCTGACCGCGCTGGACGTGATGCGCCGCGGCGGCAACGCGCTGGACGCCGCCGTCGCCGCCGTCGCGGTGCTGGGCGTGATCGAGCCGCAATCCACCGGCATCGGCGGTGACTGCTTCTGCCTGTGGGCGCCGGCCGCCGGCGGCGTGATCGCGCTGAACGGCTCCGGCCGGGCGGCCGCGGGCGCCACGATGGACCACTTCGACGCGCTCGGGCTGACGGCGCTGGAGAACACCTCCGTCCACACCGTCACCATCCCCGGCGCGGTGTCCGCCTGGGAAACCCTGCTCGCGGCCCACGGCACCCGCGGCCTGGACGAGCTGTTGCAGCCGGCCATCGCTTATGCCGAGGACGGCTGGCCCGTACACGACCGGGTGGCGTCTGACTGGGCGGGGCAGGTGGACAAGCTGCGCCGCAACGGTGCCCACGCTTTCCTGCCCGGCGGCAACGCGCCACGGCCCGGCGACCTGTTCCGCCAGCCCGAGCTGGCGGAAACGCTGCGCACCATCGCGCGGCTGGGCGCACGCGGGTTCTACGAAGGCCCCGTCGCCGCCGACATGGCCACCACCCTAAAGGCCCATGGCGGGGTGCAGACCGAGGCCGACTTCGCCGCCGGGCGCACGGTCGCCGAGTTCGTCGAGCCGATCCGAACGGCCTGGCGCGGCATGGAGGTTTGGCAGTGCCCGCCCAATGGCTCCGGCCTGCTGGTGCTGATGCTGCTGGGCATCCTGGACGGGATGCCCCCGGTTGGCGACGGCCCACTCGGCGTGGAGCGGCTGCACCGGCACCTCGAGGCGGCCCGGCTGGTTTACCGCGACCGCGACGCCTTCCTGGCCGACCCGGCGCAGGCCGAGGTGCCCGTGGCGCGGCTGCTCCGCCCGGAGTATCTGGCAGACCTGCGCGGGATGATCCAGCCGGACCGGGCCATGGCGCACCTGCCGGCAGCCGGAGAGGCGCTGCTGCCAGCGCACCGGGATACCGTTTACCTGTGCACCGTGGATGCGGCGGGGAATGCGTGCTCGTTCATCAACTCGCTGTTCCAGGGGTTCGGGTCGGGCATCCTGGCGGCGGGGTCCGGAGTGATGTTCCAAAACCGGGGTATGGGGTTCCGGCTGCAGCGTGGCCACCCGAACTGCATCGCGCCGGGCAAGCGGCCGATGCACACCATCATCCCCGGCATGGTGACGAAGAATGGCCGCGCGGTCATGCCGTTCGGCGTCATGGGCGGCCACTTCCAGCCGATGGGCCAGACCCTGGTGCTGACCAACATGTTCGACTGGGGCATGGACGTGCAGGCGGCCTTGGACCTGCCGCGCATCTTCCCCTACGCCGGCAAGGTCGAGGCCGAGCGCGGCATCCCCGCCGCCACCTTGGACACCCTGGCCCGCATGGGCCACGACATCGGCCCGGTGGAGCGTCCACATGGTGGCGGCCAGGCGATCTGGATCGACCATGAGCGCGGCGTCCTGATCGGCGGGTCCGACCCGCGCAAGGACGGCATGGCGCTGGGGTATTGATGATGACGGAGCCTTGCGACCTGCCGGCCACCGAGGCCCGGCGCCTGATCGGCGCCAAGGCGCTGTCCCCGGTGGAGCTGATGCAAAGCTGCATCGTCCGGATCGAGGCGGTGGACCCCGCCGTGAACGCCATGGTCGCCCGCGATTTCGAGCGGGCGACGGCGACGGCCTATGCGGCGGAGGCCGCGGTGATGCGGGGCGATGCGCTGCCGCCGTTGCATGGCTTGCCGGTAGGCATCAAGGACTTGGATGACACGGCCGAGTTGCGGACGACCTACGGCAGCCCGCTTTTCCGCGACAACGTGCCGTCAGCCGACAATGGCATGGTGGCGCGGGTCCGCGCGGCAGGCGGCATCGTGCTGGGCAAGACCAACACGCCGGAGTTCGGCGCCGGGGCGAACACCCGCAACGCGGTGTATGGGGCGACGGGGAACCCGTTCGATCCCTCGCGCTCCGCCGCCGGGTCGTCTGGCGGGTCGGCGGTGGCGCTGGCCTGCGGGATGGTCCCGCTGGCGTCCGGGTCGGACACGGGCGGCAGCCTGCGCAACCCGGCGGCGTTCAACGGGGTCGTGGGGTTCCGTCCCTCGCCGGGGCTGGTGACGGCAGAGGGTCGACTGCACGGATGGTCGCCGTTGGCCGTGCTGGGGCCGATGGCGCGCAACGTGCCGGATACGTGCCTGCTGCTGTCGGCGATGGTATCCGACGACCCGCGCGACCCCTTGGCGGCCACGGTCCATGGGCGGCAGGTGCGGACCCCGGCGGAGTTTGCCCGGCCGGCCCTGGTGGACCTGTCGGCGGTGCGTGCGGCGTTCTCCCCAGACCTGGGGTTCGCGCCGGTGGAGCGCCACGTGGCCGAGGTGTTTGCGGAAAAGACGGCGCTGTTCCGCGCCGGGTTCGCGCGGGCGGATGACGCAGCGCCGGATTGCGCCGGGGCGGACGAGGCGTTCGAGGTGCTGCGGGCGGTGGGGTTCATCGCCGCGCACGGGGAGCGGGTGCGGGACCGGCCTGATGACGTCGGACCGAACGTGCGGGCGAACGTGGCGGAGGGCATGCGCTACTCGGCAGCGGACGTCGCGCGGGCGTTATCCCTGCAGACGGCGATGTATCGGCGGTGGCAGGGGTTCTTCGCCGGGCACGACGTGCTGATCACGCCGAGCATCACCATCAGCCCGCGGCCTTGGACGGAGCTGTTCCCGTCGGAGATAGATGGGGTGAAGACGCGCACCTACTTCCATTGGCTGTCGCTGGCCTATGCGGTGACGCTGGTGGGGCACCCGGCGGTGTCGCTGCCGGTGGGGCTGGACCGGACGGGAATGCCGTTCGGGCTGCAGATCGTCGGGCCTCGGGGAGGCGACGCCTACGTGCTGGCGGTTGCCGCGGCGCTGGAGACGGCGTTGGCGGGAGATGCCCGGACGGCACGGCCGGTGCCGGATTTGGTGCGACTGCAGGAGGCAGGGCGGATTTCGGACATGGCGGGGTTCATGGGATTTGGGTAGAGCCCTGGCCGTCCCGCATCACGTCGCGTGGCTTAGCCAAATATCCAACCGGTTGCACCTCGCTCAACGTAAAATGCAGACCCAGGCTTCACGGGCCGCCGCCCATCAGATTCCGCTGAACCAGTTGAACCCCAGATCCTCCCAATACCCCCCGCGATAGGTGTTCGTGACCTCAATGGCGGTGATCCACTTCGGATTCTTGAAGCCGAGCTTCGTGGACGTCCGCAGGCGCAACGGGTAGCCGAACGGGTCGGCCAGCGTCTCCCGGGCATACTCAGTGGCCAGCAGGGTCTGCGGGTGCAGCGCCGTGGCCATGTCTATGCTGCTCGGGTAGTCGTCGTAGCACTTGAAAGCGACATACTTGGCCCGCAGGTCGGCGCCCACCCGCTCCAGGAAGGCGCGCATCGGCACCCCTGACCATTGGCCGATATAGTCCCAGCCCTCGACGCAAACATGGCGGATGATCATTTCGCGTTGCGGCATCGCCGCAAAGTCAGCCCGCGTCCAGGGCCGCTTGTCCCCGATCAGCCCGGCCAATTCCAGCCGCCACCGATCCCCATCCACTGGACGCACCTTCTCGATGTCGTAGTAGGCGTTGAACCGCGGTGGCCTCAGCACCTGGGACGCCGGGTATTCCGGCGCGAGCTTATCCGGGTCGAACAGCAGCGCCTGCACCCGGTCGTTGAAGCTTGAGATCGCGCGCAGCGCGGCCTCGATCGAGCCGTCGTCCGACACGTCGCACCCTGTCAGCATCGTCAGCGCCCCGAGCGACAAGCCGCCGCGCAGCAGGCCGCGCCGCTGCAGGCTGCGGATGGCGGGACGATGGTTGTCGAGGATGGCCGGGTCCGGCGGCACGGCCGGGCGGAAGGGGGACCTCATGGGCGCGCTCCGGGAACCGGCGGGCGGGGAGCAAGCCGTGGGCCGCCGGTCAGCATGGCCCACAGCGTTTGCGGCACGAGCAGCGACAGGGCGACATGGACCACCAGGAAGCCGACGATCACCGCCATCCCCGCGAAGTGGATCAGCCGCGCCGCCTGGAACCCGCCCAGCAGCGCCGTGAGGCCCGAGAACTGCACAGGCTTCCAGATCGCCAGCCCCGTGATGACCTGCGACACCCCGGCGAGGATCACGACGATATACAGCACCTTCTGCACGGCGTTGTAGGTCGTGAGGTCGTCGTGACTGATTCTGAAATGCAGGGTGTCGCGCACCGTTTGCACCAAATCCGCCACGTGTATCGGCAGCAGCCGCTCACGCAGGCGGCCAGTCACGACGCCGTAGATCAGGTAGGCCGCGCCGTTCAGCGCCAGCAGCCACATGCCGGCAAAGTGCCACAGCAGGCTTTGCGCCGCCCAGCTTCCCAGCTTGATCCCATGGGCGAAGTGCAGGCCGCCGAAGATGACCGAGTCGTTGTAGATGCCCCAGCCGGAGCCGATCATCACCAGCATCGCGGCGGCGTTGGCCCAGTGCATGATCCGCACCGGAACGGGATGCAGACGGCGGCCCGGCCGGGCTGCGTCGGAAGCGGGGAGGGGGGTGGGCAGGCTGCCGGTCGTTGCGCTCATGGTGCCTCGGGTGCTCTGCTGATGATGCCTATCTAGCACCCGGCATCCCCGGCCATCACTGAAACCTGGTTATGGACTGCATGACGCCCGGATATGGGACAGTGGGGTATCTTGCATCTTGCATATCGAGGCCCCGCCCCATGCCGTTCCGCCGCATCCTCGCCGCCCTCATGCTGCTCGCCTGCGCCCCCGCATTGGCGCAGCAGCCCGCCGACCCGGCGTCCCCACCTGCCGAGCGCGCCGCGGCACGGTTCCCACAGCCGGTTCGGGTGGGCGACCTGCTCGGCAAGGAAGTGCTGCGCCCGGTCGAGGCCCAGGACGTCCTGGGCCGGGTCGCGGCCATAGTGCGCCGCCCGGACGGAGCCGTGCTGATCGTCGTCCACCTCGGCGGCGTACTCGGGCTCGGCGCCCGGCCCGTCGCCGTGCCAGTGGAGGCGACCGCCCTGCTCGGGCCGTATCTTGCGGTCATGGACCTGTCGCCCGGGCAGCTCCGGGCGTTGCCGACCTATGACGGCGCCGGCGTCCAGATGCTGCCGGCGGACGAGACGATCCGCATCGGCCTGACCCGGCCGTTTCATTGACCGGCGGGCGGCCCGGCCCCGTCCGCGCATCGGCGCCCGCTTGCAGCATCGGCGCCCGCCCGCAGCATGGAAAGCATAACCAACCGGCATTTCCAGCCGCCGCTGCCGCCACCGCACTCTCATCGCGGGCCATACCGCCCGGAACATAGGAGGCTGCACCATGCCGACACTCCCCGCCAAGGCCAGCGCGAACATGGTCGGCGTCCGCGTTGCGGGCGTCGTGGCCGGAACCCTGATACTGCTCCTGGCCTTGCTTGCCATCGTGCGGCCCGAGATGATGAGCATGGCGGTCCTGCATAACCTGATGTCCGCAATGGGTTTCTGAACGCCCTCACCTGACCGGAGACAACGGTGCTGAACGGGCTCTTGGCGGCGCTGCGCCGGTCGCGTGAAACGGCCGAGATCAAGGCCGCCTACGACGAGTTCCTGGAACGGCTCGATGCCGGTCAAGTCGCCGCCGAGGCCTGCAAGCCCGGCGACATCATGCCCGCCTTCCTGCTGCCGAACGCCGAGGGCCGGCTGATCGACTCCCGCGACCTGCTGGCCCAAGGCCCGCTGGTGGTGACGTTCTTCCGTGGGGGATGGTGCCCATACTGCTCCGCCACGCTGGAAGCACTGGAGATGGTGCTGCCCGAGCTGTCGCGCACCGGGGGCACGCTGGTGGCGATGACGCCCGAAACCGGCGGCCGGGCGCTCGCGATGAAGCACGACCGCAACCTGCATTACGAGGTGCTGGTCGACGTGGACCTGGCGGTCGCGATGGCGTTTGGCATCGTGTTCCGCACGCCACCGCTGTATATCGAGCTGCTGCGCCGCCGGGGCGTGGACCTGGCCGAGCGCAGCGGCAACCCGGCCTGGTTGCTGCCGGTCCCGGCGGCGTTCCTGGTTGGCATGGACGGGACGGTGCTGCGGTCATGGGTGAACGTGGACTTCACGCAACGCGCTGAACCCGTCGAAATCCTGAAGGCGCTGAGCACCTTGCAGGCGCTGAACGGTTTTTGAGCGCAGGGGGCTGGCGGCACGGTTCACTCCGCCAGCATGGCCTCAATCCGGATCAGCTCGCCGATGGACCAGGCCTGGAACGGACAGCCGCGCGGCACGTGTGGCGCGTCGCCGTCCACGATCTCCGATACGCTACCAAGGCCGGCTTCGCCAAGGTGCGCCCGTAGTGGCGGGAGGAACCGCGCCCGGGCCTCGGCGCGCGCTTCCGGTGCATCGTGGCGCACCCGCAGCCATGCCTCGACGAACGGGCCGAGCAGCCAGGGCCAGGCCGTGCCCTGGTGGTAGGCGCCGTCCCGCTCCCAAAGCCCGCCCTCGTAGCGTCCGCAATACCCGGCATCGCTAGGATCGAGCGTGCGCAGTCCGAGCGGCGTGACCAGCCGCCGCTCCACCAGCGCGACGACGCCCGCGGCGATGCCCGGTGGCACGATGGGATGCGGCAGGCCACCCACGGCGAGGATCTGGTTGGGCCTGACCCGGCCGTCCACCGTCCCCGCCACCCCGTCCACGTCCACGACGTCATGCAGCCCGCCGGTTGCCGGGTCCGGGAAGCGCGCCAGGACCGCCTGCCGCGCCGCGGCCTCCATCTCCGCCCAGCGTGTCCCGCCGTCCCAGTCCTTGGCGGCGGCGAGTGCGTTGATCCATAGGGCCTGCACCTCGACCGGCTTGCCGGCGCGCGGCGTCACCACCCAGTCGCCGACCTTGGCGTCCATCCAGGTCAGCTGCACGCCCGGCACGCCGCAGGCAATCAGCCCGTCGCCGTCGAGCCTGATGCCAAACCGCGTGCCCCTGGCATAACCGTCCAGGATGGCGGTACACGCCGCGCGCAGCCGCCCGGCATCCTCGCGGGATGCCGGATAGGCCGCCAGCAACTCGCCCACCGCGATAACGAACCATAGCGATGCGTCAACCGAGTTGTATTCCGGCGGGCCGTCGTCATCCGGGAACCGGTTCGGCAGCATCCCGCCGTTCACCAGCCCCGCCCAGGCCAGCAGCACCTCGCTCGCAAGGGCGTGCCGTCCGGTGGCGAGCAGGATGCCGCGCAGGGCAATGAAGGTGTCCCGGCCCCAGTCGGAGAACCAGGGAAAGCCCGCGATCACCGTGCAGCCGTCCCCGCGGGTTGCCATGTGCCGCAGCGCCGAGCGGTGCAGGGGCACTGCCGCGTCGCGCCGCCGCCGTTCCTGCACGGCCAGGTCCGCCACCGGCCGAGCCGGGTCGCGGTCGGCGCGCAGGGCCAGCGTCGCGTCGCCCGCGCCCAGGTCGAACGACAGGATGCCGGGGGAGGCCAAGTCTTCCTCGCTCTCCAGGCCGCGCGCTTGTTCTTCCGAGTACAGGAACCGGCGATACCAAACGGGATCATGCCGATAGGAGCCGCCGTGGGCGGAGATGGCGGGCAGGCCGGGGTAGGGCTGCCATGTCACCTGATCCGTCCCTTGCTCTACAGGCTCGAACCCGAAGGCGGGGTTTTCGTGGTGCTGGGCGTGGTAGCTGCGCCCGGACAGCAGCAGGCGGACCCGCAACGTCGCCGCGCCGCCGCCGCCAATGCGGGACCAGCGCAGCGAGGTTTGGCCGCTGCCAACGGCCACGAACACTTCGTGGACCAGCCGCCCGCCGCCCGGCAGGTCATAGGTCCAGGCCGGCCAAGGGTCGGCGGCGAAGGAAGCAAGGCGGTCCGCGCCGTCCGGGTGGACCATGCCAGGCTGGTAGCGCTGGCTGGTAAGCGCCACCGGCCCGTTCTCCGTATCCAGCCAGGCCTCGATCCCATTCACGAGGACCACGCGCCCGGTTGGCGGCGTCACGGCCACGAGGAGCAGCGCCTGGTAGCATCGCGTGCGTACAAGGCCCACGGTTCCCGACGCGAAGCCGCCGGTTCCGTCGGGTTCGAGCCACTCCGCAGCCGGGTCGGGCATCGTCATGGCCCCATTCCCGTCCCGGCGTTCAGGCTGGCATCCGCGTCCTCTGCGCTCGGCGATGACCGCAACGGCATTGCTGCATCCTCCTTCGGTCCTGCACCGGCAGCAATGCCCGGCGCGCCGTCACGCCGCCAGCGCGTCGGGCTGGCGGCGGACGACCACGCGGGCATCGCCGCGCAGCACCTCATAGACGGTGCCGCCGTCCCGCTGCCAGAACCGCAGGTCCAGGGTGTGCGGCCCCAACCGCAGCCCGGTCAGGGTCAAGTCCGGCAGCCAGTGCGGCAGCGCCGGATTCACGCGCAGCACGCCGTTCGGGGCGTCCGGCTCCAGGCCCAGCATGGCCTGCATCGTCATGAACACCGACCCGGCCGCCCAGGCCTGCGGCACGTTGGCCCCGACATACTGCACCGGGAAGCCGGACGGCGTCCGCTGCAGGCCGGCATACAGCTCCGGCATCTGGTTCTGGTTGAAGTGGCTTGCCGCCTCGTTCAGGTCGCGCGCCACCCGCGCCGCCTCCGCGGTGAAGCCGTAGCGGCGGCATCCCAGGGCGATGATGGCATTGTCGTGCGGCCAAACCGAGCCGTTCTGATACGAGTACGGGTTGTAGCAGGCGTGCTCCGCCGACAGCGTGCGTATGCCCCAGCCGCTCCACATGTCCGGCGCCATCAACCGCTGCACGACGCGGGCGGCGCGGTCCGGCCGCACGATCCCGGACCACAGGCAATGGCCGGGGTTGGAGGCGACGGTCAGCACCGGCCGCTTCTCCCCATCCAGGCAGTAGGCGTAGAAGCCGCTGGCCTCGTCCCAGAACGTGTCGTTGAACCGCTCGTAAAGCTGCGCCGCCTTGCCGCGCAGCGTCGCGGCGCGGTCACGGCTGCCCAGGGCATCGAACAGCTCCGCCATCCGCATCCAGGCGTCGTAAACGTAGCCCTGCAACTCGCACATCGCTTTCGGCCCTTGGACCAAGGTGCCGTCGAGGTAGGGCACGCTGTCGCCGGCGTCCTTCCAGCTCATGTTCTCGTAGCCCGCCGTGGACCGGGTCTGATACTCCTGGAAGCCGTCGCCGTCGCGGTCGCCGCACTCGTCGATCCAGCGCAGGCAGCCCTCGGCGACCGGCAGCAGGCGGCGCACCAGGTCCAGGTCGCCGGTCCAGCGCCAGGTCTCGTGCAGGGTGATGAGATACAGCGGCGTCGCGTCCGCCGTGCCGTAGTACGGCGTGTGCGGGATCAGCTTGAAGTGTGCCAGCTCGCCGAACCGCATCTCGTGCAGGATCTTGCCGGGCTCGGCGTCGCGGTAGTCGTCGCGCTCGGTCGCCTGCTGCTGGCCCAGCACATCCAGCGTCGCCGTGGCGAACTCCGGCGTGACGGCCAGGTTCTGCAACGACGCAATCAGGCTGTCACGGCCGAACAGCGCCGTGAACCACGGCAGCCCCGCCGCCGGCACGAAGGAGTCCTCACCGCCGCCGTCATGCGGCAGGCGAAGCGCGGCCATGTCGTCCACCGCCTGGCTGAAGGTGCGGTAATACTCCTCGTTGGACGATTGCAGGCTCAACACCCTGTCCTTCCAGCGCGGCGCGTCCGAGACGATGACCGGCTCCTCATGGCTGCACTGCCCGGGAGCGGCGAAGCTGCGCGCGCCGTCGCCCAGATCATACAGCAGGCAGGTGTGCCAGGTCGCACCCGGCGCCAGGTCCACGACGAAGCTGAGGCGGCCGTTGGCATAGCTCATGGCGGCATCGCCGTGCGGCCGGACGCTGACGGAGCGGCGAAAATCGGCGTTGGTGTAGGTGGTCGTCAGCCGTTGCGCCCCGGCGTCCCACTCGGTGGCAATGCTGCCCCGGCGGATCGCCTTGCCACCCTTGACCTCGAACACGTCGGCGAAGTCGCAGCGCATCCCGACCTCCAGGTTGAAGCGCACGTTGCCTGTGCCGTGATTGGTGATGTCCACATCCTCGTGCAGGCCGCCGTGGATGGAACGGCCGAGCACCAGGCCCAGCGTGCGCGCCGCGACCGGGCCGGAGGCGGTGTCCAGCTTGCGGTTGGTCAGGTGTATCTGCAGGCCGTCATGGCTGATGGCACCGCCGCTCAGCAAATCCCAGCGCTCGCCGTCGGCAAACAGCGACCAACTGCTGATGATGCGGGTGTCGTTGAAGTAAAGCCCCTTTTCGCTGTGGGCAGGGATCGTGCCGTCGGGCTCACAGACCAGCACGGTCCGGCCCTGGTGGATGGAAATCTGTGTCGGTCCGACCTGAACCCTGAACGACGCCATGGGTGCTGCTCCGCGATCTGCGCGCCGTTACTTAGTGCAGGCATGGCGTTCCGGTAGCGGTATCGTTCCCATGACCGGCCCGTATGGGCTGCCGCCGGCTTGGGTGCGCTGCTCGGGACGTCTCGATGGCTGGATGCGCTGCTCGGGGCCATGGGGTCAAGCCCGGGCCTGGTGGTCCAGACGGTCTGCCCGCTGCTGCTGGCTGTGGGCCTACCTGATTTTCCGCTGCAGCACCCGGCTGATCACCGGGAGGTAGCAGCTGCGGGGCGCACGTCCCAGGGTTTGCGACGGCCGCCGCCGTTTGCAGGGTGCAGCCAAGTGTTTGCGCAAAATTCACGCCTGCCTTCGTGAAGTCCGCTACTATGCGCGAAGTTGCCGGCCACGCCGCCAGGCCGCAGATTGGCCGCCGCGTCGAACGGATGATGATGGGACGGGCAGCTCTGCATGCACCGCCGCCGGAACAAGGCGGCTTGCGGCCGTCCCGCCTGCAAGTGTAGCAGCCCCACAAGGAGACAAAAATCATGGATAGCGTAGGAATGATGGATACCGAGAAGATGGCGGCCCGGATGAACAAAGGGGAGGGCTTCATCGCAGCACTCGACCAGAGCGGCGGCTCCACCCCCGGCGCGCTGCGCCTGTATGGCATCCCGGATAGCGCCTACAGCGGCGATGCCGAGATGTTTCATCTGATGCACGAGATGCGCGTCCGCATCATGACCGCGCCCGCCTTCACCGGGGACAAGGTGCTCGGCGCCATCCTGTTCGAGGGCACGATGGACGGCCAGGCAGAAGGCAAGCCGGTGCCGCACTTCCTCTGGCAGGAGCGGGGCGTCGTCCCCTTCCTGAAGATGGATAAGGGGCTGGAGGCCGAGAAGGACGGCGTCAGCGTGATGAAGCCGATCCCAGGACTGGACGCGCTGCTCGCCCGGGCGGTGCCGCTCGGAGTTTACGGCACCAAGATGCGCTCGGTCATCAACCTGCCGTCCAAGGAGGGCATCGCCGCCGTCGTGGCGCAGCAGTTCGAGATCGCGGAGCAGATCAGCCGGCACGGCCTGATGCCGATCATCGAGCCGGAAGTCTCGATCAAGAGCCCGGACAAGGCCGCCGCGGAAGCGATCCTGCTGGAGGAGTTGACCCGGCACCTCGACACGCTGCCGGACGGGCGCAAGGTGATGCTCAAGCTGACGATCCCCGACGTGACCGACCTTTACGCGCCGCTGATGAAGCACGACCGGGTCGCCAGGGTCGTCGCGCTGTCCGGCGGCTATAAGATGACCGATGCCTGCAAGCGTCTTGCCGCCAACCACGGCATGATCGCCAGCTTCTCGCGCGCCCTGACCGAGACCCTCAAGGTCTCGATGAGTGACGCCGAGTTCGACGCGGCGCTGGCGTCGGCCATCGGACAGATCTACGAGGCCTCCACCGTAAAGGTTTGAGGCCGGGCGGCGCCGGGCGGAGGGGTGTTGCCGCCCGGCGACATTGGCCGCGATCCCAGGGTCCAGTAGACCGCGTGGTTTGAGCGGCCTACGATTTTGCCAACGATGGAGGGTGGATTGCCGCAGCATTTGGCTCCGGGCTTAACCAAAGCGGTTCTGCCGAATGGCGGTCCACGGACCAGACAGGTGGCGCTGGCTGAGCCGGGACAATGGGTGACGGGCGCCGGACCGCTGACCCACACCGTAGGGCGGGAAAGCGCAGTGCCTCCCGCCACCCTGTCAGCATACCGCACGGCCCGGCGGGAGGCGCTGCGCTTTCCCGCCCTACATGGAACGGGGCGGCGCACGGCCACGGCATGGCTCCCCGCAAAAGAGGCCCGAAGCGACGGCGGGAGCCAGCGGCCATGAGCCCGATCCGCCTGCTCGTTTCCGACGTGGACGGCACACTCGTGCAGCCCGACAAGTCGCTAGCGCCCAGCACGGTCGCCGCCGCCGCCCGGGTGCAGGCCGCCGGCATGGTGCTCGCCATCGTCAGCGCCCGGCCGCCGCGCGGCATGGCTTGGATCGCCGAAACGCTGGGGCTCAAGGCGCCGTTGGCTGGGTTCAACGGCGGCACGCTGCTGGCCCCCGATGGCGCGGTCATCAGCCAGCAGTTGGTGCCAGAGGACGCTGTGCGCATGGGCCTCGACCTGTTCGCGCGGCGCGGCGTGGATGCCTGGCTGTTCACCGCCGAGGAATGGCTGCTGACCAACCCAAAGGGTCCGCGCATCGACCTGGAACGCCATACCGTCCGCTTCAACGAGCGGGTTGTGCCGGACCTGCATCCCTATGCCGGTCAGGCCGGCAAGATCGTCGGCGTCAGCGACGACTTCCCCAAGCTGGCCGCCGTCGAGCACGAGCTGCAGGAGATGCTGGGCGGCGCGGCGACGGCGCACCGCTCGCAGCAGTATTACCTCGATGTGACGCACCCCGACGCCAACAAGGGCAACGCCGTGCGGGCACTGGCGGCGCATCTCGGGTTCGACCTGCAGGAGATCGCGGTGATCGGCGACATGGAGAACGACGTGCCGATGTTCGACGTGGCTGGGTATGCCGTGGCGATGGGCAACGCGACGCCCGCCGTGCAGGCCAAGGCCGCCGCGGTAACCGGCCGCAACGACAGGGACGGCTGGGCTGACGCGATAGACAAGCTGATCCTGCCGCGCGGACAGGCCCCAGGAACCACATCAGCGACCACCAAAGGGGCTGCGGCATGACGGACGCAGTGCTGGACGATCCCGCCGCCCTGGCCGCCTATGCCGCGGGATGGCTGGCGGACACCCTGGCGGCTTTGCCGGGCCGGCTGGCGGTGGCGCTGTCCGGCGGGTCCACGCCGAAGGCAATGTACGAGCTGATGGCGCATCCACCCCTGGCCGCACGCCTGCCCTGGGACCGCGTCCACTGGTTCCTGGGCGACGAGCGCTTCGTCCCGCAGGACGACGCCAAGAACAATTTCCGCATGGTGCGGGAAGCAATGCTGTCCCACGTGCCGGCGCCGCCAGACCATATCCATCCCGTGCCGACCGAGGGGATGTCCGCCGAGGACGCCGCCAAGCTGTATCAGGCGGAGCTGCAGCGTTTCTATGGCGCTGAGACCCTGCAGCCGGGCCGGCCGCTGTTCGACGTGGTTCTGTTGGGCTTGGGCACCAACGGCCACACCGCCTCCCTGTTCCCGGACACCCCCGCCCTGCAGGAGCGCTCGGCCTGGGCCGCGGCGGTGACGCCCGCTGGCGAGCCGACGCGCATCACCCTGACCTACCCGGCGCTGGAAAGCTGCCATCATGCCGTCTTCTTGGTGGCTGGCGCGGACAAGCGGGACGTGCTGGCGCAGGTGCGCGGCGGCGACGCATCCTTGCCGGCCGCGCGCTACCACCCGGAAGGCGAGCTGCACTGGTTCACAGACCGGGCCGCCGCGGGTTAGTGTCTCCAACGGCTGTCCCGGCCTGGAATGGATGATGACTGACGCGAATGCCTCGAAGCCCGCCGTGCTTGTCGTCATGGGCGTGTCCGGCTCCGGCAAGACCACCATCGCCGCCCTGCTGGCGGGCCGGCTGGGTTGGGAGTTCGAGGACGGCGACGACTTCCACCCGCCCGCCAACGTCGCCAAGATGCACGGCGGCACGCCGCTGACCGACGAGGACCGCTGGCCGTGGCTGCAAAGCATGGCCGCGTGGATCGACGCGACGCGCGGCGCCGGACGGCATGGGGTGCTGGCGTGCTCGGCGCTCAAGCGGGCCTACCGGGCTATCCTGGTCGGCGACCGGCCAGACGTGCGGCTGATCTACCTGAAAGGCAGCCAGGAGCTGATCGGCCAGCGCCAGGCGGCCCGGCAGGGCCACTTCATGCCGCCGGGCCTGCTGGACAGCCAGTTCGCCGCCCTGGAGGAACCGGGGCCGGAGGAACATCCCATCCTCGCCTCCGTCGAGCCGCGACCCATGGAGGTTGTCCAAGACCTGACGTCGCAACTGGAGGCCGGCTGATGGATCAGACGGAGCTGAAGCGCCAGGCCGCCGCCGCCGCGGTGGCAGAGGTGCAGGACGGCATGGTGCTGGGACTCGGTACTGGCTCCACCGCGGCCATCGCAGTGGAGCTGCTGGGCGCCCGAGTGCGGGAAGGCTTGCGCATCGTCGGCATCCCTACCTCCGAGCGCACGGCGGCGCAGGCGCGGGACCTCGGCATCCCGCTGGCGGGCTTCGACAGCCACACCTGCCTTGACCTGACGATAGACGGCGCGGACGAGGTCCACACCGGCACGTTGGACCTCATCAAGGGCCTGGGCGGTGCCCTGCTGCGGGAGAAGATCGTCGCCGCCGCCAGCCGGCGCATGACGGTCGTGGTGGATGAGGGCAAGCTGGTGCCGGCGCTGGGGCAGGGGGTGCGGCTGCCGGTGGAGATCGTCGCCTTCGGGTATGAGGCCGCCCTACGCCATCTGCGCGACGCGGGCGCCGACCCGGTGCTGCGCGGCGGGTCCGATCCCTTCCGCACCGACGGCGGCAACCTGATCGCCGACTGTGCCTTCGACGGCGGCATCACGGACGCCGCGGCCCTGCATTCACGGCTCAAGGGGCTGGTCGGGGTCGTCGAGACCGGGCTGTTCATCGGCATGGCCACCCGCGTCATCGCCGGCACACCCTCCGGCCCACGCATCCTGGAGATGACATGACCAACCTGCCGCCTGGCCCGCTGACCCTCACGCTCGACGTCGGCGGCACTGGGCTGAAGGCAGGGGTGCTGGACCAGTACGGCGCGATATTCGGAGATCGCCACCGGGTGAAGACGCCGCATCCGGCTGGGCCGGGTGCGGTGATCCCGGCGCTGCTGGGACTGGCGGGGCAGGCCGGCAGCTTCGACCGGATTTCGGTGGGGTTTCCCGGCGTGGTGCGCGGCGGCGTGGTGCGCACGGCGCCGAACCTGGGCACGCCGGCCTGGGCCGGGTTCGACCTTGGCGGCGCGTTGCAACACGCCTTGGGCAAGCCGGTGCGGCTGCTGAACGACGCACGGGTGCAGGGTTTGGGCGTGATCACCGGTCGCGGGGTGGAATGCGTGGTCACGCTGGGCACCGGCTTCGGCTTCGCCTTGTATGACGACGGGCGCCTGGCGCCGCACATGGAGATGGGCCAGCACCCCGCGCACAAGGGCATGACCTATGACGAGTATCTCGGCGTCGCGGCGGTGCGGAAGGTCGGGCGCAAGCGGTGGCGCCGGCGGGTGCAGCGGGCGCTGGACCAACTGCGGACGCTGATCAACTTCGACATGCTCTACATCGGCGGCGGCGACGCCGAGCTGGTGGATTTCGAGCTGCCGTCGGACGTGCGGACCGTGTCCAACGACGCCGGCATCACCGGTGGCGTGAAGCTGTGGGACCCGCGGCTGGACGATGTATTCGCCGAATCCACCGTCCCGGCCTGATCGCTGGCCACCACGCTGCACTTGGTGCGCCACGCGGCGCACGGCCTGTTGGGCCGGGTCCTCGCGGGGCGGATGCCCGGCGTTCCGCTGAGCGCGGAGGGAATGGCGCAGGCAGCCGCCTTAGCTGACGCGCTGGCTGCCCGGCCGGTCCGCGCCGTGCTGTCCAGCCCGGTGCAACGCGCGCAGGAAACGGCGGCGCCGATCGCCGCCCGGCACGGGCTGCCGGTGCTGACGGATGCCGGGCTGGACGAGATAGATTTCGGCGCCTGGATGGGCATGGCGTTCGATGCCCTGGCGTCCGACCCCGCCTGGGATGTCTGGAACCGCTGCCGCAGCCTGGCGCCGACGCCGGGCGGGGAAACGATGGTCGCCGCTCAGGCGCGGGCTCTGGCCGCCGTTGACCGGGCACGGATGGCGGTGGGGGAGGCGGAGGCGGTGCTGGTCGGCCACTCCGACGTACTGAAGGCGGTGCTGGCGCACTTGCTGGGCACGCCGCTGGACCTGCTGCAGCGGATCGAGCTGGCGCCGGCGTCGCGCAGCGTGGTGGTGCTGTGGGACGGGGGCGGCCGGGTGGATGGGATGAACCTGCCGTTGTGATGGTGGAAGTTCGGCTGAATGACCACTCTCAGGCCAAGCCTACAAGCATTCACTGAGGCCGGTGAGCGGTAAATGCCGAGAACCGCATCAGAGCGCGCATCTGACCATGAGCGCCCGACGCCCAGGCAACGCCCCCGTTACGCGAGGGGCAATCGCCGGCTCACCCACAGGCCGAACAGGCGATTGCCGGGATGAGATTAGGGGTTTGGCGTTGCCGAGCTATGCATCAGCTTTTCCGCGGCGCGGAACCGGGCGTATTCGCGTGCGCGCCTGCGATCCTTCCGCCAAGCCGAAGTGCCCTTGAAGCGCGCGAAAGGTGGGACTTTCGGGCGGGCAATCGCGAAGCGGCGCGCTGGTTCGGGTAGGGCGGGGACGGAGGTGTCGCTCATGGCAAATGATCCGAGTTGGTGCGGCGCTCTATGACCACTGCATGGCGTTGTGCGCAAGAGGCTGCCGCCGCCACGGAAGCACCTTCAAACAACGTCCGCTCTGAACATTGGCTCGTCGGGGGGCGGAAGATCCGATGTTGGCCAGGACCGGACATGCAGCCGGCAGTGGCTTGGGTCCGGCGCGCTCAGAAAATAGACCGTCAGCGCATGGCGTTGCCCCCTTCCGCTGGGACCGGACGCAAGCTGCACGTCGCGTTCATCCGGTCCACGGCGCCCCAGGCGTATTTGTAGCCCTCCCGGCCTCGTAGGAAATGCGCCTCCGTCCGGCCCTCCCGCACCGCGTCCTCCAGCATCGCACCCAGCAACAGCGTGCCGGGGCTGATAAAGGCGTGGGCGGCGTCGTAGCCGCTCAGGTAGAACAGGATGCGCCCCGGCGCGAGCAGCGTCATGATGGCGGCCACCACCTCACCCCCAGCCAGCAGCACCTCCAGCCGCAACGCCCCGGCGGCTAGCAGGCCCGGCGCTGCGTCCTGATGCAGCGCCAGCACTGCCGGGTCGGCCAGCACGCCGGGTTCGCCAGCGGCTGCCCAACGGGCCTGGTGCAGCCGGATCAGCTCGGCCTGCAGTCCCGAGAGCGTCGCCGCCGTCGCACGCTCCCGCACTACCCCGCCGCCGCGCTCCGCCCGGTGCCGGTTCATCCGCAGCTTCCGCAACTGCCCGGCAGGCACGGCATCCGCCATCGCCTCGACCGACCCCGGCAAAGCCAGCACCGGGCAGGGACTGCCCCCGCCCCATTGCATCGCCCAGCTCGGCGGAGCCGTGAGGCCGTGCAGCGCCGATCCCGGCGGCACCTCGATCAGGTCGCACACCGACACCCCATCATCTCGCCCCAGCACGGCATGCAGCAGCAGGGACGGGTCCACCCCCGGCTCCACCAGCACATCCTGGTAGTCGGACAGCCCGGCGCCGACTGGCAGCAGCTTGCGCCCGCCCGGCTCGTCCAAAATATACAACGGCAGCACCGCCGCCAGCCGGCCGTTCCGGCGTAGCGTGGCCACCCGCGGCTGCCCCGTGCCGAAGTGCCGCCACCATGGCAGTAGCCAGGCCGGCGCAGTGAAGGGCGGGCGTCCCGCCAGGCGTTCCCAAAGCGCCGTCCACTCCGGCGCCAGCGCAGTCAGCGCGGCGTCGGTGTCCAGGACGGCGATCATGCCAGCCGGGACAGCGATCACACCAGCCGGTTCAAGCAGCCGCCGACACCCGCCGCTCGATCAGGCTCTCGTAGCGGTCCATGTAGGCCGCGGCCATTCGCCCGATGGTGAAGCGGCGCCGGGCCGTCTCGCGGCACACCTCCGGGTCTATGGCGCCAATCCGGCCGATGGCGTCCGCCATCTCCTCCGTGCTGTCCACCAGGATGCCAGTGCGCCCGTCCTCGACCACCTCCGGCAGGGCGCCGGCGCGGAAGGCGATCACCGGCGTGCCGCAGGCCGCGGCCTCCATCGCCACCAGCGAGCTGGTTTCCGGCACCTGGCTTGGGATCAGCAGGCAGCGCGCCCCGGTCAGCAGCCGGCGCTTGCGGGCGAAGCCCACGGGTCCGAGATAACGGCGCTCCCGGTTCAGCCGAGGCGCGACCTCATCCCGGAAATACTCCTGGTGCGAGGCATAGGGAAACACCTCCCCGGCCAGCAGCATGGGCGACCCAGCTAGCCGTGCGGCATCGAGGCCCATGTTCAGCCCCTTCTCTGGGCACACCCGCGCCAGCATCAGCGCGTAGTTGCACTTGCGCGGGCGCAGGCGGCCCAGCGCCTCCACCGGCACGCCGTTCGGGATCGGCGGCAGCATCAGGTGGGACGGCGGCGCGTCCCGCATCTGGCTGGCGGACACGCAATGCGTCCAGGTGTCCGGGCGCTGCGGCCACAGTGCGTCCCAGGGATAGAAGAAGGGCGGCAGGTGCAGCGTGGCCAGCACCGGCACTCCGGGCGGCGGCAGTACCTTGTTGAAGTCCAGCCCGTGCATGTGGACGAGATCCACCCTCTCCCGCGCCAGCACCTCGCCGATCAGCCGACGCATCGCCCGCTGCTTGCCGACCCGGCAGCGCCCGTCAATGCGGCCACTGGTGGGCGGGGCTGGGAAGGACACCAACTCGCCCGCCACCTCCGACCCCTTGCAGGCCACCACGATGTTCCGGTGCCCGGCATCGGTCAGGGCGCGGTCCAGCGCCGTCAGCACCTGCTCGGACCCGCCCACTGAGTCCGGCCCGACCGGCGCCAGCGAGTAGGCGACGCTCAGGATCGTCATGCGGCGCATGGAGGCTCCAACTCTGCCAGGGCTGCGGCAGCCAGGGCGCGCCAGCGTTCGCCGGTCATGCCCCAGCCCCAGTGCTCGTAGTTCAGGGTGCCAGGGTGGGGCGGCTCGCTGAAGTCGGGGTGGGCGGGGCGGAAGCGTTCCGTCGTGGTGCCGAACTCGGCGAGGATGCGCGCCTGCGTCGGAAAACAGTCGAGCAGCGCCCGTTTCAGCGCCTGTTCCTCGTCGTCCAAATGGATGTCGGTGGCGGGCGGCCCCGGCAGGAACTCGCCGGCGACAAAGCTGCCGTCCGGATCCGCATGGTAGCCGGCGAACTCGATCACCCGGCCCGGCGCCGCCGCATGGACCGCAAGCGCCGTCGCGTCGTGGTCGGGATGGCCGCCCTCATAGGCATGGGTAATGACGACCTGCGTCCCGTGCCGCGCGAATAGCTGAGCCAGGCCGCGGGCGATGGCGGGCATGGCCTTGCTGGCGTCCTGGTCGGGGACGCCCAGCCCGGTCCGCGCCGCATCGCAACGCGCCAGCAGCAATGCCCGCGACAGCTCTGCCTGCCGGGCGGCGGCGTAGGCCTTGGGCGAGTCGAAGCCCGCACGGGCCGCATCGTTCAACCCGCGCGGCGCACCATCCGTCACGTGTACCAGCAGCAGGTTCGTCAACAGGTGCAGGCTGGCGCCGGCGGCGAGGATTTCGTCGTCGGGATGGGCGACGACCAGCGCGATGCGGCAGTCCGTTGGGATGCGCCGGGCCAGACTGTGCAGCACGGCGTCCATCGCCGGGTTACCCGGCGTGCGCGGGTTGGCGGACCGCATCCGCGCGCCCCGGGGCATAGCGCCGGATCATGGCGGCGCAGAACTCCGCGAACTCCTCGGGGTGCCTGGGGACGGCGGTGTAGTGCGGCCACTGCCCCTTGTCCTCCGGCGTGAAGCAGAAGGTGGCGGTGACCTTGAAGCCCTCCAGCGCCCGCATCTGCCGGTCGAACCACGCCTCGCAATCCGGGCGATACCAGTCCGCCCAGCTCAGCCCGGTTCGCAAGTAGGTCACGCCCATGTCGCGCATGTGCCGCACCGCGTCGTCCAGCCGATGGTCCTGATAGTGGAACCACTGGCAGAGGCCGATCTCCGGCGTGAACTCGTGGAACACGCGTGCGGCGCGCTTCGGGCGCCCGTGCTCGTCCAGCAGGCCCATGTGGAAGTGGCGGTAGTAGCTGCTGCCCTCGGCCT
>CAXTCI010000083.1:0-21333 GCA_964242325.1 uncultured Acetobacteraceae bacterium
TTCATCGCCTGCCAGGCCAGGCGCTGGCAGTCGTCCACCGTCGTGCCGCGCACGGCCTGCTTCACCCGCGGCACGGCCGACGCATTGGTGCTGAAGCAGCGCAGGCCCAGGCCGATCAGCAGCGGCGTCAGCGCCGGATTGGCCGCCATTTCGCCGCACACGGACACCGGGATGCCGCGGCTGGCGGCGCCCTCCGCCACCATGCCGATCAGGCGCAGCATGGCGGGGTGCAACGGGTCGTAAAGCTCCGCCACGTCGGATTCACCGCGGTCCACCGCGAGCGCATACATGCACAAGTCGTTGGTGCCAATGGCGAAGAACTCCGCCTCCGTCGCCAACGCCGTGGCGCACAGGGCGGCACCGGGGGTTTCCACCATGATGCCGAGGGGAGGTAGCGCCTTGGGCATCTTCTGCCCGGCGGCGCGCAGGCGGGCAGCGACGCGCAAGAGGACCTCGCGGGAGGCCCGCACCTCCGCAACCGTGCTCACCATCGGCAGCAGGATGCGGACGGTTCCATAAGCGGCGGCGCGCAGGATGGCGGCCAGTTGGGTTTCGAACAGCGCGGGCTGGCGCAGCAGCAGGCGGATGCCGCGCAGGCCAAGGGCCGGGTTGACGTCCACCATCTCCGGCACGACGCCGGCGTTGGTCAGGGCCTCGACCTCCTTCTCGCCGCCCCAGTCCAGGACGCGGATGGTGACGGGGTCGCCGGACATGGCCTCGACGATGCTGCGATAGGTGTCGGTCTGCTCGTCCTCCGTGGGGACGGTGTCGCGGTTCATGAACAGGAACTCGCTGCGCAGCAGGCCGATGCCAGTGGCGCCGGAGTTGGCGACCATCGGCAGCTCGACCGGCAGCTCCAAGTTGGCGTGCAGCGTGACGTCTTCGCCATCCAGGGTCACGGCGGGCAGGCGGCGCAGACGGCCCAGGCGCTGACGGTCGCGGGCGAAGCTGACGACGGCACGGCGGGCATTGCCGAGGGTGGAGGGCAGAGGGTTCAGGGTCACGGTGCCGACCACGCCGTCCACGATGGCCACCTCCCCGGCGCGTAGCCCGGCCATCAGCCCCGGCGCCCCAAGCACGGCGGGGATACCAAGCGCACGCAGCAAGATGGCAGTGTGGCCGTCCGTGCCGCCCTCCTCCGTGGCTACGGCGGCAATACGGGCAGGGTCTATCAATGCGGCGTCGGAGGGGCGCAGGCTTTCGGCGATCAGAATTGCGCCCTGGACGGCGCCGGCGAAGCTGCGGAACGGAGCGCGGGTCAGATTGCGGACCAGGCGGCGCCCAACCTCCCGGACCTCGTCCGCCTTGCGCCGCGCGCTGCCGTCGTCGGCGGACGCGTTGGACGGGGCGCTGCCGCCCAGAGTGTCTGATGATCCACCAGCCGAAGTGTCCGGCGACCCGCCTGCCAGCGCAATAAAGGCGTTGGCAAAGGCGTTAGCCTCTTCCATGACGGCAGTTTCCGCCGACACCAAGCGGTCGCCGATGCGGGTGCGTATGCCGCGGACCAGGCGGGAGGGGCCGAGCATCTGCAGGTAGGCGTCGAGCAGCGGGGCGATCTCGCCCTGGCCTTCCTCCGGCAGGACGGACAGGCGACCGCGCAGCTTAAGGAGCTGCTTGCGGGATTGCAGGATTGCGGCTTCCAACCGGGCCAGCTCGGCTGCGGTGTCGGCGGCCTGGATGCGGTGGCGGGTGACCTGGGGCGGCGCCTCGGTCGTCCGGAACACCGGGCCGATGGCAACCCCGGCGCAGGCGGGGATGCCGAACAGGCGGCGCTCGCTGCAGGGTTTGTTCGCCGGGGCCGGGCCGGCGGCAGGCGTTGCGCCATCGCCGTTCTCGCCGGCTGGGTCGTGGTCCGCGTCTTGGCTGGCGTCAGTCGCGCTCATTGAATCCGGCCTCGACCAGGCTGGCCAGGGCGTCCAGCGCCTCCTTGGCGTCCCAGCCGTCTGCCTGCAGCTCCAATTGCGATCCCTGGCCGGCGCCGAGCATCATCAGCCCCATGATGGAGCGCGCCGACACGGACTGCCCGTCGCGCAGCACCTCGACGGAGGCGCCGTAGCGTTCAGCCAGGGTTACAAACTTGGCGGCAGCGCGTGCGTGCAGCCCGCGCATGTTCACGACCGTCACCGTCCGGGACAGCATGGTGGGGCTGGGTCCAGGGGCGGCGCCGTCCATCTCAGTCACCCACAGTTGCCGTTCTTGCGGCAGCTTGGCATGACGGTGGATGCGGAGGCGATGTACTTTCGCCCGGCTGTTTGGGCGCAGTCCACGCACTCCCCCAGGTTCTGGCTGGACCGGACCTTCGCGAGCTTCACCAGCATCGGCAGGTTGACGCCGGAGATCACCTCCACGCCCGGCCGGGTCATCATGGAGATCGCGAGGTTGCTAGGGGTGCCGCCGAACATGTCGGTCAGCAATACGACTCCGTCCCCGGTATCCACACGGTCAATGCTGTTGTGGATATCGGCGCGCCGGCCTTCCATATCGTCCTCCGGCCCGATGCAGACGGTGGCGACGTTCCGTTGCGTGCCCACGACATGCTCCATTGCCAATCGTAACTCGTCGGCGAGGCGCCCGTGGGTCACCAGCACTAGGCCAATCATGATGTCCGTCCAGGCTCCTATGCCGGCACTTGGGTGATGTTCATGTCCGGGCCTGCCATCGGCCCGGGTATCGTGCCAGCATCCACGGCGCCGGCAATGCCCTTACGGGCCAATTCACGATGGGTGGCAGTTACCTGCCAACCGGACGCCGCGCCAGCATCGTGGCCACGAAGTTCGGCTGCCAGCCGCTCGACAATCCGGACTGACCGGTGGCGCCCGCCGGTGCAGCCGACGGCAATGGTGGCATATCGCTTGCCTTCCTGGACGAAGCGCGGCAGCACCAAGTCCAGCAGTCCGATGATGCCATTGTAGAAGCTGAGGAAATCCGGATCCGCCTCCACGTAGGCGGCGACATCGGCATCCAGCCCTGTTCCCGGACGCAATATGGGATCGTAATGAGGATTGCGCAGGAATCTCGCGTCGAACACCATGTCGGCCTCGCGGGGCAGACCTGCGGGAAACGCGAAGGAGATGAGGGATACCACTAGGCGGGCCTCTGGGGCGCCTGCGTCCGGGTCGGGCCTGAAGCGCTGCTCGATCAAGCGCCGGAGTTCGGCCAGCGGCAGTTCCGAGGTGTCGAGCAATAGATCGGCGGCGTCGCGCAACGGCTGGGTCAGTGCCGCCTCCGCCGCAATGCCATCTACGACGCGGCCCTGCGGGGCAAGCGGATGGCGTCGTCGGGTTTCGGTGTAGCGGCGGAGCAGGGCGGTCTCGTCGGCGGTGGCGTAAACGAGTTCCGGCAACAGGCCCGGCTTTTCGCGCAGATCGGCCAACGTCGCCAGCACCAGCCCGGCATCGAAGCCGCGGCTGCGGGCATCCAGGCCGACGGCTAGCGGGCGCTCGGCGCGGCTGGCCAGGTCGGGCACCATTGTAAGCGGGGGGTTGTCTACGGCCTCATAGCCCACGTCTTCCAGCGCACGGAGAATGCTAGCCTTGCCGGCGCCCGACAGGCCGCTGACGAGGACGACACGCAGGCCGGGGTGCAAGGCGGTCAAGCGAACACGCCTGCGACCTGGGTGGTCCGTCCGATTGCACAGTCCAGTGCCACGCCGACCCGCATGACGGCCGATGGCTGCGCCGGGTCCACCATCACCAGTGGCAGGCCAGTTTGCAGGTGATGCGTCGGGTCGGGCAGGCGGTCGCCAACGCCCATTCTGATCGCCAGGGCCAGGCGGACCGGGGCGGTATAGGGCAGGCGCAGGATGCCCAAGCCACGCACCTCCAATAGACCAGCAAGAGCGGCTGGCGGACGGGCGTGGTTATCCCACACTTCCACCTGGTCATCGGCGACGAGGGTAAAATGGTTGTGAAGGAGACGCAGCAGTAGGTCGGATTTCCCCGACCCCGGCGGCCCCAGAAGCAGTACGCCATGCCCGTCCCGGGCGGCGCAGCTGGCGTGGATGTGCATAAGAACCGTCTTGTGGCGCGGTTTTGCATTAAAGGGAAGCATCTTGTGATCGTGGAATCGTATTGATTTGGTTCCACGTGAAACGGAACATTACTAACCGTCCTCTGCTCCACCCGGGAGCGGGTCGAGGTCAGGGGGGACGGCTGCGGAACAGGAAGCAGATCGTGCCATGTGCACACGGCCCCGTTCCGTCGAAAACCGGGCGTGCCTGCTCCTCACCCCGGCTCCATCGCGAGGCGAAGTCGCCCTTCTTATCAGGTGCGGTCTGCCAAGCCCTACGCCCGTGGCAAGCGCACGACGAACCGTGCGCCTAGCACCTGTCCAGCATCGTCACGGCGGTTCTCAGCGGCGATGCTGCCCTTCAGTCCTTCCACAATCTGCCGGCTGATGGACAAGCCGAGGCCGGAGTGCTGGCCGAACTCCTCCCCAGCCGGGCGCTCGGAATAGAAGCGGTCGAACACATGCTCCAGCTTGGCGGCCGGGATGCCCGGCCCTTCGTCCTCCACTGCGATTTCCACCATCTCCCCGGCTTCCCGCGCGCGCAGCAGGATGCGGCCATCCAGTGGCGAGAAGCTGCGGGCGTTGCCGATCAGGTTTCGGAGAACCTGCACCAGCCGGCGTTCCACGGCCTGTACCAGCAGCGGCGCGCCGGGCACGTCCAGCACCAGCACCGGATCGCCGTCTCCGCGCGTCGCGTCATGGATCTCGGTCAGGATGCGGAGGATTTGGACGACGTCCAGCGGCTCCGTCGCGGCGCGGGACAGCTCGGCGTCAACCCGGCTGGCGTCGCTGATGTCACTGATGAGCCGGTCCAGCCGCACCACGTCGTCCGAGATGATGGCGAGCAGCTGCGCCCGGCGGCCCGGGTCCTCGATGCGCGGCAGGGTCTCGATGGCGCTGCGTATGCTGCTCAGGGGATTCTTGATCTCGTGCGCCACATCGGCGGCGAAGCGTTCGGTGGCGTCCATGCGCGCCCATAGCGCCGCAGCGCTTTCAGCGAAGGCGTGGGCCAACTCCCCAACCTCGTCGTTCCGGCGCAGCAGCGGCGGCGGCACCGTGCTGGCCCGGCCGCGGCCTTCGCGCATCTGGTGCGCGGCGCCGGCCAGGCGGAGGATCGGGCGGGCGATGGTCAGCGACAAGTACCAGGACAGCGCGACCGTCAGCACCAGCGCCAGCGCAAACAGGCCAAGGATGCTCATGCGGACCGTGAGCAGGCTTTCGTCCACCTCGCGTGCTTCGCGGGTCAGCAGCACGATACCTACGGTGTGGCGGTTCCGCAGCACCGGCTCCGCCACCGTGACCAGCAGCCGGTCATCGGCGGTCCGGCGGATGTAGGGTGGCATTTCGCGCCCGGTGCTGGAGCTGGTCATGCGCAACTCCTCCTTCACGTCGGGCTGCCAATCTATGCCGGCCGCCGGGCTCATCTCGACCAAGGGGCCCTGGGTCTTGTGCGGCAAGAGGGACATCAGCTTGTCATAAACCGTGCCGACCGTGTCCAGCACCGGGCTGCGTATGACGGCGGGGGGCAGCGGCTCGGTGATGACGGCGCCGCCAGCGCCGTCCCGGACGCGACTGTCGGCGATCAGGCGGCCATCGGGGGCGAACAAGCGGGCTTGGGCATTGGGCGTCGGTTCCGTCAGGCGGCGCAGCAGCGGGCGGGCCTGGTCCGGCTGCAGCACGGGGTTGTCCGGGTCCGGCTCGCGCACGGCGCTTTCACCCAGGGCGCCGGCATAAATGCGCGCCTGCTCCCGCAAGGCCTGCACGTCGGCTTCCAGCAGGCCCGCCTGGTATTGGTCCAGATAAAGCAACGCCGCCACCAGCAGCGCCAGCGGCAAGGCATTGACGAGCAGGATGCGCTGCAGCAGCGGCGATACCCAGCGCCGCCGGGTGCGGCGGGCTGCAGGCCGCGCGAGGGCCGCGGGAAGGACACCGCTGTCGGGCACTACTGCTCCTTATACTTGTAGCCGATGCCGTACAGAGTCTCGATCTGGTCGAAGCTGTCTTCCATGGCGCGGAACTTTTTGCGGACGCGCTTGATGTGGCTGTCTATCGTGCGGTCGTCCACGTAGATGTTCTCGCCATAAGCGGCGTCTATGAGCTGGTCGCGGGACTTCACCATGCCGGGCCGGGCAGCGAGTGCCTTGACCAGCAGGAACTCGGTCACCGTGAGCTGGATATCCTTCTCGCGCCAGGTGCACTGGTGCTTGGTCTCATCCAGCACCAGGTCGCCGCGGACCATGACGCCGCCCGGCGCTGCCCCGGCCCCCTCGGCGCGGGAAGCCTCCTTGCGGCGCAGCAGGGCGCGTATGCGCTCGATCAGCAGGCGCTGGCTGAACGGCTTGGTGATGTAGTCGTCGGCGCCCAGGCGCAGGCCCATCAGCTCGTCAACCTCCTCATCCTTGGAGGTCAGGAAGATCACCGGCAATTGGCTGCGGGCGCGCAGCCGCTGCAGCAGCTCCATCCCGTCCATGCGCGGCATCTTGATGTCCAGCACCGCCAGGTCCACCGGCTTGGCAATCAGGCCTTGCAGCGCGCTCTCGCCGTCGGTGTAGGTTCGGACGGCGAAGCCCTCCGCCTCCAGCGTCATCTGCACGGAGGTCAGGATGTTCCGGTCATCGTCAACCAGGGCGATGGTATGCTTCATGGGAATGGCCTTGTGCTCACCCGGCAGCCCTGGCCGACCGGGATCGGAATGCTATGTGCATCGTAATTATGGCGGAATGCAGGAGAATCACCAATGAGCGACGCCCGTACCGGCGACACCCCGACCGCGACGCCCGTCCAGGACGCCCGCGCCCTGCTGCGCGCCGCCCGCGCGGGGACGCTGGCGACCAGCGCCGCCGGCCAGCCCTTCGCGTCGCTCATCACACCGGCTGCGGCCCCGGACGGGTCGGTGCTGATGCTGCTGTCCGGCTTGTCCGAGCACACGCGGCACCTGCGCGACGAGCCGCGCTGCGCCGTCATGGTCGCGGGTCCGCCGGCCGGTCTGAACCCGCAAACCGCGCCGCGCCTGACGGTCACCGGCCTCGCGACGCATGAGCCTGACCCGGCGATGAAGGCACGCTGGGTCGCGATGCATCCGTATGCCGCGTTCTATGCCGGGTTCGCCGACTTCCAGATATATCGGCTGCGGCCGGTGGCGGGGCAGTTCATCGGCGGCTTCGCCAGCGCGACCCGGCTGCGGCAGGCCGACCTGCAATGGGACCCTGACGCCGTTGCCGCCGTTGCCACGGCGGAGGCGGACGTGATCGGCCACTGCAACGCGGACCATCCGGATGCGCTGGACGCCATCGCGGAGGCTGCCGGGGCCGATGGCACGGGCTGGCTGATGGCTGCCTGCGACGTGGATGGGTGCGACCTGGTGCGGGATGAGAGCACTTTGCGCATTCCTTGGTTGGCCTCCGTACAAGACGCTGGCGGGATTCGGACTCAGCTTGTGCGTCTCGCACATGCAGCACGGAAAAGGGCGGCGATTGGCCTGGACGGGGGGCATCCCGTCGCATAGGAAGAACATAGCCTATTCAATCCGACCCCGCACCAAGGTGGGGCCGCGCAGGGAGCACGTCAGTGAACTACCAGCCCAATGCCACCGAGGCGCAGGTCACAACGGACCAGTCCAGCGCATCCGATCCCCTGGCCGGGAGCGGCATGCGGGCGACGGGTCCAATCCATGCCAACCTGACCGCGGCGGAGCTTGTGACCCACGCCCTGCGCCGGGGCGAGGGCCGCCTGTCGGCCGAGGGCGCGCTGATCGTCAAGACCGGCGTCCACACCGGGCGGTCCGTGCAGGACAAGTTCTCGGTGGACGATCCGAGCATCACCGACGACGTCTGGTGGCGGCCTGGCAACCGTAAGCTGGACCCGGCGCACTTCCAGGTGCTGAAGGGCCGAGTGCAGGCCTATCTGCAGGGGCGCGAGCTGTTCACCCAGGACCTGTATGCCGGCGCCGACCCGCAGTATCGCGTCCGCGTCCGCCTGGTCAGCAGCGAAGCGTGGCAGACCCTGTTCGCCCGCAACATGTTCATCCGCCCGAAGCCGGAGGAGTTGGCATCCTTCGAGCCGGACTACGTCATCCTGCACGCCCCGCAATTTCAGGCCGACCCGGCGATTGATGGCGTGCGCAGCGGCACCGCCATTGCCGCCTCGTTCACCGAGCGCATGATCGTCGTCGCTGGCAGCGAATACGGCGGCGAGATCAAGAAGAGCATCTTCGGCGTGATGAACTGGAAGCTGCCGGCAGAGGGCGTGCTGCCGATGCACTGCTCCGCCAACGTCGGGCGCACGAAGGATGGCAGCCCTGGCGACGTCGCCCTGTTCTTCGGCCTGTCTGGCACCGGCAAGACCACGCTGTCCAGCGACCCCAACCGGCCGCTGATCGGCGATGACGAGCACGGCTGGGGGCCGAACGGCGTTTTCAACTTCGAGGGCGGCTGCTACGCCAAGGTCATCCATCTAAATAAGGAAGCCGAGCCGGAGATTTATGCCGCCACCCACCGCTTCGGCACTGTGCTGGAGAACGTGGTGGCAGACGTGCAGGGCGTGCTGGACCTGACGGACGGGTCGCTGACTGAGAACACTCGGTCCTGCTACCCCATCGAGTTCATACCCAACTGCGACCTGTCGGGCCAGGCCGGGCACCCGCGCAACGTGGTGATGCTGACGGCGGACGCCTTCGGCGTGCTGCCGCCGATCAGCAAGCTCAGCCCGGCGCAGGCAATGTATCACTTCATGTCCGGCTACACCGCCAAGGTGGCAGGCACCGAGAAGGGCATGGGACGCGAGCCGCAGGCGACGTTCTCGACCTGCTTCGGCGCGCCGTTCATCCCGCGGCACCCCGAGGTATATGGCCGGATGCTGGCGGACCTGATTGCCAAGCACGGCGCCGATTGCTGGCTGGTCAACACCGGCTGGACTGGGGGCGCCTATGGCGTTGGCAGCCGCATGAGCATCAAGCACACCCGCGCGCTGCTGGCCGCCGTGCTGGACGGTAGCTTGCAGGGCGCGCGCTATGTGCAGGACCCGCATTTCGGGCTGATGATGCCGCAGGACGTTCCGGGCATCCCGAACGAGGTGCTGGACCCGCGGCAGTCCTGGGCGGACAAGGCCGCCTATGACGAGGCCGCGCGCAAGCTGGTGGGCTTGTTCGAGGCGAACTTCGCCACGTTCCAGGGCAAGGTTGGCGACGAAGTGAAGGCGGCGGCGATCCGCGCGGCGGCGTAGGACTCGGGCCGACGTCTGGCGGCTTGGAGCTAGTAGGGCGGGCAGCGTTAGCGGGGTCCGCAGCGCCGGCGTTGCAGGGTTGCGGGCCGTCGCTGCGGCCCGCCGTGCGAGGCTGGAGCCCAAAGATTTTCGGGGCCACGAGGGCTATAGCACCTTGTTCTCTGCGACGATGGGAAACGCCAGGGTTGTGGTGCCGACCGCGATAACCGGGCCGGCGCACTTAACCTGCACCCTGCCGTCCCTCTGGTAATGCTGGCGCGCGGCGGGTGGATCGTCCTTATCGCCTCCGCCGCCGCCCGCATCGGCTAGGGCAGATTGCAGCGGGGTCTGAACGTGCGGCGACCGGACCCTACTGCAAGTCCTTGCCCGCAAACAGAAAAGCTAGACCGGTTTGCGTCCGGTCTGGACGCAAACCGGTCTAGCCGGCGGATTTGTCCGGCGCCATCCTGTTCTTTTCCAGCGACGCCGCCGCGTTCATCACCGGACAGGTGCTGAACGTGTCCGGCGGTTCGACGATGGCGGGTTGAGGAGACGCACCATGCAGTACGAGGACATCGAGTTTTCGATCACGGATGGTGCTGCACGCATCGCCATCAACCGGCCCAAGGTGATGAACGCCTTCCGCGCCCGCACCTGTGAGGAGCTGATCCACGCCTTCAACGCCGTGGGCTGGGATAAGGCGGTCGGCGTCATCGTGCTGACCGGCACCGGCGACCGCGCCTTCTGCACCGGCGGCGACCAGTCGGCGCACGATGGCAAGTACGACGGGCGCGGCATGATCGGCCTGCCAGTCGAGGAACTGCAATCCGTGATCCGCGAGGTGCCGAAGCCGGTGATCGCCCGGGTGCAGGGCTACGCCATCGGGGGCGGCAACGTGCTGGCGACCCTGTGCGACCTGACCATCGCCTCGGAGAAGGCGGTGTTCGGCCAGATCGGCCCCAAGGTAGGCTCGGTGGACCCCGGGTTCGGCACCGCCTACCTGGCGCGCATCGTTGGTGAGAAGAAGGCGCGGGAGATCTGGTATCTATGCCGGCGCTACTCTGCGGCGGAGGCGCTGGCGATGGGCCTAGTGAATGCCGTGGTGCCGCATGACGAGCTGGACGCGGAGGTGGCGCGCTGGTGCGCCGAAATCATGGCGCGCAGTCCGACCGCCATCGCCATTGCCAAGCGGTCGTTCAATGCCGACAGCGACAACATCCGCGGCATCGGCGGCATGGGGATGCAGGCGTTGTCCATGTACTACGCCACCGAGGAGAGCCAGGAGGGCGTGCGCGCCTTCAACGAGAAGCGCGCCCCCGATTTCCGGAAATACCAAAAATGAGCGCCTCCCTGGCCACTTCCATGATGGAGGACCAGCACTCAGTCCAGCAGATGGCGTAGCACTTCCCGCGTGAGCGCCTGGCTTCATGGCGCGGGAGCGGCAAGGACGGGTTGACGGTGGACTGGTGCGGGAAATAGGTACGCTCGGCCTGTTCGGTGCTGGCCTGCCGCCGTTCGCAGGCCGCAGGGGAATTGGGGGCCTTGCAGCCTGGCGGACTCCGATCCGTCTTTCTGTGCCCGCAGCGCCATCGGCAGGAACCCACGCGCTGCAATGGGGCGGCGCGACCTTCCTTCCTTTGCTGCGTTAGGCCCCACGCCAGCGCAGGAGGAACCGTGCCCGATACACCGGCCACCATCCAGACAGACCAAGACGACCATGCTCCCCATGAGCGAAAGGCCGGTGCCGCGCTGCTGCTTGGCGCACTGGGCATCGTGTATGGCGATATCGGCACCAGCCCGATTTACACCCTGCGCGAAAGCTTCAAGGCCGCCGGAATCGGTGAGATGACCGACCCGGCCGTGGCCCAGGCGGCGGCGTTGGGCGTGCTGTCCATGGTCATCTGGACCGTTCTCATTATCGTTACCTTCAAGTATGTCGTCCTAGTCATGCGCGCCGACAACGACGGAGAGGGCGGGATCATCGCCCTGATCTCTCAAGCGCTGCGCGGCATGGCAAATGGGCAGGTGCACACCGGGCTGCTGCTGCTGGGCGTATTCGGGGCGTCGCTGTTCTATGGCGATGGGATTATCACCCCGGCCATCTCCGTGCTCAGTGCCATCGAGGGGCTGGACGTGGCCACCCCCTTCTTTCATCCTTACATCGTTCCAATTACGCTGGTGATCCTAGTGCTGCTGTTCACGGTGCAAAGCCGCGGCAGCGACTTCATCGGCCGGTTCTTCGGACCGGTGATGGTGACGTGGTTCCTGGTGTTGGGGGTGGCTGGGCTGTGGGCGGTCGTGCACCGGCCTGGCGTGTTGCTGGCGGTGGACCCGCGCCACGCCATCAGCTTCGGGCTGCACGCGCCGGGCCGGGCCTTCATTACGCTGGGGTCGGTGTTCCTGGCGGTGACCGGGGCAGAGGCGCTGTATGCCGACATGGGCCATTTCAGCCGCGGCAGCATCCGGCTGGACTGGTTCGCCCTGGTGCTGCCGGCGCTGGTGCTGAACTATGCTGGGCAGGCAGCGCTGGTCATGGGTGACCCGACGGCGCTGGACAACCCGTTCTTCAAGCTGGTGCCGGGCTGGGGGCTGTACCCGCTGGTGATCCTGTCGGCAGCGGCGACGGTGATTGCATCGCAGGCCGTGATCTCCGGCGCATTCTCGCTGACGCAGCAGGCGATGCAGTTGGGGCTGCTGCCGCGGCTGGACTTGCGGCAAACCTCGGAAGAATCGGCCGGGCAGGTTTATGTGCCGCAGGTCAACTGGCTGCTGATGATCGCCGTCGTGGGGCTGGTGCTGTCGTTCCGGTCGTCGGACGCGCTGGCGGCGGCGTATGGGATCGCGGTGACAGGGACGATGCTGGTGACGACGGTGCTGCTGGCGGTGGTGATGCGCCGGGTATGGCACTGGAACCCGGTGCTGGTTGGCGTGACCGCTGGCTTCCTGATGATGGTGGACCTGACGTTCTTCATCGCCAATGCGCTCAAGATACCCCAGGGCGGCTGGCTGCCGCTGGTGGTGGCGGCGGTGATCTATACCCTGATGACAACCTGGCGCATGGGCCGTAAGCTGGTGCTGGACCGCACCGGCGACGATAACGTGGACCTGGTGCCGTTCCTGCAGCGGGCCACCGAAAGCGGCCTGGCACGGGTGCTGGGCACGGCGATCTACCTGACGTCACGCCGCGACCAGGTGCCCTCCGCCTTGGCCGAGAACCTGAAGCACAACCACGTCCTGCACGAGCATGTCGTCATCCTGACGGTCGTCAGCGCCCGCCGCCCGCGCGTGGACGAGGATCGCCGGGCGCTGCGGGACGAGATTTGCCACGGGGCGTCACGGATTCAGTTGACCTTCGGCTACGCCGAGCAGCCCGACCTGCCGGCGACGCTGCGGGCGCATCGAGACACGCTGGGCGTTGATCCCGACACAGCGTCGTTCTTTACCGGGCGCGAGCTGCCGATACCGGCGTTCGAGCCGGCGATCCCGCTGTGGCGGGAGCGGCTGTTCTCCGCCATGACCAGCAATGCCGTCAGCGCCGCCCGCTATTTCCTGATCCCGTCCGAGCGCGTGATTGAACTGGGCACCCAAGTCGAGCTTTGAACAGGACTTTTCGCATGAGTCAGCCCTTCGTCCCGCCCGACCACTTCGACCGGCTCTATGCCTCGAACCCCGATCCGTGGAGCTTCGCCACCAGCGAGTATGAACGAGACAAGTATGCCGCCACTTTGGCCGCGTTGCCGCGCCCGCGGTTTGCCCGGTGCTTCGAGGTCGGATGCAGCATCGGCGTGCTGACGCGGGACCTGGCCGCACGGTGTGATGAGATCCTGGGCGTGGACGTGGCGGACGCGGCGCTGGACCAGGCGCGGGAGCGGTGCGCCGGGCTGTCGGGTGTCACGTTCGCCAACATGGTGCTGCCGGGGGCTTGGCCGGACGGCCGGTTCGACCTCGTGATCTTTTCGGAGGTGCTCTACTACCTCGGTATTCCCGGGTTGCAGCAGGCGGCGCGGCAGACAGTGGACTGCCTGACGCCAGGCGGTGCCGTGGTGCTGGTGAACTGGCGCGGGCCGACGGATGGGGCGTGCACGGGGGAGGAGGCGGCGGACCTGTTCACCGCCGCGGCGGCGTTGCGGACCACGCACTTGGCGCGTGCGGATAAGTACCGGCTGGATGTGCTGCAAGCGGCCTGATCCTTTGCGTCCGTCGTTGCTTGGGACGGAGCGGCGCGGCAATCCTGCATTCGTGCAAACCGTGCGTTCCGATCCTGGGTTGCTTTGCCTCGGGAGCGGGCGGCAACAATACGGGGTCTGAGTGCGTCAGTAAGGTCTTTGGCGCTTTATGGTGCCAAACCGTAGAGCGTCAGAACCACCCGCCGCCCGCGCGAGTAGTTGAAGCCTGGCACCGCCGCGATTTCCTCCAGCCGCACCCCGTCCCGCTCCGCCCCGGCCAACACCGCCGCCCGGTCTCGGTCGCCGACCAGCAGAGTGAGGATGTGGCCCGACGCCAGCGCAGCCGCGGCATCGGCTGGCGGAAGCCACTGTGTATCGGTGCCGGCGAGGAACATCAGGCTGGGCTCGGAGAAGCCGACCGCGCCCAGTCTGCCGCGCTCCGGCAGAGCCGCCACGACCCGCGGCGCAATCCAGAGCGGGGCAAGGCGCGGCAATTCGAACCCCAATATCGCCGCATACAGCACGACGCTGGCCGCCAGGGCTGCGATGGCCCCCTCTCCCTCCGGGAGAGGGTTGGGGTGAGGGGGTCTTGCTTGCGGAGCGGGGAACTGCTGGTCCGGTTGGACCAGGGCTGTCATTGGGCGGGGATCGTCCTGTAAGACCTCCTCACCCCAACCCTCTCCCGGAGGGAGAGGGAGCAGGGCAGCGCTTGGGACGGCCCGCACCGCCAACCACCCGACCAGCCCCGCCGCTGCAGCCGCCGGCAAGCCCAGCCAGACCGGCATTCCCAGCGTCACCGGCCCTCCTAGCACACCCACCGCCAGCACCAAGGCTCCCAGGCACGGCAGCGCCCCAGCTAGCCGCCGCCCCCACCGCGGCAGCACCGCCCGCCCCGGTTGCAGCGCCCACCAGGCCGCAAGCAGGCACAGCGCGGGATACAGCGGCAGCGTGTAATGCGGCAGCTTCGTCGGTACCGCCTCGAACACGATCCAAGACGGCGCCACCCACGCGGCCAGGAACCGTGCCGGCGCCGTCCGCCGTCCCCGCCATGCCGCCAGCACGGCCCCGGGCAGCAGGCCAGACAGCGGGAACAGCAGCACCGGCAGCAGCAGCAGGTGCAGCCCCGGCGGACCCCAATGCGAGTCGTCACCGGACGCGAGCTTCCGCCCGAGGTCTCCGCCTACCGCGTCGGCGAAGAACCGCCCGCCAGTGGCCACCCCGATGGCTAGGAACCACGGCAGCACGACTGCCAGCATCAGCGGCACGCCCCACCCCGGACGTAGCGCCCGCAACCAGGCTGCCCGCCGGTCCGCCACGACGAGCGCCAGCACCGTTAGCCCGGCCACCATTGGCGTGACCGGCCCCTTCAGCAGCACTCCGGCACCGATTGCCAGCCAGAACAGGGCCGCGGCGCCTGGCCGCACTCCACCCGGGTCCAGGTAGGCCCGTGCCAGCACCGCCATCGTCGCCGTTGTCGCGCCCAGCAGCGCGGCGTCGGTCTTGGCGATATGGACCTCCACCACCAGGATCACGCTCGCTGCCAGCATGCCGGACGCCAGCAGCGCCGCCCGCTGCCCGACCAGGCGCTGGCCCGCCCAGAATGTCGCAAGGACGGCGCACAGCCCGCCCAGGGCGGAGGGGATGCGGTAGGGCCAGACCGGGTTCTCCGTCGCCAACCCCAGTCCTCGCGCTACCGCGGCGAACGGAACCTGCAGCCAATGGATGCCGATGGGCTTGCGGTTGCGTGCTTCCGACCCGTTCTGGATGCGGACGTAGTCGCCAGTCTCGATCATCTGCTTGCTGGCCTGGACGAAGCGGCTTTCGTCCCGGTCGCCCGGCGGAAGGGTGAAGAACCCCGGCGTCCACAGCAGCAGGCAGAACAGGGTGAGCAGCAGCCGAGGGTGGCGCGTATCCAGCAGGTGACGCATGGACCGGCCCTAGCATGGCGCCCCGATCCGCGCCATGAACCCGGCCCATGACCGTCAAACCCGACGCCCGCCCCAATGCGCCTCCCAATGCGCCCTTCAAGGACCCGACGCGGGAGATCGCCTTCGACCTGCTGTCCGCCGTGCTGGACCGCCGCCGCTCGCTGGAAGAGGCGCTGGACGCCGCCCATCCCGCCGATCCCCGCGACCGCGCCGCCGCGCACCGCCTGGCCGCCGCCGTGCTGCGCCGGATGGGGTCGCTGGATGCGGTGCTGGAGCCATGGCTGCAACGTGCGCCGCCGGATGGGGTGCGGCACATCCTGCGGCTGGGCGCGGCCGGGCTGCTGCTGCTGGACACGCCGGCGCATGCCGCCGTTGCTACCGCCGTCGCCCTGGCGCGTGCCCGGCGGTTGACGCCGTTTGCCGGGCTGGTCAACGCCGTCCTCCGCAAGGTCGCCGCGGCTGGCCCGGTGCCGCTGGACGGGCTAGACGCTCCGCGGCTGGATACGCCGGCCTGGCTGTGGACAAGCTGGGGCGCCAATGCCCGCGCTATCGCCGAGGCGCATACGAGGGAGGCGCCGCTGGACCTGTCGCTGCGCCCAGGCGCCGCGGTGCCGGACGGCGCGACGCTCCTGCCGACCGGAACGGCACGCCTGCCGGCTGGTACGCGGGTGCAAGACCTGCCGGGCTTTGCCGAGGGCGCATTCTGGGTACAGGACGCCGCCGCCGCCCTGCCGGCCCGGCTGCTGCGCGTGCAGCCCGGCGAGCGCGTTGCCGATCTGTGCGCCGCCCCTGGTGGTAAGACGGCGCAGCTTGCGGCCGCCGGGGCAACGGTCACGGCGATTGAACGCGATGCTGGCCGCCTGCGCCGCCTGCATGAGAACCTGGCCCGGCTGGCCCTGCCGGTGGAGGTCGTGCAGGCCGACGCCCTGGCCTGGACGCCTCCTGGTCTCCTGGATGCCGTGCTGCTGGACGCCCCATGCAGCGCAACTGGCACTATACGCAGGCATCCCGACGTGATGCGCCTGAAGCGTCCGCGCGACGTAGCGGACCTCGCCGCCGGGCAGGACCGCCTGCTGGCTGCCGCGGCCGGGATGCTGCGGCCAGGCGGCCGGCTGGTCTATGCCGTCTGTTCCCTCCAGACAGAGGAAGGAGCGGCCCGCGCCGCCGCCGCGCCGCCGGGGCTGCATCCGGACCCGGTGCGCCCGGAGGAGTTGCCGGACCTCATTGGGGCGCTAACGCCGGAGGGCTGGGTCCGTACCCATCCCGGATTATGGGCGGAGCACGGGGGGATGGACGGGTTCTTCATCGCGCGGTTCGTGCGCGCCGAGGGCTGATCCTGCAAGTTCCTGTCTGTGGCGGATCGTGGACTCGCTAGCCCGCCTTGTCAGCCCCGGTAACGCAGGGCTGCAACCAGACGCCGCCGGTGCCGTTTCGGCCTGCGATGCCGGTTTGCCATCCCGGTAGGCCGGAAGGTTGGCCCGGTGCTGCTCAACCAAGCGCCGCAACGTGACGGCGCAATTAGCTTATGGAACGAAGTCCCAATGAACCGTAGAACGGCGCTGCTGGCGTGCATGGCCTTGCTGAGCGTGGGTGTGATCCCATTACGGCCCTCCAAGGCCGCCAGCCTTGGGGGCGTGACGTTGCCTGATACCTATCCCGCAGGCGGGCAGACGCTGGTGCTGAACGGCCTGGGCCTGCGCACGCTGACAGTGTTCAACGTCAAGGTTTATGCCGTGGGACTGTATCTGCCGCAGAAGAGCAGTGATGCCCGCGCCATCATGGCCTCGCCGGGCGCTAAGGTCATCGTGATGCAGTTCCTGCACACGGCGACGAAGGCTCAAATCGAGAGCCACTATCGCGAAGGAGAGTCCAAAAATTGCGGCCATGGCGAATGTGCGCCGTCGGACGCTGGCGACTTCGAGCGGCTGATCGCGGCCACGCCGGCTGCCGCGGTCGGGGACACGCTGACCTATGTCCTGTCGTCGCGCGGCGTGCGGGTGCTGTTCAACAACCGGGTGATCGGCGATTTTGCCAATCCGGACCTTGGACTTCGCCTGCTGGCCGGGTTCATCGGCGACGCGCCGCCATCGGAGGACCTGAAGCGGCACCTGCTGGGTCAATAGGAGTGGTGTCGCCGCAACTGGGCGGGGATTGCCAGGGCTGATCTCAACGCGCTGAGGACGCGATGTGGGCTTACCCGGCCCACACTGTTCCGCCTGACATTGTGGGATCGGTTCCATTCCGGTCTAGGTTGCTGCGTGGTTTGCAGGGACGAAGCCATAAGGACGTCCTGCACTGGAGCCTGTTTTGGGAGGGCAGGTCTGGAAGACGGAATGCCAGCTAATTATGCAAGCGGACCATGTTGGGCTGGCTTGATTGACCTGGCTCCGTAGCAGCTGCCGCTGCTTCCGGTGCTGTCTCCATTTTAAAGCATCCGACAGCCAAGCTGGCCTTTGCATAAGCGGTAACCCCCCCTAGAACCCATGCCATGACCAGCCCAGCACCCGCCCAGGACACCGCCTGGCCCCCGCCGGGCACCACCATTGCCCCCAGCCTCTTGGCCGCCGACTTCGCCCGCCTGGGCGAGGAAGCAGCGGACGCTGCCGCTGCAGGGGCAGGGTGGCTGCATCTGGACATCATGGACGGGCATTTCGTCCCCAACCTTTCGTTTGGCCCGACGGTGCTCAAGGCGTTGCGCGCCGGGTCCGGCCTGCCATTCGACGTCCACCTGATGATCGCGCCGGCCGATCCCTACATTCCCGCGTTCGCCGAGGCTGGGGCGGACCACATCATCGTCCATGCTGAGGCCGGGCCGCACCTGCACCGCTCGCTGCAACTCATCCGTTCGCTTGGCAAACGCGCCGGAGTGGCGCTGAACCCGGGCACACCGGCGGAGGCCGCCGCGGCGGTGCTGGAGCTTGCCGACTTGATCCTAGTGATGACTGTCAACCCGGGTTTCGGCGGACAAGCATTCCTGCACGACCAACTGCCCAAGATCGCGCAGGTGCGGGACATGATCGGCAGCCGGCCCATTGCCTTGGAAGTGGATGGCGGCATCACGCCGGATACCGCGCCGCTGGTGGTGCAGGCTGGCGCTGGGGTGCTGGTAGCAGGGACCGCGGTGTTCGCGGCGCCTGATCGTGCCGCGGCGATTTCGGCCATGAAGGGGCACGCCCGATGAAGCCTAGCCGGTGGGCGCGCGACGCCCGGCGCGCCATGTCCCGCATGCCCAGCATCCGTATGGGCCGTATCCCCGACGCTCCCGCCCTGGCAGTGCGGGATCCCTGGCCCGGCAGCCCCGCCCGCGGCGCCAGCCTGCTGCGGGACGAGATGGATTTCGGGGGAGCCGTGCGCGTCCTGGCGCCAGGCGGCTGGGCTGACACGTCTGGGCACGAGCTGCTGCGCGCCCATGCCCATGGTTTCACTTGGCTGCGCGACTTGCGCGCCCTGGGCACCGACGCCGCCCGCGCCCGTGCCCGGCTGCTGGTGGGTGACTGGATGACGACAAACGGGCTGGAACGGCTGGCGCAGCGTCCGGACGTCACTGGCGCGAGGATTGCGGCGTGGCTGGGCCATTACGATTTCTTTGTCGCCAGCGCCGATGATGCCTTCCGCAGCAAGCTGATGGGGCAGCTAGTCGCCGACGCCCGGATGCTGGCCGCATCCCTGCCTGGGGAGGAGATGGACGCCCGGGCGCTGACGGCGCTCAAGGGCCTGGTCGCGGCGGCGGTGGCGCTGCCGGACCATGCGGCGTTCCTGACCCGCGCGCAGCGCTACCTGCCGCAGGAGATCGCGCGCCAGGTGCTGCCGGACGGCTGCCATGCCGAGCGCAGCCCGGCGGCGCAGCTCGCGGCGTTGCAGGACCTAATCGAGATGCGCGCCCTGATGCAGTCGTCGCAAATCCAGCCGCCCGCGGCGCTGTCATCGGCCATCGAGCGGATGGCCCCGGCGCTGCGCGCGATGCGCCATGGCGATGGCGGGCTGGCGTTGTTCAACGGAGCTAAAGAGGAACAAGGCGCGCTGGTGGAACTGGTGTTGACTCAGGCCGGGCGCGGCGGACGCGCGCCGGCCGGGTTGACCGAGGGCGGATTCCACCGTCTGCAGGCTGGGCGCAGCGTGCTGGTCGTGGATTGCGGCGCGCCGCCGCCGCCGGGGCTGGACCGCACGGCCCATGCCGGCACTCTGTCCATGGAGCTGTCAGTCGGCAAGGAGCGGCTTGTCGTCAACTGCGGCGCTGCGCCCACAGGCGGCCCGGCCTGGCGCGACGCCACCCGCGCCAGCGCCGCGCATTCCACCCTGGTAATCTCCGACACCAACTCGTCCGAGCTGAAGCCCGAAGGATTGGGCCGCCATCCCGGCCAGGTGGATGTGCAGCGGCAGGAGGCCAACGGCGCGCACTGGCTGGAGGCGAGCCACGATGGTTACCAGGCGCCGTTCAAAGCGCTGCACCGCCGACGCTTGTATATGGCTGAAAGCGGCGACGACGTGCGTGGAGAGGATGCGGTGGAGGGTCCGGAGCCGCGGGCCTATGCCGTGCGCTTCCACCTGCACCCTGGCGTCGCGGCAACGCCGCAGGGAGATGGCGAGAGCATTATGCTGCGCCTGCCCGGCGGCGGCACCTGGCGCTTCCGAGCCGAGGGCGCGAAGGTGTCGCTGGAGGAGAGCATCTATCTCGGCGGCACCGAGCCGCAGCCGAGCCAGCAGGTCGTCCTGACCGGACAGGCGGATGGGACGCAGCAGGCAAAGTGGGCGATCACCAAGGTGGCATGACACGGCGCTGTGCTGCTCCTTCTTCCTCCGGAAGAGGGCTGGGGTGAGGGGGCAGGCGCCCATGGTCTTACCTTCGGCATCGCAGAAAAGGAGTTCAATCATGCGAGCCATCGGATACCGCGAGCCCGGGGACGTCGGGCGTGACGACGCCCTAACCGACATCGAGCTGCCGATGCCGGAGCCCACGGGCCGGGACATCCTGGTCCAGGTCCGGGCCGTGTCGGTCAACCCGGTGGACACGAAAGTGCGTAAGAGCAGCAAGCCCGAGCCGGAGGAGTGGAAGGTGCTGGGCTGGGACGCCGCGGGGGTAGTGTCCGCCGTAGGGTCCGATGCGGCGCTGTTCCGGCCAGGAGACGAGGTGTTCTATGCCGGCGCCATCGGACGGCCCGGCACCAACAGCGAATATCACCTTGTGGACGAGCGCATCGTCGGCGCCAAACCGCGGACGCTGGACTGGGCCGCCGCTGCGGCGCTGCCATTGACCGCCATCACCGCTTGGGAGGCCTTGTTCGACCGCCTGGACGTGCGCAGGCCAGTGCCGGGCGCAGCGCAGGCGATCCTTATCGTCGGCGGGGCTGGCGGCGTTGGCTCGATCGCGATCCAAATCGCACGCGCGCTGACGAACCTGACCGTGATCGCCACGGCGTCGCGACCGGAAACGGTGGCCTGGGTGAAGGAGATGGGCGCGCATTACGTGGTCAACCACGCGGAGCCGCTGGCTGCACAGGTCGCAGGGCTGGGCGTAGGAGCACCGGCGTTCGTGTTCTCGACCACGCAGACCATCCGGCATCTAGACGAGGTCGCCGAGCTGATCGCGCCCCAGGGCCGGTTTGCGCTGATTGATGATCCCGCCACGCTCAACGTCAACGTGTTCAAGCGGAAGTCGGTCTCGATCCACTTGGAGCTGATGTATACCCGCTCGATCTACGGCACGCCCGATATGGGGGAGCAGGGGCAGCTGCTGAACGAAGTGTCCCGTCACGTGGACGCCGGCACTTTGCGCACGACGATGACGGAGCGGCTGCCCGGCATCAATGCCGCCAATCTAAGGCGGGTTCATGCCCAAGTCGAGAGCGGGACGACGCGGGGCAAGATCGTGCTGGAGGGGTTTGGCGCCGCCGCTTGACGCCGATCGTAATCTGTCCAGTCGCCCAAAGTGGCTGGACGTTCGCTGGGTGACTGCGATGCCCGTGTGATTGGGCTTGGAGCGTTACCGGCGTGAGTAGATCGGCTTGGGTCCAGACTGGACGCAAACCGATCTA
>CAXTCI010000084.1:0-17220 GCA_964242325.1 uncultured Acetobacteraceae bacterium
CTTCAAGGCGTTCAACGATCACTACGGCCATCAGGCCGGCGACGAAGTTCTGAAGAGGATTGCGAGCTGCATGGCCCGGAGCATCGGCCGTTCAGGCGATTTAGCCGCCCGGTTTGGCGGGGAGGAGTTCGTCATTCTTCTTCCCGAAACTGACAGCGCAGGTGCTTTGGCCTTAGCGGACCACATCCGGGAAGAAATCGAGGGCCTGGACATTCAGCACTGCGGGAGTCTATGCGGTCGGGTTACGGCCAGCGTCGGCGTGGCGGCTATCCGACCCCACGCCGCCGATCGTCCTGACATGCTGGTCGAAGCTGCCGACAAAGCATTGTACAGGGCTAAAAGCGCTGGGCGGAACCGGGTCGCACTCGCCCACAATCAAGCGGCGGCATCTTTGACGGTGACGCCTGCGGCTTCTTCGACGGACTCGACGAAAAGCGGATTGCGCCTTGTCGAACGGGCCAGATAGCAGGGGACCCAGGAGTGCGGCTTCGGCGTGCAGGATGCAGTGGGGAAGCCATGTCGTGTTTTGGATCGCCTGCGCCGGAACTTGGAAGCCGCGGTGAGGATGGAGTGCCGTCGCCACGCCGGGGACGGCGCCATTGGGCTTGATAAGACTCGGTAGCGTGTTTCTTTTCCCTGACCATACCGCAGGTGCATGGCTGACCAGGAACGCAAAGTGAGTTAGGCTGCCGTCGTGCTAACCGATCTCCCCAACGTCCTGACCCTGTCGCGCATCGCGGCGATCCCGCTGCTGGTGGCGCTGGCGGCACTACGCACGCCGATGGGGGATATGGCGGCCTGTATCGTGTTCTCGCTTGCAGGGATCACCGACTACTTCGACGGCAAGATCGCCCGGGGACGGGCGCAGATCAGCGACGTCGGGCGTATGCTGGACCCGATCGCCGATAAGCTGCTGGTCGGCGCAACGCTCATGGCGCTGGCCGGGCTGGGGCGGCTGTCCAACTGGGGCCTGTATCCCGCCATCGTCATCCTGCTGCGCGAGATCCTGGTCAGCGGCCTGCGCGAATACCTGGCGGGTTTGCGGATCGGCCTGCCGGTGACGGAGCTTGCGAAGTGGAAGACCGGATTCCAGATGGGCGCACTCGGCACCCTGCTGGCCGGAGACGAAACCGGCGCCATCCTGCACCTGAGCTTTCTGCCGGTTCAGGACATCGGGGAGGCCATGCTGTGGGTTGCGGCGGGTTTGACGCTGTGGACCGGCTGGGACTACCTGCATGCTGGGCTGCGCCATGCCTCCGCCCCGGCGGGCGCGGAGCGGCAGCCCTAGATTTTTCCCCCGGCTTGAGCATTCCTTGCTGCACATGCACATTCGCTGTGACGGCCGCAACGGCCTTGGAGTCCCACACATGCGGCGCATCGCCCTGCTAGGCCTGCTGCTCGCCCTGCCCGGCTGTACCGGGACTGGCGAGTTCCTGGCCCATACCTTCGCCCCGCCGCCCTTGAACCCTAACTTGCCGATGACGGACAGCCAGAACCTGCGCCGGTCCCTCGGCCAGCCTACGGAGTTCGAACCCCTGATGCCCGAGCCCGGCAACGTTTGGCCCGGCGCCGAGGCGCCCACGCCCACGCTGTCCGACGTCGCCAAGGATGAGGGCAACAGCAACGCCCGCGGCTTCGGGCCTACGACGGTGCCGGGTGAAAGGCCGGGCTTGCCGGCCGGGCGCCAGCCGCGGCCGACCACGCGCGGCAGTTCCACGCCGCCCGGGTCCGTCCAGCCGGGGCCGGAGTCGCCGCCGAACGCCGGGGTGGCGCCGCCGCCGCCGTCCAGCAGCGTCCCCAGCCCGGGTCCGCAGGGCCAGGTCGTGCAAACCCCGCAGGGGCCGGCCGTGGACGCCGGCGGCACCAGAAACTACCGCCAGCTCACGACACCGCAGGGACCCGGCGCCATCATGGTGCCAAATGGCAACGGTACCAGCACAATCATCAACCCGAACGGTACCGTGCAAACGGTGCCGACGCCTCGCTGATGCGCGTTCTGTACTTTGCCTGGATGCGCGAACGGATGGGCCGGTCGGAGGAGGACCTGTCTCCGCCGTCCGGCGTCGCCACCGTGGGGGCGCTGGTGGATTGGCTGCGGGCACGCGATGCCATGGGGGCGGCTGCCTTTGCGGAGACAGCCGTCGTGCGCGCTGCCGTCAACCAGGAGTTCGCGCAGCCGGATACGCCGGTGCGGGATGGCGACGAGGTCGCGTTCTTCCCGCCGGTGACGGGCGGCTGATGGCCAGCGTCCGGGTCCAGGCCGCGCCGTTCGATGCCGGGGCGGAGATGGCGGCGCTGCTGGGAGGCCGCACGGACGTGGGCGGAGTCGGCTGCTTCGTCGGCGTCGTGCGCGGCGGGGGCATACGCGCCATGACGCTGGAGCACTACCCCGGCATGACCGAGCGCGCCTTGCAGGCCATCGCGGCCGAGGCGGAAGCGCGGTGGGAGCTGCTGGGGTGCACCGTCATACATCGGTATGGGCGGCTGCTGCCGGGCGACCCCATCGTGCTGGTGCTGGCCGCCAGCCGGCACAGGCAGGCGGCGCTGGATGCAACCGCGTTCCTGATCGACTGGCTCAAGACGCGGGCGCCGTTCTGGAAGCAGGAAGAGCGGGCGGACGGCAGCGCCGGCTGGGTGGAGGCGCGGGAAGCGGACGATGCCGCGGCGGCGCGTTGGCAGGAGGGCGCCGCTGTTTGACCAGTGTGTTGTGCCGGGACGACGATCCGAAGTTTGACGCTGTTCCTCCATAGGTCCTAGCCCTGGCCTTGCTGCCGCTCGGCGCTGCCGGGTGCCGGGCCTTCGACCGTGGTGTAGGCACCGATGTCAGCTACGCCGGCCGCGCGGGCATGCATTCCTGCCAAGCCCACCGCAATCCCGCCGTAAAGGGCTGGCATCATGCTGAGATGGCAGCCCTTTTGGCCGTCCTGACCGGCGCTGCCCTGCTCGTTTGGCCGGCGCTGCTCAACGGCTATCCCGTCCTGTTCAGCGATACTGGCGGCCTGCTCGATATGGGGCTGGCCGGGGACATGGGGTGGGACAAACCCTGGGTGTATGGGCCGTTCCTGGCGGTGACCAGCTTGGGCCTGTCGCTTTGGGGGTCTGTGGCGGCCCAGGGGCTGCTGCTGTCGCATCTGCTGTGGCTGTCGCAGGCGGTCGTGGCGCGGCCGCGACCGGGACGGCATGTGGCGCTGTGCGCCGTGCTGGCGTTGGGCACGGCGGCTCCGTGGTTCGCGTCGCTGCTGCTGCCGGACAGCTTCACGCCGCTGGTCGTGCTGTGCCTGTTCATGCTGGCGTTTGGGCCGGGCCGGGTGGGCCGGGGAGCGCTGGCCTGGGCCGGGGTGGTCGGAACCGTCGCCATCGCCTCGCACCTGTCGCACCTTATCGTTGCTGCGGCGCTGGTCGCCGTGGCCGGGCTGCTGCGTTGGCGGCTGCCGTGGCGGCCGGCGTTGCCCTTGGGCGCGGCGCTGTTGTTCCTGCTGGGCAGCAACCTCGTCGGCAATGGCGTCCTGGCCGTCTCTCCCTATGGATCGGTGTTCATGCTGGCGCGCTTGGTCGGGGATGGACCGGGGCGGGCCTACGTGGACGCGGCTTGTCCGGCCGCGGGATGGCGAATTTGCGCCTGGAGCGGCCGGCTGTCGTCTGACAGCGATGAGTTCCTGTGGAACCCGAACGGCCCCGTATGGGCCGACGGCTTCGGACCTATCCGCTACGCGCCTGAAGCGGCGAAGCTGGTTCCTGCCATCATTGCCGCCTATCCCGGCGGGGTGCTGCTGGCCGCGGCTGCAAATACCTTGCGGCAAGCCGGGCTGGTCCGGGTCGGTGATGCGTTGGTGGCGCTGCATCTGGATGTGGCTTTGCTGCCGCGGCTGGAGCTTTATTTTCCCGTGCGGGAGGCGGTGGCCTACCGTGCTTCCTTGCAGGCGGCGGACAGATTGGGCGGCGTCGCTGCGCCATTTGCACCGCTGCATGTCGTGGTGCTGCTGGCCGGGGTGGCTGGAAGCCTTTGGATTGTGGGGCGGGGGTTCTTCTCCCTTTGGGAGGGGGTCGGGGTGGGGGCGTCTTGGTTGCGGAGCGGAGGACTGGGGACGCCACCAGCGCATAGCCCGGCGTCGGATGGGGCAGCGCTAGCCCGCCCCCTCACCCTGACCCTCTCCCGGAGGGAGAGGGGGAAGGAGCCTGCTTGTTTGCGGGGGTTGGCGGTGCTGGCGTTGATTGGAGTGCTGGCCAACGCCGCGGCGACCGGCGCGCTGTCTGGGCCGCATGACCGATACCAGGCGCGCATTGCCTGGCTCGTCGTGCTGCCGCCGTTGCTGGCCTATGCCGCGCGCAGGGATGCTTCCTGCCGGGCCACCTCGGCTGGCGACATCTTGACCAGCGCCTCGTAGTCGCGCAGCAGGGTTTCCGTGATCTTGCCCGGCGTGTAGGCCTGGCCGGCGATCTCCCGCACCGGCGTTACCTCGGCCGCGGTGCCGGCCAGGAACACTTCGCTAGCCCGCTTCATCTCGTCGGGCATGATGACCCGCTCGACCACCTTCATCTGATGGCGCCGGGCGATGCCCATGACGGTGCGGCGGGTGATGCCGTCCAGAAAGCAGTCGGGGATGGGAGTGTGGACCTCGCCGTCCATGACGAAGAAGATGTTGGCGCCCGTCGCCTCCGCCACCTGGCCGCGCCAGTCCAGCATCAGGGCGTCGTTGTAGCCCTCCGCCTCCGCATCATGCTTGGACAGGGTGCCGATCATGTATAGCCCGGCGGCCTTGCTGGCGGTCGGCGCGGTTTCCGGGTGCGGGCGCTTCCACTTGGCCATGCCCAGCCGCACTCCCTTCATCCGGTCGTCGCCGAACAGGTTGGGCCAGGCCCAGGTGGCGATGGCCAGATGGATGCGGGTCTGCTGCGCCGACACCGATAGCTGCTCCGTGCCGCGCCAGGCGATGGGACGGACATAGGCGTCGGTCAGGTTGTTGGCGGCCAGGACCTGGGTGCAGGCGGCATCGATCTCGTCGGCGGTGTAGGGGATCTCGAAACCCAGGATGCGGCCGGAGGCGATCAGGCGGTCAGTGTGCTCGCGCAGCTTGAAGATGTTGCCGGCATAGGACCGCTCGCCTTCGAACACGCCGCTGGCATAATGCAGCCCATGCGAGAGAACATGCAGCTTGGCATCCCGCCAGGGGACCATTACCCCATCCATCCAGATCGTGCCGTCGCGGTCATCGAAGGGAACCAGCGCCATAACCCGCCTCCACGCAATATTGTTGCTTCAATAGGCCCGAGGTTATAATGGAAGACCTAATAAGTCAACAAACCTGCCTTAACCATGAGGGATGGCTGCCATGCCTGAACGCGCGGACCTGAACGGCGCCGACGCCCGGCACGGCCCGGCGCCGGCCGGCTCCAGCCTGCTGTTCCTGCGGGAGGAGCAGCTCCGGCTGGCGCAGGAATTGATGTTCTTTGCCTACCGCGACTTTACCGGCGCCGCCGATGTGATCCTGGAGGAGCTGGGTCTTGGCCGCGCCCATCACCGCGCCCTGCACTACATCGGACGCAATCCTGGGATGACGGTCGGCGACCTGCTGGCCATCCTGCGCATTACCAAGCAAAGCCTTGCCCGGGTGCTGACGGCGCTGGTGGAGCAGGGCTATGTGCTGCAGGCGCCGGGCCGCAACGACAGGCGGCAGCGGCTGCTGACGCTCACGGAGGCCGGGCAGGCCCTGGAGCGGCGGCTGTTCGAGCGGCAGCGGGAGCGCCTGGTCCATGCCTTCCGCGAGGCGGGCGGGCCGGCGGTGGAGGGCTTCCGCCGGGTGATGCGCGGCATCATGGACAACGCCGGCCGCACCTACCTGGACAAGGCGGAAGCGCCGCTGCATCCCGGCGCCCGCCCCACGGTCCGGGCTGGAGGGATGCGGTGAGCGAGAGCGTCAGGGATGGGGCACATGTCCTCGTGGTGGACGATGATGCCAGGCTGCGCGCCCTGTTGTCCCGCTATTTGGCGGAGCAGGGGTTTCGCGTCACCACCGCCAGCCATGCGGCCGAGGCACGGGAGCAGATGCGGTCCATGCAGCCGGACCTGCTGGTGTTGGACGTGATGATGCCCGGAGAGACCGGCCTGGCTTTGACCCAGACCCTGCGGGCGGGACGGTCGGACCTGCCGGTGCTGCTGCTGACTGCGCGAGGGGCGCCGGAAGACCGGATCGCCGGGTTCGAGGCCGGGGCTGACGACTACTTGGGCAAGCCGTTCGAGCCGTATGAGCTGGTGCTGCGGCTGCGGGCCATGCTGCGCCGGGTGGCTCCGCCGGCACCTGCGGCCCCGGCCGGTCCGGTCCGCTTGGGTCCGCTGGAGTTCAACGTGGAGCGGGCCGAGCTGAGCGGGGCCGAGGGGGTGATCCACTTGACTGGCGGCGAGTCCGCGCTGCTGCAAGCCCTGGCCCGGCGTCCTGGCGAGGTGCTGTCCCGCGAATGGATCGCTGAAAGCCTGGGCATGGACGAAACCGGGGAGCGCGCCATCGACGTGCAGGTCACCCGGCTGCGCCGCAAGATCGAGGCCGATCCGCGGGAGCCTCGGTTCCTGCATACGGTGCGCGGGCGGGGCTACGTGCTGAAGCCGGGGATATGATGGATGTTTTCTGCTCCTTCTTCCTTCGGGAAAGGGCTGGAGTGAGGGTGTCTTGGGCGCCGTGCCTGCCCACCTGGGAGGGTAGGCCGCCGGCACCGTTCGCGCCCCGCTCCGCAGCCAAGACCCCCTCACCCCAACCCTCTCCCGTAGGGAGAGGGAGACGGACAGGTCTGGGGTTATGAGGCTCAGCGCGCCCATCAAGACTTTGCTGCCGCGTGGCTTGCTGGGCCGCAGCTTGCTGATCGTGCTGGTGCCGCTCGTCGTCCTACAGGCGGTCGCGTTTACCTTCTTCTATGGCAGCCACCTCGACATCATCTCCCGTCGGCTGTCAGGCGGCATCGCCGGGGAGGTCGCGCAGACCATCGAGCTGCTGGGCCGCTTCCCGGACCAGCAGGACTGGGTGCTCCGCACGGCCTGGCTGCAGTTCGAGGTGCCGATGCGGCTGGTGCCCGGCGCGACCCTGCCCCCCGACACCCACGTCAACCAGTTCGGCCCGATGGACGACGACCTGGCCAGCGCGCTTACCAACAAGCTGCACCGGCCGTTCCGGATGGACTGGACCTCCGACCCCCGCAACGTCCTGGTCAGTGTCGCGCTGGACGACGGGGTGCTGGAGGTCGAGGCGCCGCGCAAGCGTTTGTATGCCAGCACCATCTACCTGTTCGTGCTTTGGATCGCCGGCACGGCCGTGCTGCTGTTCGGCGTTGCCGCGCTGTTCCTGCGCATCCAGGTCCGCGCCATCAGCCGCCTGGCCGCCGCCGCCGAGGCATTCGGCATGGGCCGGGACCACGGTCCCATCAAGCCAGAGGGTGCGGTCGAGGTCCGCCAGGCCGCCACCGCCTTTAACCGGATGCAGGAGCGGATCGTCCGCTTCCTGGCGCAGCGGACGGAGATGCTGGCTGGCGTGTCGCACGACTTGCGCACCCCGCTGACCCGGTTGCGCCTGGCGCTCGCCGTGCTGCCGCCGCATCCCGAGTTGCAGCAGGACGTCGCCGACATGACGGCCGACATCGAGGAGATGGAGCGGATGGTCGGCGGCTACCTGTCCTTCGCCCGCGGCGAGGGGACGGAGCAGGCGCGGGCCGTGGACCTGTCGGCGTTGCTGGGCGACGTGGCCAACGCCGCCCGCCGGGCCGGCGCCGATGTGGAGGTGCAAAGCTTTGCAGGCCTGACCCTGAACCTGCGCCCTGACGCCGCCCGCCGGGCGCTGACCAACTTGGTGGACAACGCCCGACGCCATGCCCGGCGGGTGCTGCTGTCGGTGGAGCCGCATGAGCGCGCGGTTCTGGTGTTGGTGGACGACGATGGCCCGGGCATCGCGCCGGAGCGGCGGGAAAGCGTGTTCCGTGCGTTTGAAAGCGGCGCTGGCGGCGGCACCGGGTTGGGGCTGACAATCGCGCGGGATATTGTGCGCGCGCATGGTGGGGACATCGTGTTGGAGGGCAGCCCGATGGGTGGGCTGCGGGCGCGGATGCGGCTGCCGGTGTAGCTTGGCGCCATCCCGCGGACACTTGGGAAGGGGAACGGGCGTGAACCTTGTGGTCGCCGTCACTCGGTATGCTGGCCAAACCAGGAACATACATTTGATAATGTGGTGATGTAGGATGATGTTCCTTGCTTCATACCGATAATGTCATGCGATGGTGTGGTTTAGCAGAGGACCCGCAATCCCTTGCAAAGATTGTTGAAAACCGTTGCGGCGGCTGCTTGTGCGTACCGGAAGGCCCGTTCGTTAGTTCCGGCCAAAATGGGTCTGCAACTTTGGCGTGTGACATCCGTAGATTGCGGACGCCGCCGAATCGAAGGACTTCAACATGCACCAAACGTTTGATTGGATTTTCTTCGCTATCGTCATCCCGCCCTGCTTGTTCCTGTTCTGGGACATGCGTAGAAACCGCTAGGTCGCGACGCGGAAAACCGGAAGGCGTCGGGGGCGTGAACGGCAGCTACTGACAGACGTGCTGGGCCGGGGTCAACAGCGTGCGGCGCTACGCTGACAGGTCATTGATGACCAGCATCGCTGCCGCCAGGTCTTCCAGGGCAGTGCCGACCGACTTAAACGCGGTGATCTCGTCCGCTTGGCGGCCTGCACCGCCGCGGCATAGGGTTTCCAGGGTGCCGCGCACGTCGCGTTCCGTCAGGTTTGCCAGTTCTCCGGCCTCGTGCAGCGCCGCCAGCGTGTCTACGAACACTCGGGCGCGGCGGATTGCGTCCTCGTCCGCTTCTCGCATCGCCGGGGTGAAGGCGCCGACCAGGTCCAGGTGGGTGCCGGGGCGCAGCCAGGCACCCTGTATTAGTGGCGCGGTACTCAGGGTGGCGCAACTGATGATATCGGCCCAGGCCGCAGCAGCCGGCAGGTCGTCCGTGCGCGCGGCGTCGAACCCGTCCGTGCGCAGCGCCTCTGCCAACGTGTCGGCGCGGGCCGCCGTGGGGTTCCAAACCCGCACCTCCCGGATACGGCGGACGCTCCGATGCGCGGCCGGCAATAGGCTGGCTACCCGGCCAGCGCCCACCAGCAACAGGCGCGATGCGTCAGGCCGGGCCAGGAACGACGCCGCCAGCGCCGAGGCCGCGGCAGTCCGCCGGGCCGTCAGCGTGTCGCCGTCCAGCAACAGGGCCGGGCGGCCGGTCGCGGCCTCGGTCAATAGGTAGGTCGAGTGGACCGCTGGCATCCCGCGTGCTGCGTTGCCGGGATGGACGGTGACGACCTTCACGCCCAGCCAGTCCCGCTGCCACGCCGGCATCAGCAGCAGCGTGGCGCCACCTGGCAGGGGATGGTGGTGCCGGTCTGGCACCTCGGCCTCGGCGGCGAAGGCCGCGTGCAGCGCCGGCACTAGCCGGTCGAACGGCAGGGCGGCGGCGGTCGCGGCGGCGTCGAGCATCTGCATCAGATGGTGTTCCGCTCCGGCGGCGGCCGGCCCTCGGCCAGCTGAGCGACGGACAACGGTGGCAGGTCTGGCGTCTGATAGGCCCTGTGCAGCACGGGCTCTGCGATCCTTCGGCCAACGCCCGGCGCCTGCTGCGTTCCGTGGCCGCTGAACCCATTAGCAAGCGTGTCCGCGCCGCTGGAGCCTGCAAGGTGAAGGTATCTAGGGTCACGCAGGGCTGGTGCCGAAGCGTTGCCATCCACCGAGAGATGGGCGGCGGCATCATGCAGGACGGCAGCGCCATGCTGCGGCGGCGCGATATTCATTGGCTGCGAGAACTGCTGCCGCATATGGCTAGGGAAATAGGGCCGGAGTGTCACGGCAAGCAGCGTCCAGATGCCTCGTTTCCTTGCCATGATGATGCGCGCTCCGCGCACGGTTGATCTGCTGGCGGACAAGGAAGGCGCGGCGGCATAGGTCGGGTCGGGCCACAGTGACAGGCGCACCGTTCAGCAGCAGGTGGGTAGCGACCGCACCGCCGATTACCCCGCCGCCGATGACGACGACGGCAGGGAAACCGGCTTGAAGCAAATCAGCCCGCTGAGGTCTTGCCGGCTTTGGAGGCTAGCATTTTGACCTCGTCCATCGCTTCGGCAAAGCGCTGGTTCAGCATGCCGAGCGCTTCGCCATTGGCGCGCTGGATCAGGTCGGCCAGTTCCTTCATGTGGGCGACGGCGCGCTCGTAGCTGGCCTTGATCAACTCGGTCTGCTTCGCCGCCTTGGCACTTGGGCTGTCTGGGCTGGACAGGTCGCGCATGGTTTCGGTCATCTCGCTCATGGTCTGCTGCATGATTTCCATGTGGCGGCGGGCGACGGCCTGCGCCCCCTCCAGCGCCACGCGGTTGGCAGCCGTCAGCACTTCCATGTTGCGGCGATGGGCGGACAGGAAGGCGTCCATGTCTGGCATCCCTGCGATGCCCGGCACCTTCATGTCGGTAAACATCTTGGTGAACTCGGCCATCTTGGCCATGCCGGCGTCCATAGCAGTCTTGCCCATTTGGGCGGCGCCAGAGGCGGCCTGGGTCATGGTGTTCTGCATTTTGGCGGCGGGATCGTCGGACATTTGTTCACCCCTACTTTATTCTGCTTGCTGCCATACCACGGTATGACAGCAAGCGGAAATATTAGCGGGCGAGATCGTGCCTTTATGTGAGCGGAGACTCCGGATACTCGGACGGTGGTGCCGGAGGCAGGTCCGGACCGTCTGGCGCCGCATTCCCATCCGCCTCATCGCCGATTAGGCCGGCCTCCTCGAATACCTCCGCTGCGGCTTCGGCCGGGGACATCGGGGCGCCGCTGTTGCCGACGTGCTGGCCGGGCAGCATGTTCTCCGCCTGGATGGCACGGTCCAGGCCGCGGTCAACGGCGGCCATGGTGGCGGACAGGTCGGCGCTTTCATCCCCTTCCCACGCACGCAAGGCATACAGCCATAGTGCCAGCAGGCCATGGATGCGCAGGCTGCCGACGATCCCGGTGGCGGGGATGCCGGCGCCGTCCAGCAGCCACTTCATGCTGCGCAACGTTGCGCCATACAGCAGCAGGGACGCGCCGGGGTCGGTTCGCAGCGCCGCCAGCAACGACAGCACGCCGGCCCGGTGCTGCTGCAGGGCGTCGAAGCGCGCCATCACGATGTCGAACAGCCGCTCCCGCGGAGTTTCGCTCATGCTGACGTTGGCGAGCGCGGCCTGGTCGGCCATCACGCCGAAACGCATCAGCACGGCGCCACGACCGGGCATCCGGGCGCGGGCCTCGCCGAGCGGCACGCCGGCATCGCGGGCGGCATCGGCGATGCTGACGTCGGACCAGCCGCGTAGGGCCGCCTGCTCGAACACGGCGGCAATCAGGGTGCGATCGGTTTCGGTGATGCTCATGTCGGCGACATGGGCTAGCGCGAGGGGGTTGGCAAGGACGTATCAGCCGCTCGGCGCCGCCGCAGACCGCACGAGGGGGTCACTGCGAGCCGCCTGCGTCGCAGCATTCCACAGGCGGCAAGGGTGGCGCGGTGGGTTGCTGGACTGCCGCGCCGCGGAACGCCTGGCAACGACGGGGCCGGGGCAGCAGCGGCCGGCATCACCCAGCCAACTCGCGGGAGCGGCGCGTGGCGGCATCCACTGCGGCCGAGATTGATGCCGGCCAGGCCGCGTCCGCCATCAGCACGCCGAGCGCGGCCTGCGTGGTTCCCCCGGGGCTGGTCACGGCGATACGCAAGGCGGCGGCATCGTCTGGGCTGGCCGCAAGCAGGGCGCCGGAGCCGGCGACGGTGGCTCGGGCCATCTGCCGGGCCAGGGCGGAGGGGATGCCCTGCTCCTCCGCCGCGCGCTGCAGCAGTTCCGCCAACAGGAAGACATAGGCTGGGCCGCTGCCGGACACGGCGGTGACGGCGTCCAGCAGCCCTTCGTCCTCGACCCAGGCGACCTCGCCGATGGAGGCCAGCAGCGCGTCGCATAGCGCCGCCTGCGCGTCGTCCACTCCGGGACCGCGGAAGGCGACAGTGATGCCTCGGCGTATGGCCGCCGGGGTGTTCGGCATTGCCCGCACCACCGCAGGCCCGGGGCCGAGCATTGCGCCTATCCGCCGCGTGGTCGTTCCGGCCATGATGGACAGGATGACCGCATCGCGCACGAGGGACGCCAGGCCCGGCACCGCGGCGTCTGCCTGCTGCGGCTTCACCGCAAGCACGATCGCGGCGGGGCGGAAGTCTGGCGGCAAGTCGGCGATGCCACCGACCACCTGTATTCCTGGCCCGGCTAGCGGGGGAACAGCCGGATCCACTACGACCGAGGGCGCCAGTCCACGCTCCCGCCATCCCGCCAGCATGGCGCCGCCCATCTTGCCGCCGCCCAGCAGCAGGACGGGCGGCAAGGAGGCGGCGGGTTCGGTCACGCCTCGCCCATGCACTCCAGCATGGCGGCCTGCAGGGCGTCAGCCGGGGTCTTGCCGCCCCATAGGACGAATTGGAACGCCGGGTAGAAGCGCTCGCACTCGGTTATGGCGATGTCCACCATGTCCTCCAGGCTTTCCGCCGAGGCGGCGGTGGCACCGCGCAATAGGACGGAGTGGCGGAACAGCGGCATCCCATCGTCGGAATCCATGCCGAAATGGCCGATCCATAGGCGCTCATTGGCCAGGGCCAGCAGCTCGTATAGTGCTGCCCGCTGCCGCTCCGGCACCTTCATGTCTATGGCGCAGGTGAAGTGCATGGCGCTGATCTCGCTCGACCAGGAGAAGTACAGGCCGTAGTCGCACCACTTGCCCGGCGCTTCCGCCGCCATCTCGTGGTCGCTGCGCCGGTCGAAGGCCCAGTCATTGGCGGCCACCACCTGTTCGACCACGTCGAGGGGGTTGGGCGCCGGGGTATCATGACGTTCGGCTAGGGCTGACATGCAGGGACTCCCGTGGTTGGAGGCGAGCCGGGCCGTCGCGCGAGGGCCGCATCTGGGAGCGGATGCATCCGAATCGCGCCGGGTATGAGGCTACCGGCGTAGCGGCGGGACCGACAAGCGGGAATGCTTGCTTGCCCCCTTTCTCGCCGGGGGTGGCGAAGCCTTGGCTGTGGAGCCGTGAGCAGAATACTCAATTGGCACGCACCCATGAACCGGTAAGCACTGCTCCCCTAAACTTCCCGTGCTTGCGCCGTCAAGGGATAGCAGGTTTCGGCATGGCGGCGCCAAGGTGGGGTTGCACGGGACGACGCCGCATCCGTTTTACCGCAGCCGGTTCGGCGGGGGTGGCAAGATACGCCGCTTGGCTTATTCTGACTCCGCAACCCTATGGAGGACGCAATGCCCCGCCTCTGGACGCCGGTGCAGGTCAAGGACGTGCCGGACGGCACCATCCTGTTCGACGGCGTTTGCGTCCTGTGCTCCCGCTGGGTGAGGTTTGTCGCGGCGCGGGATGGCGGCCGGTTCCGCTTCGTGCCGGTGCAGTCGGCCTATGGCCATGCCCTGGCGGTCCAGTTGGGCATTGACCCGGCCATGCCGGAAAGCAACGTCGTCATCCTGGGTGGCACCGCTTACTTCAAGTCGGATGCGGCGCTGGCGGTGCTTCGGACCCTGCCCCGCTACGGTGCAGCATGGGGTCTCACCGCGGCGCCGCGCGGGCTGCGGGACTGGGCCTACGACCGTGTCGCGCGCAACCGCTACCGGCTGTTCGGGCGCACCGCGTCCTGCATGGTGCCGCCGCCCGGCCTGGCCCGGCGGGTGCTGCACGACGCGCCGTCCTGACCCCGGCCGTTGTCGTGGTCGGCGGCACCGGCACCTTTGGGGAGCGGCTGGTGCGCGGGCTCCTCGCCACTACTGACATGCGCGTGGTTGTGGCGGCCCGAGGGGTCGAGCGGGCGCGTGCCTTGGCGGATGCGCTGGGCGGACTGCCCCGGGTGGCAGCGGTGCGGCTGGATGTTGCGTCCGTCGGCGCCGAGGCGCTGCGGACCCTGGGCGCCTTCGCCGTCGTGGATGCGGCCGGACCTTACCGTCCCGGCGCACACCGGCTCGCGCGGGCGGCGATCCAGGCAGGGATGCACTACCTGGACCTGGCGGACGGACGGGCCTACGTCGCCGGCTTCGCCGCCGGGCTGGACGGCCCGGCGCGGGCAGCCGGCGTCGTCGCGCTGGCGGGATGCAGCAGCACGCCTGCGCTGTCCTGCGCCGCGCTGGACCACCTGACCGCAGGCTGGACCCGGGTGGACCGCGTGGAGGTCGCGATCCTGCCGGGCAATCGCGCGCCGCGGGGGCTGGCGGTGATGCGCTCCATCCTGTCCTGGGCCGGGCAGCCCGTGCGGGTGTTCCTGGACGGCGGATGGACCACGCGCCCCGGCTGGGGCCTGACCCGGCGGACCGAGTTGCCTGGGCTGGGCCGGCGCTGGTCCTCCCTGGCGGATACGCCCGATTTGGATCAGGTGCCGGCGCGTTACCATGTCTGCCGCTCCGCGGTGTTCCGCGCCGGGCTGGAGTTGCCGCTGCTGCATTGGGGCCTGCTGCTGGCCAGCCTGCCAATCCGGGCCGCAGGCGGCCTGGGCCTGCGCCTTTCTTTGGAGCCGCTGGCTCCGGCCATGCGGTTTTTGGCCGGGCTGGTGCATGGCCTGGGCACCGACCGGGGCGGCATGGTGGCCGAGGCATCGGGCCTGGACGCCGCCGGACAGCCGCTGCGCCGTCGCTGGACCTTGGTGGCGGAGGCGGGGGATGGCCCGGTGATACCCACCCTGCCCGCATTGGCGATCCTGCGTGCCCTGGCCGCCGGCAAGCTCCTGCCGCCCGGCGCCCGGCCCTGTGTTGGGGTGCTGACGTTGGCGGAGATCGCCGCCGAGTTTGCTCCGTATCGCATCCACACGTCGGAGGACGCAGCCCCTTCCCCGCCGCCCCTGTTCGCCCGCGCGCTCGGCCGGGATTACGATGCCCTGCCGGCGCCGGTCCGGGCCGTCCATGCTCCGCGTCCCTGCCTGATGCTCCGGGGACGTGCGTCAGTGGAGGGGCCGACCGGGCTGCTGGCCCGGCTGGCCGCGGTCCCGTTCGGCTTCCCGCCGGCCGCCGCGGATGTGCCGGTCTGGGTGTGCATCGAGGCGATAGAGGGTGGAGAGGCCTGGACCCGGAGCTTTGCCGGCCGGCGCTTCTGCAGCCGCATGGCTGCGGCGGCAGGGGTGTCAGCCGGCGGCGGGCTGGAGGAGCGGTTCGGCCCATTCGCCTTTCGGCTGCGCGTTGCGGCGGATGCGGGCGGATTGATGATGCAGGTCGGCGGCTGGCGCATCGGCCCCATCCCAATGCCGCGGCGCCTGGCCCCGCGGGCCTCGGCCCGGGAGTGGGTGGATGAGCACGGCCGATTCCGGTTCGACGTGACGATCGCCTTGCCAATGGTAGGGCGTCTCGTGAGGTATGCCGGGTGGCTTGAACCCGAGGGAAGCGCGACGGAGGGCAGTTCCAGTCTTGTTCCGGAACAGCTTATCGAAGTCTGCAGAGGAGCAGGCGCCTAACCAGCCTTGGTAAGACCGTCGCCCGGCAGGTTGTAGTGGAAGGGCAGCGAGGGATTGTCCGGCATGGCAGGGACAGCAACCCGGAGGTGCAGCATCGGCGCCAGGACCTGACGACGCCTGGGCGGATTGCCCTCGGGACCAACCCGAGGGCCTTTGGGCACCGGCGTTTAGTTCCGCCGCCAGATTTCCTCGCTGAGCAGCGTTGCGAAGCCCAGCCATAGCACCAGCGGCACCCCCATGGCCGCCGCCGGACGGTCCACCTGCCGCGCCGCTGCCACGGTGCCGCCGGCGGCCAGCAGCATCGCGCCAGTCACGGCCAGGCTGGCGTCCAGCTTCTTGCGGCCGAAAAACACCCAGGGGTAGCCGGCCAGCCCCGCCGTGCTTAGCCCCCATCCCGCCAGCGCAAGGCTACGGGCCGGGCTGCTCGGCGCCTTCATCAGGCGGTAGCCGGTGGTGGCCAGCAGCCCGTCCAGCACCGTCCATGCCGCACCGAACGCCGGGCCGGGCGGGGTGTAGGATGGTTTGCGCAGCGACGCATACCAGATGCCGTTGATCGGGCGTTGCGGCCCGTGCCGGCCCCCGGTCACGGTGGCGGCGATCACGGGGCCGAAGGAAGCCAGAGCGGCGAGCGTGTTCTTCATCTGGACGGCCTTTGCGTTATACGTCTGCCGAGCCTAACGCGGCACAGCCCGGCCCGGCACCGCACGGTCCCGTGACAGAGCCGGGGGCGCCGGAGCTGCATCTAATCCGGACCTGCACCTAACCTGGAATCCCTGCCCGATGTTCCCCACCACTCGCCTTCGCCGCCTGCGCCGCACTGGCGCCCTCCGTGACCTCGTGCGCGAAACCCACGTCACCGCACATGACCTGATCCTGCCGATCTTCATCGAGGAGGAGCTGGACGACCCACTGCCCATCCCCGCCATGCCCGGCGTGTCCCGCATCCCCGAGCGCCACATGGCCCGCGAGATCGAGGCCATCGCCCGCGATGGGGTGCGCGCCGTGATGCTGTTCGGCATCAGCCGGCATAAGGACGCGACCGGCAGCGACACCCTGCGCAGCGGCGGCCTGCTGGCGCGCATGACGCGCACCGCGAAGGACGCGGCGCCGGAGTTGGTCGTCATGACCGACAACTGTTTTTGCGAGTATACCGATCATGGCCATTGCGGCTCGGTCGGTCCCGACGGCAACGTGCTGAATGACCAGACGCTTGACGCGCTGGGGCGGCAGGCCGTGGTGGCGGCCGATGCCGGTGCGGACGTGATCGCACCCAGCGCCATGATGGACGGCCAGGTCGGGACGATCCGCCGGGCGCTGGACGGCGCCGGGCATGGGGAGGTGCCGGTGCTGTCATACTCGACCAAGTTCGCATCGGCGTTCTATGGGCCGTTCCGGGCGGCATCCGGCTGCGACCTGCAGGGGGATCGCAAGGCGTATCAGATGGACCCCGGCAACGCCCGCGAGGCGCTGCGTGAAAGCATCGCCGACGAGGCGGAGGGGGCGGACATGCTGATGGTCAAGCCGGGCCTGCCGTATCTGGACGTGCTGGCCCGGATCAGGGAGCAGACCCTGCTGCCCCTGGGCGTTTATCAGGTCAGCGGCGAGTATGCGATGATCAAGTTCGCCGCCCAAGCTGGCGCGCTGGATGAGGCGCGGGTGGTGCGGGAAACGCTTGGGGCGTTCAAGCGGGCGGGCGCGGACCTGATCCTGAGCTACTTCAC
>CAXTCI010000084.1:17320-21272 GCA_964242325.1 uncultured Acetobacteraceae bacterium
ATGTCCAAAATGAAATTCGTCCCTCATGTCTTGAGCGAACACTTGTTCGGAGCTGACTTCGAGCGTCAGCCGGAACCGGATTTGGTCATGGACCGAGATGATCAAGTTGCCGGTTACGTCGAAGCTGGAGATGAGAATGGCGGGATGTACGTAGTCCACCTGTTCCACGCGGCTCACATCACACAGACGATCGAGGGAAGCCGCCGGGTGCTGGACTTGGCCTGCGGCCCGGCGACGCAGCTCCTGCTGACGGCGCAGTATCACCCCGACACCGAATTTGTAGGCGTAGACCTGTCGGCTGGCATGCTGGACGCTGCGCGAGCACGGGCCAGAGAGCTTGGTCTGGGGAACGTCAGCTTCCGAGAGATGGACATCACGGATTTGTCCGGCATCGTACCCGGCGAGTTCGAAGCCGTGAGCAGCACGATGGCGCTGCACCACCTGCCCAGCCTAGATCACCTTTCCAGGTGTTTTGCGCAGATTGCGTCCGTGCTGCCGGAAGCGGGTAAGGTGTACTTGGGAGACTTGCTGCGGCTCAAGCGACGGCGCACGGTAGAATTCATGGCCGCGAACAGTGCCGACAACCAGCCTAAAGTGTTCAACGACGATTTCCGCAACTCCATGCTGGCGGCATTCACCAAACAGGACTTCGAATCGCTACGCCAACGCTACTTGCCGCAGTGTAAAGCCTATTCCGCCCGCCCGCTCACTTTGTTCAACGTGATCAAAACGGAAAGCATGCCGTTGTCCGCGGCCCGGAGAGCGGTGTTCATAGCGGCGCGCGAACGGCTGTCTCCGCGGCTTCGGTCCGACCTGGACGATCTGCGGATGTTCTTTCGCCTTGGCGGGCTTGCGCCTGATCCGTTTGCCGCATCATAGGCTGAGTCAAGTCAGCTTCCAGAGTCGCATTGCGGCATTCGCGGCTGCGGCGTCTTGCTCCAGCCTGAAACGCAGCAGAGCAAACCACCATCCGCACCAAAGCAGGCTTCCACAGCTTGTCGCAGGGATGGCGAGATCGGATCATCTTTGGTGTCTGCTGGGCAGCGGCCATGGTAGGCCGGTCGTCATCGGCTGCGATGACTGGGCAGAAAGCTGAGTTGCGGGTGCTGCCGCGCTCTGACGTGTGGCAAGGCGGCCCGGGCGTGTGCGATCCTGCCGACGTTACCGGGCTGGACGGGCGTTTGGCGGCGGAGGGGTTAGGTATCACGCCGGATGGAGTGCGATACTGACGGGGATGGTTCAGCGAGTGCGGGATGGACGCCTTGCGCTCTGCGCCTGGCAGCAGGTCCTTTCCCAGTCAAGGGCGATCTCTGAACGGCCTTGGCGATCACCGCTGCAGCACTGTGAGCGGCTTGTCCAACTCTCACCCGCGAAACCCATGCACTCGGTGTCCTAAGCTGGACGATACAGACCCCGAAACGAAGCAGGGCGGCACCTGCCGATGCCGCCCCTTGTTCAACTCGTGCCCGGCAAGGCCGGGCAGAAGCAGTTAGGCCCGCCGACGGCGAACCAGGCCGACAGCGGCCAAGCCGACGCCGAGCAACGCCATCGAAGCCGGCTCTGGCACTGGGTTGGCGATGGGAGCGATCGTGCCGTTGCCGGCGCCGCCGTTGATCACGAGGTCGATCCCAGTGGCGGTGTTCGCGAGCGTCGTAACGCTATCGCTGTTCGTGAACGAGGAGTTCAGGTTGAACGCCAGCGTGGAGGGGACGACGAAGAAACTGCCGGCGCCGGGCTGTGCGTCCGTGAAGTTCACCAGCGCGAAGGCAGACGGAAGTACGGGCGAAGAGCCGGAGGCGTTGGGGTTCTGGGACAGGCCCACCGTCCCGGATTGCAGGGTGCCCGTCGCAAGGAGCACGTCGCCAGAGGTGCCACCAGCGAACGAGGCGCCGGCCGTGGTCGCTGTCAGGGCGCCGTCATTGTTGCCGAGGTCGCCATACAGGTTAGCAGTCAACGTGGAGAACGTGCCGGTCGCACCTGCAGTCGCGCCGTTCGCCTGGCCTGTGCCCGTGAACGTGAAATACAGGGTGTAGGGCGTCGCCGTCCCTGTGCCGTTGTAGCCGTTCGGGATCAAGGCGTTGCCGCCGGACTGAAAGTTGGCGACACGAAGGACGCCGCTCTCAGTGAAAGCTCCAGTCGAGGAGATGTTGATGCTGGAATACTGGCTGAAGATGATGTCGTCAGCCGTGAACTGCGACCCTGCGCTGGACAGTGCCGGGTTTGAGCCGGCTGGATTGAAAGTGAACGGGTCTGCAAGGGCGGATCCAGCAGTGGCGAGAAAGGCCAGTCCAGTTGTAGCAGCTATGAGGTAACGGAAGCTGGTCATTGGTGTCTCCATCAGGTGAGTGCGCGCACAAGTTGCACTGCCAGACAGTTAGCAAACGTCATGCCAGACCTGCTGGAGTGGGATTTTAAGGGCGCACGGACCGGAGACGGGCCACAGTTTCGATCTGAACGTAAGGATTCCTGACATTTCGGCAGCAGAACGTCACGAATAGTTTTGATTCTGCAAGGGAGCGAGGAACGACGCCTGGAAGAGACATCCCGTTTCGACAACCTTAATGGTTTGTCAAGTAGTGAGTAATGACCTGCCCGCCCTAGTCTGATTACGATTGCGTGAACAAACATTAGACTGTGGTGGACGCGCCACGAAATCGCGGCGGCAGCGCCTTGCCGACCGGCGTAAAGTGTAAAGCAACGCGACATTTTGGCATTTAGGTAATGCTAAGTCGCATCTGCCGGGTCTCACCTGATGGATCGGTTGCCCGGCCCTGCGCCTCCCAAGGCAGGGCAGATGCGTCCCCGCCTCGAACCTTGTTAAGACGGCCTGGGACGGCAAACGAACCTAGTCAACACGGATTAACCCTAGCCTTAACGCCACTTAAATCCTGTGGACCTACAATATGGCTGGCCAATTCTGGGTTGGGATGCTTACTTCCTCCCGTGATCATCCGTTCATTTACACTTTAGTAACAATTTCTAGCGCGGCGTAGATGCTTTCCGTCTTGCAACTTCTGCTGTTGTTAGCTTACCTCACATAAACGTGATCCGAGCTAATCCAGTCAATGTTGAGGTTCCATGAGCCAAGCAACCCTGACCACCGCCATCGCAGCTGCCTCCTCCGAGCTGGTGGTGCAGTTGGCCGAGACACCGGCCGAGGTCCATGAGGTCCTCCGCCTCCGCCATCAGGTTTACTGCCTGGAACGCGGCTACGAGCCCGGCCAGGACGGCATCGAAACCGATGCCTACGATGGGCACTCCAGCCATGTGATGCTGCGTCTGGCGGCCTGCGGCACCGTCATCGGCACGGCCCGGCTGATCCTCCCGCACGCCGCCAAGCGATTGAACAGCTTCCCAATGCAGGCCGTCTGCGCAGCCGAGCAGTTTGCCGCCCTGCCATTCCCGGACACGGCGGAGATTTCCCGCTTTGCGCTGTCCAAGGAGCGCCGGGGGCTGAGCACGGCCGCGACCAGCCTGTCCCGCCTGGCGCTGGTGCGCGGCCTGGTGCAGCTCAGCCAGCAGGAGGGCATCACCCACTGGTGCGCCGTGATGGAGCGCACCCTGCTGCGGCTGCTGCGCGCCTCGGCCATCCACTTCGAATATATGGGGCCGCTGGTCGAGTATCATGGCTTGCGCCAGCCCGCCTTCTGCGACCTGGGCACCATGCTCCGCCGCATGGCGCAGGAGCAGCCGGAGATCTGGAGCTACGTGACCGCGGACGGCGCCTTCGCTCCCTTGGCCGAGGTGATCCCCTTCGCCTGGGCGGAACGCCAGGCCGCCTGAGAGGCGCCGGCTAGCCCAGGTCCGGCAGTTGACGGTAGAAGGGGCGGGTTAACAGAGCCGGGCCACCCCATGCCAGCACCGTTCAGCTACGCCCAGGCGTTCGACCGCAACATTGGCTGGGTCACGGAAGCGGAGCAGGCGTCGCTGCGGGGCCGCTGCGTCGCCATCG
>CAXTCI010000085.1:0-21039 GCA_964242325.1 uncultured Acetobacteraceae bacterium
CTGCCAAGCCTGGCGCGGCCTCGGCGAAGTGGCGCCGCCATTCGGGCAGTGCCGCCTGGCCACCCGACTTGACGAGCAGGACGCTCACTTGAGCCTGCCGAACGGCCTGCGAGACTGGCGCAAGCCGCCTGCTGCCAACTCGAAGAGATAACGTGGATTCAAGGTCAAACCTTCAAGTCAGGCAGTCGTAGGTCCCGGGCACCTTCTGGTGGACAGCACGGGACTGGAACTCTGCGCTGCACCACCAAATTCCGTTACGCCTCGCAAGCGGCCGAGAACAACCGACAGTCTGCAGGATGGGCGGTCAGACTGACGGTGTCGCCGATTGGAACAGGATGTTGCTGGCCGTCATTCGCGTATTCCAACACGCAATTCGTGTCATCCACCAGCTTGAGGTGAACCTCCGTCTTGTTGCCTAGATAGACGTGCTGGGACACCCTTGCGGAAATGCCCGGCTTGCCGTCCGCGGAGAGCGCGATACGCAGACGCTCCGGACGCACGGCCGCCATAACCGGTTGGCCGGCAACGACCGTAGCCGAAGTCAGCGCGGCCAGGCTTCCTCCCGGTGTCCGCACCGGGCAGACCTCGCCAGCCTTGGTTGCGATCTCGGCAGTGCCAGGGATAAAATTGGTAGTGCCTATGAAACTGGCCACGAAACGGGTCTCAGGCCGTTCGTAGACGTCGTCCGGGTTGCCGATCTGCTCGATGCGGCCGCCATTCATAACGGCGATCCGGTCCGACACCGCCAATGCCTCGCCCTGATCGTGCGTCACCAATACCGTGGTGATGCCCAGCCGGCGTTGCAGGCCCACGATCTCCAGCCGCATGTCCTCACGGAGTTTCAGGTCCAGGTTGCTGAGCGGCTCATCCAACAGGAGTACGGTGGGGCGGATGACCAACGCGCGAGCCAAGGCGACTCGTTGGCGCTGGCCGCCGCTGAGCTCCAGGGGGCGCCGCGCACCGACCTGCGGCAGCCGGACCAGCGCCAGGACCTCCGCGACCCGGGTGGCAATCTCTGGCTTTGAGACGCCTCGCATCCGCAGGCCGAAGCCGACATTGTCCGCAACCGACATGTGGGGGAACAGCGCATAATCCTGGAACACCAGGCCGATATCGCGCCGGAACGGAGGCAACTGATCCACCGCGCGACCGGCCAGGTGGATATGGCCGGCGTCCGGCTGCTCGAACCCGGCGATCAGGTTCAGCGTGGTCGTCTTGCCGCAGCCAGACGGGCCGAGCAGGGTCAGGAACTCGCCGGGTCGCACGTCCAGCGAGATGGTGTCCACCGCAGGTACACCGCCGAAACTCTTGCAGACGGCGTCCAGCCGCAGGGCAGGCTCAGCCACGGGAGGTAGGCCCATAGATGAAGTCTCCGATGCGGAAGAAGCGCTGCATCACCAGGATGAGCACGGCGGGCACCACCAACGTCAGCACGGCGACCGCGGCCAAGGTGGGGGTGAAACCGAACTCCAGGAAACCCAGGATCGTCACGCTGATCGGCTTGATGCCGGGTGCGGCGAGAAACAGCGACATGCTGTAATCGGTAAAGGACTGGATGAACGCGAACACCGCGCCGGCGAACAGCCCGCTCTTGATTAGGGGCAGCGTGACGAGCAGGAACACGCGCGCCGGCGATGCACCCAGATTTGCGGCCGCGAGTTCCACCCGGCCCGGCATGGCCCGCAGGCTGATGGCGACCGTGCGGACGGTGAAGGGCAGACAAATGACGATGTGCCCGATCAGCAAGGCGGGGAAGCCCAACAGCACGCCCAACCCGGCGAGTTGCAACAGTTGCACCAGCGCGATGCCGCTTACCAAGGCGGGCAGCACCAAGGGACCCAGCGCCAGCGTGGCCAGCGCGTCCCGGCCGGGGAAGCGGCCCCGCACCAGCGCAATCGCCAACGGCAGGCCGAGCAGCACCGCCCCGGCCGACGCTGCCACCGCAAGTTCGACGCTGTAGAGCAGCGGCTGCAGCCAGCGTACCGTCATCGCCTCGGTCCACCAGCGCAGGGAGAAGCCGATCGGCGGGAATTTCGACTGGTTGACCGCGTTGAAGGAGACGGTCGCGGTGATGAGGATCGGCGCGAAGATGAACACGTAGATCAGCGTCACGGCTGCGCGCAGGGCCGACCAGGGTGAGGCCAGCCGCCTCATACCGCGGCCCGCCGGGCGCCGAGTGCACTGCCAACCACCAGCAGCAGCATGGCGCTGATGATCAGGATGGCCCCCATGGCGGAACCGAGCGACCAGTCATCGAGCGCCGTGAGGAAGTCGTAAATTTGCGTCGCCATGGTGGAGGTCGCCGGGCCACCGAGGATGGCCGGGGTGGCATAGGCGCTGATTGATAGGGAGAATGCCAGCAGGAAGCCGCCCGCGATCCCCGGTATCGAGAGCGGCAGGGTCACGGTTACGAAGGTGCGCCATCGGGAGCCGCCCAAGCTCATCGCCGCCCTCTCCAGGTTGGGGTTGATACCGTTGATGGCGCTCAGGATCGTGAGCACGCCATAGGGCAGCAACGAGTGCACCAGGCCGATGATGATGGCGCCCGTGGAGGGCAGCATGATGACCGGTGCAAAGCCCATCGCACGCAGGACGTCGTTCACCGCACCGTCGGTGTTCAGCAGCACCCACCAGCCATAGGTGCGTACGATTACGCTGGCCAGCAGCGGCGTAAGCGAGAGCGCGATCAGCAGCCCCTTCCAGCGGCTGCGCGTGCGGGCCAGGAAGAAGGCCAGCGGGTAGGACAGCACCACGACCAGCACTCCGACGGCAGCGCCAATGCCGAAGCTGCGGGCGATCGCGCGCTGGTAGAGCGGCCGGGTGAGCAGGTACGTGAAGTTCTCCAGCGTCACCTGGTCGGTGAGTACCTGGGATTCGGATTTCAGCAGGCTGGTCGTCAGCAGCACCGCGTTCGGCGCCACGAAGAACACCAGCAGGAACAGGGCGGGCAGGCCCACCATCAGCAGGGTGCGGAGCGCTGGCCGGGTCATGCCATGTCTTCCTGCATTGCTTTTGCCGCGGCGAGCAGGAGATGATTGCTGCGTCGCCGCAAAGGAGCACCTCCATGCCCACCACCAGACGCCGGACCATCGCGGGAACTGCCGCGTTGGCCACCGCCGCCGCCCTCGGACGTCCTGCCCGTGCCGCCACCGACGAGCTGATCGTGACCGGCTATGGCGGCGAGTATCGAGACCTGTTCACCAAGACGGTCATCGAACCGTTCGAGAAGAAGTTTTCCGCGAAGGTCACCTACGATGAGAGCAACGGCACCGATCCTTACCCCAAGATCCGCGCGACGCGTGGCTCGCCGGGGTTCGACGTGGTGGGGGAAACGACGGCCCCTATGATCATCCTCGGCGCAAAGGAGAAGCTGTTCGCGCCGGTCACGGAGAAGGAGGTGCCGAACCTCAAATACGCCTTCGCCAAGAGCGCGTCCGCCATCCCGGCCTTCGGCATCGTGCAGACGTACCAGTATCTCGCAATGATCTGGGACACCAAGACGCTGGAGAAGCCGACCTCCTGGCTGGATTATTGGCAGGCTGGCAGCAAGTATGGCGACAAGGTGAAGGGACACGTGATCACCCACGGGCCGTCCAACTTCCCGCTGCTGATCTACGCGATGATCATGGGCGCCCGCGCCAAGGGCGGTTCCGAAACCGATCTGACCCCCGCCTGGGACCTGCTGAAGGGACTGAAGCCGTATGTCGGCACGGTGGCCTCCACCTCGGCGCAGGCCGTGCCCTACATGGAGAACGAGCAGGTTTGGATCATGCCGTTCTGGAGCGCGAGAGCGGCGCTGTATGCGGCGCGTGGCCTGCCGTTCGGCGTGACGGTGCCGAAAGAGGGAACGATCGCGTTGGCAAATTGCTCGGCGGTGCCGGTGGGTGCCGCGAACAAGAAGCTGGCGTTCGAGTTCCTGAACTTCCGCCTGAACCCCGAGATCCAGAAGGCATTCTGCGAGGCCTATTACGCGAGCCCCGGCCGGCCTGACATTGCGGGTTTCTCCCCCGCCTTCATTGACCAGCAGATCACCACGGAGGCCAAGATGGCGACGATGGTGTTCCCGGACGACGCCCTGATCGCCCAGAAGCAGCGGGCCTGGACGCTGGAATGGCAGGAGATCATGTCCACCTGACCGCGGCCTGGCGGTCAGTTCACCCATTGGCCGCCATCCACGTCAATTACCTCGCCGGTCATGAAGTTGGGTGACACGGTGGCCAGGAAGGCAGCGACTTCGCCGATGTCCTCCGGCGTGCCGTAGCGGCCGAGCGGGATGGAGCGGGTGACCGCTTCCGCATTGGCGGCCAGCATGGCCCGCGTGAGCTCCGTCTCGATCGCGCCGGGGCAAATGGCGTTGACCGTGACCGTGGGTGCCAGTTCCTTCGCCAGGCCGCGGGTCAATCCCAGGACGCCCGCTTTGGCCGCGCAATAAGCGAAGCGGCTGACGGCGGAGAAGCCGGCGCCGGTGTTGGCGCTGACGGAGGAGATGTTGATGATCCGCCCGCCCCCAGCCGCGAGCATGGCGGGGGCGACGGCCTTGCACCAACTGAACTGGCTTTTCAGATTGGTGTCCATCGTCAGGTCCCACTCGGCCTCGCTGATGTCCAGCAAGCCTTTCGGCTGGCTGATGCCGGCATTGTTGACCAGAACATCCACCCGCCCCCAGCGGGCGAGCACCGACGCCGCGGCACCCTGCACCCAAGCGTGGTCCGCCACGTCGCCGCGTAGGGCGATGGCGTCCACGCCCAGGACCGCCACCTCGGCCACGGTGGCGTCCAGCTCCGTCCCGAGCCGGTCCGCCAGCGCCAGGGCGAAGCCACGCCGGGCAAGGGCCAGGGCAATGCCGCGGCCGATGCCACGGGCGCCGCCGGTCACGATGGCGATCTGGGTCATGCGGGTACGTCCGGATAGGCCTGGCGCAAGGCGGCCATGGCGTCCGCCAGGGAGGCGGCACGGGGCAGCAGCTCGAACAGCTTGGTTTTCACGAAGAAGCGCCAGTGCACGGGCATGGCCGCCAGGATCGTCGTCAGGTCACGGTATATCGCGAGGGTCCAAACCGCCTCGTGCGCCTCGCGCTCGGGACCGAAGGCGAAGTGCGGCGCCGGACGGCTTTGCCGGCGGCCGGCCCGGGCGGCATCCGTGGCCGTGGGGTCAGGTATGCCATCTGCGGTCAATACGACGCCGTAATCGCGCATGGCCGCTTCGGCGGAAACGTAGCCGCGCGCGACGTCTAGGGCGACCCGCTCCGGTTCGCGGTCCAGCGGATCACCTCGGCCGCCACCTCCCGGGGAGTGGATGTGCAGCACGTCGCCAGGGTCCATGACCAGCGTGTCCGTGTTGCCCAGTGCGCGCTCCCTGTTGGTACCGGGGTTCAGCACGAAGCCGGACGGTGCGCCCGGCCCGCCACCCAGAATGCCCCAGGGCCGGAAACGCGAGCGGTCCCGGTTGCGCGCGGTGACGCGGCTGTTGGGTGCAGAAACCCGGAACTCCATCGCCGTCGCCAGCCCGCCGCGCCAGCGCCCGGCGCCACCGGAGTCTTGCAAGAGGCCGTAGCGCAGGACTTGGATCGGCACCTCCGCCTCCGTGATCTCGACCGGCGTGTTTTTCAGGTAAGCCGCGTCTGCGCCCGATCCGTTGGTGCCGTCCCGATGCGGCATGCCGCCCGCGCCGCCCACAACCGGGTTCACCGCGGCCAGCACGGTACGGTGCGTGCGGTTGTCCGTGGTCATGACGTTGACGATGCTGCTGGACCCGGCGGGCGCGGCGGGCATGCGGTCCGGCACCGCCAACCCGAAAACGCCGAACACGAGGGACCGCAGCCGGGCGCAGGTCAACGAACGCATGCCCACAGCCGCCGGGGAGCGCGGGTTGAGCACCGTGCCTTCCGGCACGATGCAGGTGAAGGGCCGGGTCAGCCCGGCATTCAGCGTGATCCCCGGGCTGAGCGTGCACAGCACGTAATACACCCCCACCAGCAGCAGCGTGTGCCGCGGATCGCCGCCCGTCGGCACGTTCAGCGCCGAGGTCAGTTGCGGGTCGCTGCCGGTGAAGTCCAGCACCGCCGAGCCACCTGTGATCCGCAGCGTCAGCGCCAGGCGGCAGGGATTGCCCCCAACGGAATCCTCGTCGGCGTAGTCCGAGAAGAAATACTCGCCGTCGGGGATCGAGTGCAGCACCTCGCGCGCCTGGTGCTCGGCGTAGTCCAGCAACCGGGCCATCCCCGCTTGCACGGGGGCAGTGCCGAACTTCGCCACCATCTCGAGCAGCTTGCGCTCGCCGGTGTTCAGCGCCCCGATGAAGGCGCGCAGGTCGCCGGCGTTCTGGTCCGGCTTGCGGACGTTCAGCATCATGACCCGGCGCAGCTCGTCGTTCATCACGCCACGGCGGAACAGCTTCATCGGCGGAAAGCGAATGCCCTCCTGGTGCACCTCCGTCAACGCACGGGACAGGCTGGCGGGCACGGCGCCGCCCATGTCGGTGTTGTGGATGTGCCCGCAGGCAAAGCCGATAATGCGGCCCTCGGCGAACACCGGCTTCCACATGTGTATGTCGGGCACGTGGGTCGCGACGAAGCCGCTATACGGGTCGTTGGTGAAGCAGATGTCGCCGGGCTCGTAGTCATCGATCATCGCCATGGCACGGCCATAGGTGATGCCGGGATACCAGGTGGCGCCCAAGTCCATCGGTACCGCGACCGCCACGCCGGCCGCATCGGTGATCTGGGTGGTGAAGTCCTCCGTCTCCTTTACGAAGGTGGAGAAGGCGGTGCGATATAGCGTGTAAGCCATCGTCTCGGCGGCAGCGCGCAAATGGTTGCCCATCACCTGCAGCGTGACGGGGTCGATCGTCGTGCTCATGCCGCGATCCCCTTGAGATGGAGGTTGCCGAGCGCGTCCACCGCGCCCTCGAAGCCTGCGGGGATGCACACGGTGGTATCCTCCTGCGCGATGATGGCGGGGCCGGACAGGCGGTGGCCGTGATGCAGATTGTCCCGCAGATACAGCGGCACGGCTCGCAGCGCGCCGTCCTGCCAAACCTCTACGTCCCGTTCCTTGCCGGGGGCGCCCGTGACGAGAGGTTCGGTCGGGAAGTCGGGCGGGATGGTCGCGCCGGCAATCACCAGACGGAGGTTGACCAATTGCACGGCGGCGGCCTCGTCGGCGAACTCGTAGATGGCGGCATGCTGGCGGTGGAACGCCGCCGCAATCGCTGCCATGTCGCCGGCCTGGACCCAGGCCTCCTCCAACCGCACTTCGATCTCGAAGGATTGTCCTATGTAGCGCATGTCCGCCAGCAGCGTGACCTCGGCCGGGCCTGTGAACCCCTGATCGTCCCGCAGCCACGACTCCGCCTCCCGCCGCAGCTTTGCGCCGGCATCCGTGAGCGCCGGGCCGGACGACGCCTCGATTTCCAGCAGCAGAGTCAGCACGAAGTCATTCTTGATCGCCGCGATCAGGCCACCCAGGGCGGAAACGACGCCGGGCCGCCGCGGCACCATGACCCGGCGCATCCCCAGCTCCCGCGCCAGCAGGCAGCCCAGCATCGGCCCGGCGCCGCCGAACGGCATCAGGCAGAACTCCGCCGGGTCCACGCCATAGCGGCCGATCAGCTTGTTCACCTCCACGAACATGTTGGACACGGTGACACGGATGATCGCTTCCGCCGTTTGCTGCAGGGACAGTCCCATCGCGGCGGCGAGCCGGCCGACGACAGCTTCCGCCCGCCCCCGGTCCATCGCGACGCTGCTGTAGGCGAGCGGCGTGTGACCCAACCAGCCGCCTACGGCCATGGCGTCCGTGATGGTGGCGCGGTCGCCACCACGGCCGTAGCAGGCGGGTCCGGGGGTGGAGCCAGCACTCTCCGGGCCGACTTTCAGCACGCCGAACCCGTCCACCGTGGCGATCGAGCCGCCGCCATCGCCGATCGAGGTGACGGACACGGAGGGAATGAACAGCGGGAACTCGCCAACCGTCTCGCCGCTGCCGAACAACGGCTGGCTGTCCATGACCAGTGCCACGTCCGCACTCGTCCCGCCGATATCGAGCGTCAGCGCCATTGACAGGCCCGCCTGCCGCGCCAGGAAGGCGGCGCCCATCACGCCGGATGCGGTGCCGGACAGCAACATGCCGACGCATGACGTCTTGCCCAGCTCGGTGCCCATTACGCCGCCGTTGGACTTGGTGACCATAGGGCGGGCAACGACGCCCTTGCGTTGCAGCGCCGTCTCCAGCGAGCCCAGGTAGCCGGCCACGCGAGGGTGGACGTAGCCGTTCAGGATGGCGGTGGTGGTGCGCTCGTATTCGCGGATCACCGGCCAGATGGCGGCGGAGGTGAACACGAACAGGTCCGGCGCCTCGGCCCGCAGGATGGCAGCGGCCTCCTGCTCCAGCGCCGGGTTGCGGTAGCTGTTGAGGAAGGCGACGATCACGCCCACCGCACCCCGCGCGCGGGCGGTCGTCGCGGCAGCCCGCACCGCATCCGCGTCCAAGGGCGTGGCGATGCTGCCATCCGACAGCACCCGCCCGCCAATGCCGAAGATGCGGTCCCGCGGCACCAGCGGGTCCGGGCGGGCGCAGAACAGGCTCTGCATGTCCGGCATACGCAGCCGGGCCAGCTCAACCACGTCCTCGAAGCCGGCGGTCGTGAGCAAGGCGAGATCGGCGCCCTTGCGCTGGATGATGGTGTTGATGCCCACGGTGGTGCCGTGGACGAAGGCGGTGACGTCCGCCGGGTCCATGCCGTGACGCTCCTGCAGCAGGGCGACGCCGTCCATCACCTCCTGGCCTGGATCGGTGGGAGTGGTGAGCACTTTCAGCGTGTGCAGGGAGCCCGAGCCTTCGTCCAGTGCGCAGAAGTCGATGAAGGTGCCGCCTATGTCAACGCCGATCCGCCAAGCCATCCTGTGCTCCTTGCTAGACCGCCGTCAGCCGCTCGATGCCGTAGATCCGGTCGAGCAGCAGGAGGGCGGCGACGGCAATGACCATCTGCACCGTGCTGATCGCAGCGATCGACGGGTCAAACTGGTTTTCCATGTAGCTCAGCATCACGACCGGCAGCGTGTTGACGCTGGCGGTGCCGAAAAAGAACGACAGCGGCAGGTTATCCATCGATGTCAGGATGGCGAACATGCCGCCGGCGAAGATCCCGGGGCGCACCAGCGGCAAGGTCAGGTGCCAGATGATCTGCCAGCGGCTCGCCCCCAGGATGGAGGCGCACTCCTCCAACTCCGCCGGTACGCCCCGATAGGTCGCGAGCACGGTGCGCACGATGTAGGGGATGCCCGCGACGGTATGGGCCACCAGCAGCGACAGGAAGGACAGGCCGAACGACAGCGCCGCGAGGTAGTACAGCAACGCGAAGCCCAGCACGATGGCGGGCACGCTGATCGGCGCCAACAGCAGGTTGCTCACCATTCCCGCCGCCCCGCCGGTGGATCGCGCCAATGGCAGCGCCGCCGGAACGCCGAGGGCAGCCCCAAGCACGGTGGAGGCGAGCGCCAACTCGATGGAGGTGAGCAGCGAGTCGACGAAGGGCCGGTATTCGACGATGTGCCGATACCAGCGCAGCGAATAGCCGGGGATCGGGAACACGATGAACGAGGATGCGGAGAACGAGACCGCCACCACCGCCGCGATCGGCAGGATGATGAACAGCAGGAACAGCCCCATGTAGCCGAACAGCAGCGCCACCGGCAGGCCGGGCCAGCGCGGGAGCCTCATACCGGCGCCGCCCGGCGGCGCAGCATGCGGTATTGCAGGGCGAAGCACAGCACGGCGGCCAGCATCAGCACATTGCCCATCGCGGCGGCGAAGGCCACGTCCTGCGTGGTGTTGAATTGCTGGTAGATCAGCAGCGCCAGGGTGGTGATCTTGCCGCCGCCCAGCAGCAGCATAGTCAAGAAGCTGCCATTGGTGACGACGAAGGTCAGCAGGCAACCGGTGACGATCCCGTCCAGGCTCAGCGGCAGCGTGACGTGCAGGAACGTCCTAAGCCGCCCGGCGCCGAGCACTCGGGCCGACTCTTCGAGCCGGACGTCCACGCCCTGCAGCACGGCGCTGATGGACAGCACCATGAACGGCACCAGCACGTGCACCAGGCCGATATATACCGCGATCTGCTCGTCGGCGATGTTCTGCGGGTGGGTGACCAGGCCCAGGCTGCCGAGGGCGGTGTTCAGCAGGCCGCGCCGGGCCAGCAGCACCCGCCAGCCGAAGGTCCGCATGATGATGGAGGTGAGCAGCGGCGCAATCACGAAGAACACGATCAGCGCGTTCCACCGCCCGGCGAAGCGCACCATGAAGAAGGCGACCGGGTAGCCCACCACGAGGCTCAGCAACGTGACCAGGACGGAGACCTTCATCGTCTCCGCCAGCACGCCGAAGTAGTATGGGTCCGTCAGTAGCTTGACGTAGTTGCCGCCGATGCCGCCCAACGCCAGCCCCTCCGCCGTGCGGAACACGTTGGCGATCAGGGGCACCACGAAGAAGGCCAGCAGGAACAGGAGGACGGGCAGCGCCCAGAGCGGGTGGGAGAGGCGATAGCCGGCGGCCCTCACGCGCCGGCCTCCAGCACGGTGGCGTTCGCGGCGGCCCAGGACAGCCCCACGGCACCGTCTGCCGCGACGGGATGGCGGGCCTGGGCGTAGGCGAAGAGCGGCGCGTCCTGGCCGTCCACGACCAGCTCGTAGGCGAAGTAGGCACCGCGGAACACGATGTCCTTCACCACGGCGCGCAACTGGCCGGGGGCGGGGGGCCCCAACTCCAGCCGCTCCGGCCGGACCGCGAAGGTCACCCCGCGTCCGGGCGCGAGGTCGCCCGCCACGGTCGCGGTGGCACCGGGTTGCAGCGCCAGCCCGACGCGCCACTCGCCCGCCGCCGCCGCGTCCTGCACGGTCGCGTCGAAGATGTTGGCGGTACCCAGGAATTCCGAGACGAAGCGGTTGCGCGGACGCTCATAGACTTCCGTCGGGCGGCCCACCTGCACCACCGTGCCGGCGGACATCACCGCGACCCGGTCGCTCATGGTCAGCGCCTCCTCCTGGTCGTGGGTGACGAGGATGGTGGTGATGGCGAAGCGGCGCTGCAGCTCCCGCAACTCGAACTGCATGCGTTCGCGCAGGGACTTGTCCAGCGCTCCCAACGGCTCGTCCAGCAGCAGCACGGCGGGCTCGGTGGCCAGCGCCCGGGCCAGGGCCACGCGCTGCTGCTGCCCGCCCGAGAGCTGCTGCACCCGGCGGTCGGCAAATTGCTCCAGCCGCACGATCTGCAGCATGGATTTGGCAATGCGCGCACGGTCGACGGCCGGCGTGCCGTGCATCTTCAGTCCGAACGCCACGTTCTCCGCCACGCTCATATGGGGGAACAGGCTGTAGCTCTGGAACACCATGCCCAGGCCGCGCTTGTTGGGCGGCAGCCCCGTCACGTCCCGCCCGCCGATGGTCACCCGGCCAGTGTCCGGCCGCTCGAACCCGGCGATCAGCCGCAGCGTGGTCGTCTTGCCGCAGCCGGATGGGCCGAGCAGCGCCAGCATCTCGCCGGCTTGGACGTCGAGCCTCAAGGGGTGCAGGACCTGGGTGCCGCCGAAGCTCTTGCTGATGCCCTCAAGCCCGAGCGGGGCAGGCGGGCGAGTCACAGGCCGTTGGCCGGCATGGCGCCCATGATCCACAGCACGCGCGCCGGCACGTCGAGCGGGTTGCGGAAGGCGTGCGGGTCCATGCTGTCGAACAGGAAGCTGTCGCCTTCCGCCAAGCGTGCTTCGGTTCCGCCTACGGTCAGCACCAACTCTCCTTCCAGCACCAGCCCGCCCTTCTCCGCCGGGTAGCTCATCGGCTTGTCGGAGCTGCCGAACGGCGGAATGTGCAGGATCATGAATTTCAGGCTCTGCGGCCCGCCGGGGGAGAGCAGCTCCTTCTTGAGGTAGCCGAGATCGAGCCATGGGCGATGGTCCGCGCGGCGGACGAAGGCGGCGTCCTGCGGGACGGGGCGCGGCTCCTCGAATAGGGCGCTGATCGGGGCGCCCAGCGCTGCGCGGAGCTGCGACAGGATGCGCAGCGACGGGTTGGCCAGGTCCCGCTCGATCTGGCTCAGCATGCCCACCGACACGCCGGCCGCCGTCGCCAGGTCCTGCAAGGTCATGCCCTTGCCGTGGCGCAAGGCCCGGATCGCCTTGCCGACATGCGGCATGACGTCTGGCTGGGCAGGCGGCGTGACGTGGAACGTGTCTTGCAAGAGTGTCCTAGCTGACAATGGCACCTAGCTATTATAATGAAAATGATTCGGGCTACAACAGGATATTTTACTGGAATAGCTTGCGCTGGGTTTGATATAATGAATACGCTCCGGTCCCACTGACGGATCATTCACGAAACGGGGTCTGCAATGCGCAGGACGAAAGCATATTGGCTGGCAACCATGGCCACCCTCGCGCTCGCTGCCGGACAGGCTGGCGCGGCGGATCTTACGGTGGGTGCATTCGGCGGCGTGTGGGAGCAGAGCCTGCGCAAATGCGTCATCGCCCCGTTTGAGAAGCAGACCGGCAAGACAGTGGACGTGGTGCTCGGCGCTCCCACGCAATGGCTGAACCAGATCGCCGCCAGCCCCGGCAAGCCGCCGTTGGACATCATCTACAACCCGACTGAGACGTCCTACGAGGCAATCAACCGGGGTCTGGTGGAGAAATTCACCATCGCCGACGTGCCGAACGTCGCCAATGTCGTGCCGCGCTTCGCCGAGATGACGGGCGGCTACGGCGCCGTGCACAACTACGGCGCCATGGGCATCATCTACAACACGACGACGGTGAAGGAGCCGCCCAAGGACTGGAAGGCCTTCGTGGAGGGAACGATCGCCGGCAAGTGGAAGGCGTCCATGCCGAGCGTGAACTACCCGAGCGGCGGCTTCACCGTGTCCGTCTGGTCAATGGCCAAGACCTTCGGCGGCGGCGTGGACAACATCGAGCCAGGCCTCGCCAAGGTGAAGGAGATGCAGCGCTCCGGCAACCTCATGTTCTGGACCGACCCGAACAGCGTGCTGAACGGGCTCAAAGGCGGCGATATCGACCTGGCCCTGTACTGGGACGGCCGTGCCTACTCCTTCATCGATGACGGTAACCCCGAGTTCAAGTACTACTCGCCCGATCCCGGTGTCGTGGTGGCGATGACCTGGATTCAGAAGGTGAAGAACAGTTCGCCACTCGGCTTCCAGTTCGCCAACCTGGCGCTCAGCCCGGCCGCGCAATCCTGTTTCGGCAGCGCCATCCGGTATGGCATCGCCAACAAGGACGCGGTGTTCGACCCCAAGATCGCGCACGAGATCACGCCCACCGACATCCTGGTGGTCCCGCCCTACCAGGAGATCGTGCCAAAGCAGGCCGCCTGGATCGAGGCGTGGAACAAGCAGATCGGACGCTGAGCATGGGGTATCGCGTGGGCGTGGACATCGGCGGCTCGTTCACCGACTTCGCGGTGTTCGACGAGGCGACGCGGGCGGTAAGCAGCCTGAAGGTGTTCTCCCGCCCGGACGAGCCGGGGGCCGAAGTGCTGGAAGGCATCCGGCTGCTGGACGAGCGCCTCGGCATCCCCGCCGACGCCATAACCTACTTCACCCACGGCACGACCGTCGGGATCAACACCGTCATCCAGCGCAAGGGGCTGCGGCTGGCGCTGTTTACCACCGAGCACTTCCGCGACGTGCTGGAACTGGCGCGGCTCAAGATCCCGGACATGTACAGCCTGCTGTCCAAGCGGCCGGTGCCGCTGATCCCGCGGGCCATGGTGTGGGGCATTCCGGGGCGCATGGGCGCGGACGGGACGGAATACGAGGCGCTTGACACCGAAGCGGTAGAACGTGCGGTGGCGGCGGCGCTGGCCGCGGGGGCCGAAGGCATCGTGATCGGCCTGCTGCACGCCTACCGCAACGGCGCGCACGAGGCGGCGGCCAAGGCGGTGGTGGAACGCGTGGCGCCGGGTCTGCCGGTGTTCTGCTCCTCCGAGACCTGGCCGATCATCCGTGAATACGAACGCACCATCACTGCTGTCATCGGCGGCTACGTGCAACCCCGCGTCGCCCACTACCTGTCCTCGCTGCAGGCGGCGCTGAAGCAGGTTGGCGTGCAGCCGGAACCGCGGCTGACCAAGTCCAACGGCGGCGTGATGACGGCCGAACAGGGCAAGGCCGAGTGCGTGCAGATGATCCTGTCCGGCACGGCGTCCGGCGTGATCGGTGCCGCCTACGTGGCGAAAATCTGTGGCCTGCCGCGCTGCATGAGCCTGGATATCGGCGGCACCAGCGCGGACGTCGCCATCATCACCGACGGCCAGCCGCAATACGGCACCGGCGAGCGCATCGGCGACTTCCAGATCTTCGTGCCCTCGGTGTCCGTCAGCTCCATCGGCGAGGGTGGCGGGTCCATTGCGAGCATTGATAAGCTCGGCGTGCTGAAGGTCGGGCCGGAAAGTGCCGGCTCCCGGCCGGGACCGGCCTGCTACGGCCGCGGCGGCACCCGCCCCACCATCACCGACGCCTTCGCCGCCTGCGGCATGGTGGGGTTGGCGGAGGTGGGCTATGGCGCCGTCACCGTGGACCGGGAGCGCGCCCGGGCAGCCATCGCACCGTTGGCGGAGCAGTTGGGCCGCAGCGTGGAGCAAACGGCGGAGGCGATCATCCGCATCGCCGTCAGCGGCATGTATTCGGACGTCAGCGGCCTGGTGTCGCGCTTCGGCATCGATCCGAGGGAATATGCCTGCCTGGCGTTCGGCGGTGCCGGGCCGATGATGGGCTGCTTCCTGGCCCGCGAGCTCGGCATGGAGGAAGTGGTGGTGCCGCCCGCACCCGGCGTGCTGAGCGCCATGGGCGGGTTGATCGCCGACCTGCGCAACGACTTCATCCAGACCCTGTATGCCGACCTGGACGGGGCCGCCGCCGCCGCCATGCGCGACGCCTTCGCTGCCCTGCAAGTGCGGGCGCTGGCCTGGCTGCACGGCGAGGTTGGGGCGGAAGGCGCCCATCGGCTCGCCTATTCGGCAGAGATGCGCTACCGCGGCCAGGCGTTCGAACTGGACACCCCACTCACGGCCGACGCGGTTGCAACCGCCGACCCGGCGCGGCTTGCCGAGGCCTTCCACGCCGCCCACGAGCAGGTTTATGGCCACGCCGACCGCGGTGCGCCGCTCCAGGTCATCTCCATCAGCCTGGTCATCAGCGGCGAGACGGATAAGCCGGATTTGCCCCGGCAAGCCCTCGTGGCCGGCCCGGGGCCGATCCTGCGCCACGCGCCCGTGTGGATGGACGGGGCGCAGCGCGATGCCGCCGTGTTCCGCCGCGGCGACCTGCGCCATGGGCACGGCTTCCGCGGTCCCGCGATCGTGACGCAGGACGATTGCACGACCGTTGTCCCGCCCGGGTTCACCGTCACAGTGGACGAATACGCCAACCTGCGGATCAAGCCGGAGGCCGCCGCATGACGCCCGAAAACGCCAGCTTGCCCAAAAATGCCAGCTTGCTTGACAACGCCAGCCTGCAGGTGCTCGCCAATTACTGCGCCGCTGCCGCCGAGAGCATGGGGTGGACGCTGATGCGTACCGCGCACTCCACCTTCGTGAAGGAGACGGAGGATTTCTCGTGCCAGGTGCTGACGCGGGAAGGGCTGACGGTCGCCTCGCCCAAGACGTTCGGCGCCACCTGGTATACCGGGCTCGATTATGGCGGCGTGATCCCCCGGTTCGACTACCGCGAGGGCGACATCTGCCTGACCAGCGACCCGTATGCCGGACACGTCGCGACCCATACGCCGGACGTGCATATGTGGAAGCCAGTATTCCGCGACGGCAGGCTGGTGTGCTTCGTCGGTAACCACATCCACAACACGGATGTGGGTGGTGCCGTGCCCGCCACCCTGTCGCGCACGCTGACGGAGATCCATCAGGAGGGCCTGCGCATCCCGCCGATGCGGCTGCAGCGGGATGGCGTGATGAACGCGGACCTGCTGGCCATCATCTCCCGCAACGTGCGGCTGCCGGAGCAGAACTGGGGCGACCTGAACGCCCAGATCGCCTGCGTGAACGTGGGCGAGCGCAAGGTGCACGAGATCATCGACCGCTTCGGGCTCGAGCCGTTCAGCACGGGTCTGTCGGCCTTGCTGGATTACGCCGAGCGCCAATCCCGCGCGCTGATCAGCAGCCTGCCGGATGGCGAGTGGTTCTTCGCGGACTATGCCGACGAGGACTCTGCCGGCGGCCACCCCGTCCGCATTGCCGTGACGCTTCGCATCCACGGCGACAGCCTCACGTTGGATTTCACCGGCAGCGATCCGCAACTGGTGTCCTCGCTGAACATGCCGACAGGCGGGCTGGAACGGCACTCGCTGGCGATGGTGGGCTGCGTGTATGCGCTCTACACGCTGGACCCGACGCTGACGCTGAACTACGGCCTGGTGCGCCCAGTGCGAGCCATCATGCCGCCGGGCACGGTGATGCACGCGATCGAACCGGCGGCGGTCGGCATGCGCTCGCTGCTGAACAACGTGTGCCAGACGGCGGTGATCGGCGCCTTCGCCCGTGCCCTGCCGGACCGTTTGCCGGCCTCTCCCGCCAACGGGCTGAGCCTGATGAATGTGAAGACGGCGACGAAGGCCGGGCGCACGGTGATGGCCTCCATCGGCCCGGTCGGCGGCGGGGCGGGCGGCGGCCCGGCAGCGGACGGGGCGGAGGGCTCCGGCGCCAACATGTCGTTCCTGAAGAACACCCCGGTGGAGATCAACGAGGCGGAGATGCCCGTGCGTATCCGCCGTTACGGGCTGGTGCCCGACACCGCCGGGCCGGGGCGTTGGCGCGGCGGTTCGGCGCTGGAGATGGAGTTCCAGGTGTTCGCGCCGCAGACCATGATCACCGCGCGCAACCGCGACCGTACCGTGTTCTCGGCCTGGGGCCTGGCGGGCGGAGGGGCCGGCGCCACATCCCGCTTCGCCAGGAACCCCGGCACGACGAACGCCGTGGAATTAGGCTCCACCGATGTGGTGGGCTGCGATCCCGGCGACGTCATCCTGATCCAGGGACCCGGCGGCGGGGGCTACGGCAACCCGCTGGACCGTCCAGTGGCGGAGGTGCAGGCCGACCTCGCGAGCGGCCTGCTGACCCCGGCCCGGGCGCGTGAGGAATATGGCGTGGTGCTGGCGGCGGCGGGCGGCGTGGACGCGGCGGCCACATCCCGCCTGCGCGGCGACATGGGCCGGCAGCGCACGCCGGGCGAGTTCGGCCACGGCCCGGGCCGCCGTGCGTTCGAGGCGGTGTGGACCCCGGCGCGCTACGACGCGCTGACCCGGCTGCTGGCCGAGCTGCCCGTGACCTGGCGGTTCTTCGTCAAGCATAGGTTGTTCGCGGCACTTGCCGGCCAGGTGGCACCCCCAGGTGGCGGCGCGGCAGACGTCGTGCGCGCCTACGCGGCCGTGGCTGAGGGCTTCGCCGACTTGCCGCCACCGCCAGCGGATCTCGTGGCCGAGTTCGCGGCCGCCGCCGAATGAGCATGCTGTTCACACCCTTCACCCTGCGCGGCGTCACGGTTCCGAACCGCATCGTCGTCGCCCCGATGCAGATGTACCAGGCCGGGCCGGACGGGCTGGCGACGGACTGGCATTTCCAGCATCTGGCCAAATACGCCGTGGGTGGCGCGGGCACGGTGATGACGGAGGCGCTGATCGTCGATCCCATCGGGCGCAACACCTATGGCGACCTTGGCATCTGGTCCGACGATCACGTGGTGCCGCTGGCCCGCATCGCCGGGTTCCTCCGGTCGCAGGGCAGTGTGCCGGCGGCGCAGTTGCACCATGCCGGGCCGAAGTCCTCGCGTCAGCGTCCGTGGGAAGGGCTGGGCCCCTTGGGCGAAGCCGAAGCCGCCAAAGGGGAGCCGCCATGGCAGCCGGTGAGCGCCAGTGCCGCCTCCACCGTGGCCGGCTGGCACCAGCCGCGCGCCATGTCGGTGGAGGAAATCGCGGACCTAGTTGCAGCCTATGGCGCCGGGGCACGCCGGGCTGCGCGGGCTGGGTTTGACGTGCTGGATATCCACGCTGCCCACGGCTACCTGATCCACTCCTTTCTGTCTCCGGTGTCCAACGCGCGCATCGACACGTATGGCGGCAGCCTGCAGAACCGAATGCGGCTGGCCCTGGAGATCGCGGAAAGCGTGCGGGCGAATTGGCCGGACGACAAGCCGTTGTTCTTCCGTTTGTCCTGCGTAGATTGGCGCCCCGACCTGGACCGTCGCACCGATGGCTGGACCATCGAGGACAGCATCGTGCTGTCGCGGGCGTTGCAGGCGCGGGGCGTGGACCTGATCGACTGCTCGTCCGGCGGCATCCGGGCGGAGAACTCCATCATGGACTTCGCCAAGACCCGGACGAAGCTGAAGCGCGGCCACCAGGTTCCCTATGCGGAGGCGATCCGCCAGCAGACCGGCATCCCCACCATGGCGGTCGGCGTGATCCTGGACGGTCCCCAGGCCGAGGCCATCCTACAGGCGGGTCGGGCGGACTTGATCGCGGTCGGCCGCGAGGTGCTGACTGATCCGCACTGGGCACTGCATGCGGCACAGGCCCTTGGCGTGGACCCGGCGTGGCAAGCCTGGCCACCCTCCTACGGCTGGTGGCTGGAACTGCGGGACCGGATCGGGGTGGAGGCGTGACGGTCGCGCAACCCTACTGGTGGGACGCCGCCCCGCCCGCCAGCTTGCCGCGGCAGGACGTGGCCCCCGTGTCTGACGTGGCCATCGTCGGCGCCGGCTATACCGGGCTTTCCGCCGCCATCACCCTGGCACGCGCCGGGCGTAGCGTGCAGGTGTTCGACAAGCAGCGGCCCGGTGAAGGCGCCTCCACCCGCAACGGCGGCATCACCAGCGGCAACCTCCGTTCGAGCCAGGCGCAACTGGTCAGCCGCTTCGGCCAGGTGCGGGCGGACGCGATACTCGCGGAAAGCAAGGCGGCGCGTGAGGACCTGTATCGCTTCATCGCCGAGGAGAAGCTGGACTGCGACTTCAAGCTGGTCGGGCGCTTCACCGGGGCGGCGACCCCCACGGCCTATGAGAGCGGTGCACGGGAAGCCGACCGCCTTTCCGGCGCGCTGGGGATCGAGGCCTATGCCGTGCCCCGGGCCGAGCAGCGCAACTGGTTGGGAACGGACTACTACTATGGCGGCTACGTCCGCATGGACATCGGCGGTATCCACCCGGCCAAGCTGCATGCCGAGATGCTCAGGCTGGCGCTTGCGGCCGGCGTGAGCGTGCATGGCGAGACGGCGGTGACCGGCATCGCGGCGGACGGCGACGGCTACACGGTGAACACCGCCCGGGGTGCCACGCGGGCGTCCCACGTGATCGCGGGGCCGAACGGCTATACCGACGCGTCCGACAAGTGGCTGCGCCGCCGCATGGTCCCGGTCCGCAGCCGCATCATCGCCACGGCGCCGATCTCGCCCAACCTGATGGCGACCCTGATGCCGCGGGCCATGATGCTGAGCGACTCCCGCAAGAACCACTTCTATTACCGCCCTTCGTCGGACGGCACGCGCATCCTATTCGGCGGACGGGACGGCACCATCGCCGGTGACCCGGCCTGGCCCACCACTATGCTGCGCGACACGCTGGTCGGCCTGTTTCCGGAGCTGTCCGAGACGGAGATCACCCATAGCTGGTTCGGCCAGGTGGCGATGAACCGCGACATGGTGCCCCGCATCTTCAGCCGCCGCGGGGTGCGCTATGCCGCCGGGTATTGCGGGTCGGGGACGGTGTGGGCGCGCTGGGCGGGACAGAAGGCCGCGTTCCAGGTGCTGGGCGAGGATGCCGGGCAGTCCGCATTGGATTTCAGGCCGCCGGCCGCCGTTCCGTTCTTCAACGGCACTCCGTGGTTCATGCCCGGCGTGTTTGCCTGGATGACGCTGCAGGACCGCGTCACCGCCGGGCAACGCGCCAGGCTCGCTGCCAAGGCCAAGCTTGCTGCCAACGATTGATAGGGACGTTGCTATGACCGATGGCAAGCTGCTGCTGACCTGCGCCGATTATGTCCGCATCGCACCGTTGCTCGGCGGTGGCGTCCGCATGGAGGGTGGCGACCTGGCCCTACGATTGAGCGAACCCGGCGCGTGGCCCAGCCGCGCCGCCATCATGGGGCAGGCGATCAACGACCCGGCAGTGGATGGGGGCGAGGCGTCCATGGGCATCCACCTTCGCCGCATGGACCACGGCGACCGCTCGTTTGTCGCCTTGCCGGTCTTCGTGCTGCGCAACTTCACCGCGCGCGACCTTTACGTATGCAAGGGCTCGCCGATCACCACGGTGGCTCACCTCAAGGGCAAGCGGGTCGGCATGTATAGTTGGACGGCCAGCGGCTCCATCTGGTATCGCCACTTCCTTGCCTGGGCCGGGCTGCACCCGCTAGCGCTGCAATGGTGCATCGGCGAGATCGACGGCGCCTACGCCCCTCGAATGGATGCCGATTTGCCTGCCGGCATCACCCGTCCGCCATCGGGCCGGTCGCTGGCGGCGATGCTGGTCGATGGCGAGTTGGATGCGATCTACAGCCCGTCCCGGCCCTTGCGCTATGACCCGTCATCAGGCCCCATCGTGCGGCTGCTTCCGGACTACCGCCCGGTTGAGGTGCAGTATTTTGGCGACACCGGCGTCCTGCCCCCGCAACACCTGATGGTGCTGCGGCGCGACGTGTGGGAGGCGGATAAGAGCCTTGCGCGCCGGGTGACCGAGGCTTTCATCCGCTGCGAAACGGCGTTCTGCGCCTCGGTCCGCGGTTTTCCATATGCCTCGCCGTGGTTCGAGAAGGAGTTGGACACAGCGGCCGATGCCGTTGGACCCAACGCGTATGGGCACGGCTTGGAAGAAAACCGCTCCACGATGCAACAGTTCTGCGCCATGGCGCACCAGCTCGGCCTGACGTCGCGGGAAATCCCGGTGGACGAGTATTTTGCGGAGTATCTTCAGTCCTAGCCAAAATGCAGCCGCCGATGCTGGCGGGTTCGGCCCGATGGAGGTAGCGCGCCACGGC